>CAIZGG010000268.1 GCA_903932425.1 uncultured beta proteobacterium | reverse complement strand
GTTTATGTCGCTTGCTACGCGCCGAGGCCTTGAAGCTGCGCGAACTTGAATATGTGCAAGCCGCCCGCGCGTTTGGGATCTCGCATGTGCGCATCATGGCTCGTCACCTGTTACCCAACGTCATGCACATTGTGTTGATTACTGTTGTGCTGCAATTTTCTGGCTTAGTGCTGTACGAAGCCGTCTTGTCTTACTTAGGGATCGGTGTCGATCCCAGCATGAACTCGTTTGGTTCGATGATCGAGAAAGCCCGCCTTGAGATGTCGCGCGATCCGATGATTTGGTGGAACTTGTTGACGGCCTTTTTGTTCATGCTGGCCTTAGTGTTGTCTGCCAATTTATTTTCGGATGCCGTACGTGATGCGTTTGATCCTAGGACAAGAGCGTTTAGACCGAAGCGTTTTAAATTGGGCGCACGACCTCTGCGCTCAAGTTCAATTGCTATTTCAACCACAGGCTCAGGCTCAACTTCAGGCTCGGGTGCTAATGCTGCGGCTAGCAAATTAACGACACCTCCCGCGCCTCCGGTATTAACCGTCACCGACCTGGATATCGCTCTCGATACAGACGATCAAGTCCGCTTCGCTGTCAGCGCCTTAGCCCTGACCATTCATCGCGGCGAGACCTTTGCTTTAGTCGGCGAGTCGGGATCAGGTAAAAGCATGACGGCGATGGCCTTGATGCGTTTGCTGCCCGAGGCCTTGCGCGTGGTGGCCGGACGCATCGAACTTCAACATACCGATTTGACGCGCTTATCTGAAGCAGAGATGCGTTCAGTGCGGGGTGCACGTGTGGGCATGATCTTTCAAGAGCCTGGCACAAGTTTGAATCCGGTCATGCGCATCGGTGACCAAATCCTTGAACCGATTGAACGACACACGACCTTACGCGGTGCGCAAGCCCGCGCGCGCGCTGTGCAATGGCTAGGCCGAGTCGGCATCCCCGAGCCCGAAGTGCGCATCGATGATTACCCTTTTCAGTTTTCGGGCGGGCAAAAGCAGCGCATCATGATCGCGATTGCGTTGGCGGCCGAACCTGAGTTATTGATCGCTGACGAGCCCACGACAGCGCTTGATGTGACGGTGCAGGCGCAAGTCTTAGCTTTGCTGGCGGATATCCAAAAAGAGTTGGGAATGGCGGTGTTGCTGATTACCCATGATCTGGCAGTCGTGCGTCATGTGGCGGATACGGTCGCGCTGATGCGCCATGGCGAGATTGTTGAAACAGCACCGGCTGACCAGTTTTTTATTGCGCCCAAGCACCCGTACGCGCGTGAGTTGTTTGACGCGATCCCCACGTTTGCTAAACGCGGGCGAGCCTTGTCAGCGCAAGGGCAAGGGAAAGGGCGTGAAGGCCGTGAGTCCGACTTCGCGCCGCCGAGCATCATCAGCACTGTTACGTCGAGCGGTCACACTGAAAGCGCCGCGCACCCTGAGCGGCCCAATATTAAAACGGCAGAGGTGTTGCACGTTGACCAACTGCAGGTGCATTACCCCATTCGTAAAGGCCTGCTGCGTCGGATCGTGGCTTACAACAAGGTTGTGCAAGGGGTCAGCTTTACGCTTCACGCCAACGAAACGCTCGCGTTGGTTGGGGGCTCTGGCTGCGGCAAGACAACTGTTGCCAAAACCTTGCTCAGGTTGTTAGACGGCAGCGCTTTAATTAAAGGTTCTGCCGTCGTTGAGGGCCGTAATATTTTGCAAGCCTCTGGCGCCACGCTCAACGCCCTGCGCGGTCAAGTTCAAATTGTGTTTCAAGACCCCTTTGCGTCACTCGACCCGCGCATGCGAGTTGGTGCCATCTTGCAAGAAGGTATCGTTGCGCTTCGCCCAGAGTGGTCGGCAGCTGAGCAGGCGCGCCGTATGGCCTACCTGCTTGAGCGTGTCGGTTTGCCAGCGAACGCTGCGTTGCGGTACCCGCACGAATTTTCAGGTGGACAGCGCCAACGTATCGCGATTGCACGCGCGCTCGCTGTTGAACCTAAAATTTTGATACTTGATGAGCCCACCTCGGCTTTGGATGTGTCGGTCCAGGCTCAAATTCTGGATCTTTTACAAGATCTGCAGCGCGAAACGGGCATGGCCTATTTATTCATCACGCATAATTTTGGAGTAGTCGAATACTTCGCTGATCGGGTTGCCGTGATGGATGCGGGCTATATCGTTGAGCTGGGTTCTGCCGCGCAAGTGTTGCAGTCCCCAGAGCATGCTGTCACCAAAGAGCTTTTGGCCGCAGTGCCAAGGCTTAATTTTATGATCGCTAGACCTTAACAGCCTACCCGCCCTAAACTTCTGTCGATTCCTGGTGCGGAAAAGTCCCAGAATAGGGTCAATCGCGTCGGTGCGTGCGGGTGACTGAGGGCAGTGGGTGGCCTCCGGTATACTTTGAGGCTTGAATTGCGGGCATTTAGCCCCACTTAGGGCTTATGGGACTCAAAGTTTTCGATCTTGAATGCGGTAATCGTCATCTTTTTGAGGGCTGGTTCAGCTCGCACGAAGATTATGATTCGCAACAAGCTCGTGGTTTGATCAGCTGTCCGCTTTGTCAAAACGACAAAATCGAGAAACGCTTATCGGCGCCTCGGATCAATGTCGGGCATTTTGACCAGCCTCGCCTTGAATCTAACGCCTCGGCAGACGCCTCCGCCGCGGCACAAGAAACCTCGCGTAACTTGATTGCCGCTAATCCTGAGGCTGCAGCGCTGATGCAAATGCAAGCTGCTGTCATGCAGCAGATGCGCGAGTTTGTGAGCAAAACCGAAAACGTCGGTGATCGTTTCGCCGATGAAGCGCGTCGTATCCACGAGGGTGAATCTGACGAACGCCCCATTCGTGGCACCGCGACCCGCGAAGAACGCGAAGCCTTAGCCGAAGAAGGTATCGCAGTCGTTGCCTTGCCAGATTTTCTGGATACCGATCGCCTGCAGTGAGTGTGCGAATGCCTCCAAACACTGTATGCGACTGACGAATGCTCTTGCAGCGGCCTGTGTTCTCTTCACCTTTAAGCCTCGTGACGATGCAAGCTACGCATGATTTAAATCGCGAAGTAAACTGCCGCCCCGATTGCGGTGCCTGCTGTATCGCGCCCTCGATTACCAGCCCTATCCCAGGTATGCCTCAGGGTAAACCTGCTGGGGTGCGTTGCGCGCAGCTCTTGCCAGACAATCGCTGTGCGATCTTCGGTCATCCCGAGCGACCGGCCTTCTGCGGCGGTTTACAACCTTCGCTAGAGATGTGTGGGCCCGATCGAGAATACGCCGTACGCTGGCTGAACGATCTTGAGCGTCAGACGAGCTGACTGAGTAAGTCCTAACCAGTATGATGTACAAAAAGTTATCATTCCAGTACTAACTTCTTTAGGTCAGGCCGATCCTCAATACTCTTTTCCTACTCGGACAGAGTTGTTACACATTCCGTCAAATAGTTGAGTCGAGGTGTTTTTCATGATTGATTACAGCAAATTAAAGAAATCGCTGTCTCATCTCGAGTTGCAATATGCTAACTATTTAGATAGTCATAATCAGCCCAATTTGAGCGTATTAAATAAAGAGGCGATTGTTGAGTCTTGCATTCAACGATTTGAGATTTGCTATGACTGCACTTGGAAGATACTGAAGCGCTACTTAATTGAAGTGTTGGGTGCGCCAGAGGTTCCGAATAGTCCAAAACCGGTATTTCGCTTAGCCAATGAAAATAAGTTACTTGCTGATTCGATAGAGGCCTGGTTGGTTTACGCCGATACGCGAACGAATACCGCTCATGATTACGATGGCGATAAGGCGCAGCAATGTATTGCGCGATTACACGGATTTTTAAAAGATACGCGCGCACTATATACCGTGATGACCGGAGAAGCGTGGTCGTGAGTTCGACGATTCACATCTCGACTGCGCAACGGAAACTCCTGTCGGCGCTATTTGACCAATACTTGCCCGATGTTTTGGTTTGGGCGTTTGGCTCACGCGTGAAAGGTAACTTCAGATCTGATTCAGATTTAGATCTGGTGGTTTTTTCGAAGGACACGCAAAGCGCGGTCGTGTCTGAACTGAAAGAAGCCCTTGACGAAAGTTCGTTACCCTTCAGTGTTGATGTCTTGGTATGGGACGAGATCGGGCAAGACTTTCAAAAGCATATTCTTGAAAAGTATGCGGTGTTTGAACACTACAAACCCGTACCCGGCGCGCAATAAAAAGGCCCAACAGTGTTGGGCCTTTTTACTTAAGCTGTCATGACTTACATCACGCGGCTGCGGTATTCACCGGTGCGTGTGTCGATCTCAATTTTGTCGCCAATTGCGCAAAACAAGGGCACGGGGAGTTCGTGGCCAGTGTTGATTTTTGCAGGCTTCATGACCTTGCCTGAGGTGTCGCCACGCACTGCGGGTTCGGTGTAAACGATTTCACGAACGACCATGGTGGGCAGTTCGATCGAGATGGCGCGACCGTCATAGAAAACGGCTTCAACAGGCATGCCTTCTTCAAGATAGAACAGTGCGTCGCCCATGCTGTCTGCTTCGATTTCGTACTGGTTGAAATCGGCGTCCATAAATACATACATTGGGTCAGCAAAATATGAGTAGGTGCACTCTTTGCGATCAAGCGTGATCACGTCGTATTTTTCGTCGGCTTTTGAAACGGTTTCGCTACCGGTACCTGTGAGCAAGTTTTTTAACTTAAGCTTCACGACTGAGGCGTTGCGACCTGACTTGCTGTATTCAGCGCGCTGCACGACGACGGCATCTTTGCCGACCATGACTACGTTGCCGACGCGCAACTCTTGTGCGGTTTTCATGACTTAAAGCTCCGGTAAATCGGTAAATGTTAAAAAAGCCCTCTATTCTAGCCTGCCTCGGCATTTATTGCTCTGTTTTCATGGATTTTGCTTTGTTCACGAGGGGTTGCGTGCTTTTGTCAAGTTTTGCTGAGGTCTGACTAAACGCTCAAGTGAGCTTCTTGGTACAGTGTCTGACATGACGAAGAGCAATATTTTTAGGGCAACCCATGAGCTTTTTTCAAACGTTTAAACAACGCGACGTTTTGGTGGTGACGCTGACAGCTGCAGCCATCATCATGATCATCAACGGCACGCGTCAAACGATGGGGCT
>CAIZGG010000267.1 GCA_903932425.1 uncultured beta proteobacterium | reverse complement strand
TTGCCCTTCGCGTCAATCACGAACCAGCCACGTTGGACTTCATGCGGCTTAGCCACAAATGTCTTCATGATTGGATCCTAAAAATACCTGCCCGGGACCATCCCAGACGGGCCCTCAAATAACGTTTTAGATTTTGCCAAAGCGTGTAACCCGCCCGTGCGCCAGCCCAGTTATTGGAGGAAAGCCTTTGATTCTACAATAAAAAAAGGGTGCTGGCCAAATGGCTTGCACCCTTTTTGCTTAAAACCCCGCCCAAATCAGGCTGGCGGGGCAAAAACCACAGACTAAAACACTTATTTTTGGCGTGAAAGCGCTGCGCCCACGTACTGATCGTACGAAGCCTCAGCCAGTCTAAACCATGGCACGAGCTGGTCACGATAGCCCATGTAATTGTCGTGAATTGCCTTAAAACGTGGGCTCTTGGCTGAATACTCAGCGTAAACCTTATTCGATACATCCCAGCAAGCATCCATCACGGCGCGTGGGAAAGCGCGCAGCAAGGTACCTTGTGACAACAAACGCTTCAATGCCTGTGCATTCAGGTTGTCATAGCGAGCTGTCATGGTCAGCGTACATGCACGACTAGCCGCATCAATCATCGCCTGATAGCCCTTAGGCAACTTTTCGTATTCGCCTTGATTGACATACAGCGCAGTCTGCGCACCGCCTTCCCACCAACCGGGGTAGTAATAGTATTTCGCAACCTTGGCGAAACCCATCTTTTCGTCGTCATACGGGCCCACCCACTCAGCGGCGTCAATTGTGCCTTTTTCGAGCGCTGGGTAAATATCCCCACCCGCTAACTGTTGTGGAATGCCACCCAGGCGGGTCAAAATTTCGCCGGCAAAGCCAGCGATACGCATTTTGAGGCCTTTGAGGTCTTCGACGGTTTTGATCTCTTTACGATACCAGCCACCCATTTGTGTACCGGTATTGCCTAACGGAAAGTTCACGATGCTGTAATCTTTGTAGACTCCGCGCGTGAGTTTCATACCGTCGCCTTCCCACATCCAGGCGTTCATTTGGCGGGCATTTAAGCCAAAGGGCACCGCCGTATCAAACGACAGGGCTGGGTCTTTACCGATGTAGTAGTAACCACTTGAGTTACCCATCTCAACCGTATTTTTTTGAACAGCATCAAGCACTTGCAGCGGGGGAACGATCTCGCCTGCAGCAAAAGTACGCACCGAGAACTTGCCACCCGACATTTCTGCCAAGTACTTGGCAAACAGCTCGGCCGTACCAAAAAGGGTGTCAAGGCTTTTAGGAAAGCTCGAAGCCAGGCGCCAGTTCAGCGTGGGCGCGTCTTGCGCAAAAACGGGGGCAGCGACTGCGGCGCTCCCGGCAACAGCCCCAAGGCTGGCTTTCTTTAAAAACGAACGACGTTGCATTCGAAGTCTCCTGAAAATGATTTGAGCCGGTTCAGGGGCTCAGAACCTTGAATATTACACCGCTGACTTCTTGCTAAAACTCTCGCGTTATAGGTGTTTGCCCGTGTATGTTTCAGCCAAGATGAAAGCTGACGAACAAGCTGGCGGGCCGTCACCGAGCTCGCTGCGGTTGACAAATTGAAGGTGGCCACTTGATCTGCGCGAACGTCGGTCCATCGAGCGGGGCGCCGGGAACACGACTTAGGTGCCCGCGATCGCCATGTTTTCAATCAAAATCGAGCCGGTCGTTTTGCTACCCCGCGTTATGGTGTCTGCACCCACAGCCACAATTTGCGCAAACATGTCTTTCAGGTTGCCTGCAATGGTGACTTCTTGCACGGCGTGCTGAATCTGACCATCTTTTACCCAATAACCAAACGCCCCTCTTGAGTAATCGCCCGTCAAGTAATTAACACCTTGCCCAATGAGTTCGGTCACCAGTAAACCCGTGCCCATCTTGCGTAACATCGCGGGCAAATCGTCTTTACGCCGCGTCTGGCTTGAGGTGAGCGAAAGGTTGTGCGAGCCGCCCGCATTACCGGTTGTCGTCATACCAAGCTTGCGTGCCGTATAGGTCGACAACAAATAGCCCTGCAATACGCCGTCACGCACCAGATCACGGGGCTGAGTACGCACACCTTCTTCATCAAAAGGCGAACTCCCCATCGCGCCTTTGATGTGAGGGTCTTCGGTAATAGAAAGATGCTTTGGAAAAATCTCTTTTCCCAGCGCATCGACCAGAAAACTCACCTTGCGATAGAGCGACCCTCCGCTTATGGCCTGCGTCAACGCACCAACCAAGCCTAGGGCCAGGGGCGCCTCAAACAGAACCGGAAAATGTCCTGTCGGGATACGGCGCGCACTCAGGCGAGACAGGGCGCGCTCGGCTGCGTAGCGCCCAACGGCAGCCGGATCCGCGAGTCGATTCGCGCGACGATCGCTGGTGTACCAGTAATCACGCTGCATTGACTGCCCACGGCCAGCGATAGGCGCAACTGACAAACCATGGCGTGAATAGGCATAACCATCCAGAAAGCCGCGGGTATTGCCCAACACAAAGTGACCTTCGTGCGTATCAACGCCCGCACCTTCAGTATTCGTAATGCGTTTATCCGTATCTAGCGCCGCGCGCTCGGCAGTAATGGCAAGCTCAGTGGCCTGCGCCACACTCACCGCCCACGGGTGGTGCAACTGCAAAGTGTGCTTAACGTCTTTAGCCAGTAGGTCAGCCTCGGGCAAGCCTGCAGACGGATCCTCTGCGGTGTAGCGCGCAATGTGCCACGCCGCCTCAACCGTTTGGCGCATGGCTGCTGGTGAAAAGTCAGAGGTCGAGGCAGAGCCACGTCTCTGCCCGGCAAATACCGTAATATCCATCGAACGATCGCGCGTTTGTTCGACCGTCTCGACCTGACCTTTACGCACCGAGACTGCCAGCCCTTGGGCCTCAGACACCTCAGCCGCAGCATCGCTTGCACCTAAACTTTTGGCATGTTTAAGCGCTTGAGTCACTAAATCTTCGAAAATCGGGCGATTTTCGGCAATTGGAAGAAAAGAAATTGAAGTAGCCATTAGGGGTCCATTCGCGTGAGGCTTTATGATAGCCCCATGATGACTGATTTACCTGAAACCCAAGAAGACTCGCCCGACTCAATTTATGACGGCCCCAGCAAATCGCAGGTCAAGCGCGAAATGCTTGCCTTGGTCGACCTCGGGCGCGAGCTCGTCGAGCTCTCTCCCGAACGCCTTAAGCAATTGCCGCTCTCTGAGCGACTTTACGAGGCCATTCGCTTAGCGCAACGCACCACAGCCCGCGAAGGCTTAAGGCGGCAAATCCACTTTGTTGGCAAATTGATGCGCGACGCACCAGCCGATCAGATCCGAGACCAGCTCGACACCTGGAAAAACGGCTCTCGCGAGCAGACCCAAGCCATGCATCGCCTTGAAGCACTGCGTGACCGTCTGCTGAAAGACGATGCCGCCTTCACCGTACTTTTACAAAAATTCCCTCAGGCTGATATCCAGCATTTGCGTACATTGATACGCGAGGGGCGCAAAGAAGCCGCTGCAAACGAAAACCTGCGTCCAGGGCAAGATCCCTTACGCAAACACTACCGCGCATTATTTCAGGCGCTTAAAACACTACAGGATCCAGACGCCGCACCATGATCGACAACAATTTGCTTGAGTGCGTTGAGCACGAAACAGGCCCAGCGCCAACCCATAGCGTAATTTGGCTGCATGGCTTGGGTGCGGATGGCCACGATTTTGCGCCCATCGTGCCAGAACTGCGCCTGCCGGCTGACAAAGCTGTGCGCTTTGTGTTTCCCCACGCAACCATTCAGCCTGTAACGATTAACGGCGGTATGGCAATGCGGTCGTGGTACGACATTTTGACCCCGCAACTGGTCAAGCGTGAAGATGAGGCGGGTATTCGTGCCTCTGAGCAAGCGATATTGGCTTTGATTGCCCGCGAAAACGCTCGCGGCGTGCCAAGCGCCAATATTGTGCTGGCTGGTTTTTCGCAAGGCTGCGCCATGACCCTACACACCGGCATCCGGGTGCCCTTTAAACTCGCAGGCTTGATGGGCTTATCTGGCTATTTGCCCCTTGGCGATTTGGCACAAGTCGAGCACCATACGGCAAACCTTAAGACACCGATTTTTTTAGCACATGGCACCTACGACCCAGTAGTCGCCCCAGAACGAGCTGAAGTTTCGCGCGCCAAGCTTCAAGAGCTTGGCTACAACGTGCAGTGGCACACCTACCCAATGCCGCACTCTGTTTGCGCCGAAGAGATCGCCGATATTTCACAGTTTTTACAAAGCGTTTTGATCTAGATTTTTATCAAATTAACTTCGGTATCACAGCTCGGATAATTTCCTTCTGATTGTTTGCCTCTGACCGTTTGCTTCTGATGATTTGCTTCTGATGATTTGCTTCTGATGATTTGCTTCTGATGATTTGCTTCTGATTGTTTGCTTCTGATCATTTGCTTCTGACTGGTTGCTTCTGACGGCTTAGCGCTTTGGGCTTCAATATTTTTTCTTTGCTTTATAAATTTTTATTTGACCACCTATGACCTCTGCTTCAACTCCGGTACGCACGCGTTTTGCCCCCTCGCCCAC
>CAIZGG010000266.1 GCA_903932425.1 uncultured beta proteobacterium | reverse complement strand
CCAAGCGTTAGGCGGTTGACGCCCGCTTTGAACTCAAGCGGTAAGACACCCATACCCACTAAGTTGGTGCGATGGATACGCTCGAAGCCCTCTGCCACAATGGCCTCAACCCCAGCCAGACGAACACCTTTAGCGGCCCAGTCACGCGAAGAGCCTTGGCCATAATCTGCGCCCGCCACAATGATGAGGGGTTGCTGACGGTTCATGTAGGTTTCTATTGCCTCCCACATGCGTGTGACTTTGCCTTCAGGCTCAATACGAGCCAATGAACCTTGCTTCACCTTACCGTTTTCAAGCACCATTTCATTGAGCAGTTTGGGGTTAGCAAAGGTTGCGCGCTGAGCGGTCAAGTGGTCGCCGCGATGTGTGGCGTATGAGTTGAAGTCTTCTTCGGGGACGCCCATTTTTGCCAGATATTCGCCAGAGGCACTGTCAAGCATGATGGCGTTTGAGGGGGAAAGGTGATCTGTGGTGATGTTGTCACCGAGCACAGCCAAAGGACGCATGCCTTTGAGTGTGCGTTCGCCCGCCAGTGCGCCTTCCCAGTAGGGCGGGCGACGAATATACGTGCTTTGAGGCCGCCAGTCATACAACGGGCTGAGCTTTTCGCCGGTGTCAACGCTTGCGGCAAACATCGGTTCGTAGACTTTACGAAATTGTTCAGGCTTGACACTTGAGTTGACGATGGCATCCACTTCTTCGTCTGAGGGCCACAGGTCTTTCAAGGTGACCGGCTTGCCATCTTTATCGATACCCAGCACATCTTTTTCAATATCAAATCTGATCGTGCCGGCAATGGCGTAGGCCACGACCAGGGGTGGCGACGCTAAGAAGGCCTGTTTGGCATAGGGGTGAATGCGGCCATCGAAGTTTCGGTTGCCTGACAGCACTGCGGTCGCATACAAGTCTCTGTCAATGATCTCTTGCTGGATCACTGGATCTAAGGCGCCACTCATGCCGTTACAGGTCGTGCAGGCGAACGCCACAATGCCAAAGCCTAGCGCTTCGAGTTCGGTGAGAAGCTTGGCTTCTTGCAGGTAGAGTTCAACCGTTTTTGAGCCAGGTGCGAGCGATGACTTGACCCACGGCTTACGTGTTAGACCACGCGCATTGGCATTGCGTGCCAATAGGCCAGCGGCAATCACGTTACGCGGGTTGCTCGTGTTGGTGCAGCTGGTGATGGCGGCAATGATGACCGCACCATCTGGCATTAAGCCAGGTTCGTTTTCTACCTTGCCTGATATTCCTTTTGCGGCAAGCTCTGAGGTGGGCACCCGACGATGTGGATTGGATGGGCCCGCAATATTTCGTACCACGCTTGAAAGATCAAAGCGCAACACACGTTCGTATTCGGCACCTTTCAGGCTATCGGCCCATAAACCTGTCTGCTTGGCATAGGTTTCAACGAGTTTGATCTGATGATCTTCGCGGCCAGTTAGACGCAGATAGTCGATGGTTTGTTGGTCGATGTAAAACATCGCGGCCGTTGCACCATATTCGGGCGTCATGTTCGAGATGGTCGCGCGGTCGCCAAGCGTCAGGTGAGGCACGCCTTCACCAAAGAACTCAAGGTACGACGAAACAACTTTTTGGTTACGTAAAAATTCTGTCAGAGCCAACACCAGATCCGTTGCAGTGATGCCTGGGTTGAGTTTGCCAGTCAGTTCAACGCCAATGATGTCGGGCAGGCGCATCCACGAGGCACGACCCAGCATCACGCTCTCGGCTTCAAGTCCACCGACGCCAATCGCAATGACGCCTAAGGCGTCAACGTGCGGCGTGTGGCTGTCAGTGCCGACCAGCGTATCTGGAAACGCAACGCCGTCAAGAGCGTGCACGACGGGCGACATTCTCTCGAGATTGATCTGATGCATGATGCCGTTTCCAGGAGGAATGACATCCACATTTTTAAACGTCTTTTTGGTCCAGTTAATAAAATGAAACCGATCTTCGTTGCGTCGGTCTTCGATCGCACGGTTTTTTGCAAAAGCGTCTGGATCGAAGCCGCCGCATTCGACAGCCAGCGAATGGTCAACGATTAACTGTGTCGGTACCACCGGATTGACTAACGCTGGATCGCCGCCCTGTGCCGCGATCGCATCGCGCAGGCCGGCCAAGTCAACCAGAGCCGTTTGCCCAAGAATGTCATGACACACCACGCGCGCTGGAAACCACGGAAAATCCATGTCGCTTTTGCGTTCAATCAGTTGTTTGAGCGCGGCGGTAAGTAACTCGGGATCGCAACGACGCACCAGATTTTCGGCGAGCACGCGCGAGGTATACGGCAGCTTGCTATAGGCGCCGGGCGTGATGGCATCAACGGCCGCCTGAGCATCAAAGTAGTCGAGTTTGGTTCCGGGCAGTGGCTTGCGATGTGCGCTATTCATTTGGACTCAGTCGGGTAGTGGTCGAAGGCAAAAGAGAAGGTCTAAGGCGAAACGTTTTTCTTCGGTACAAATGGGGCCTCTCGTGCTGAAGACGGTTCGCAGAAGCAACAGATATGAAGCAGAAAAGCATGTACAGGTTAGTGAAAAAGCTGACAGCAACATGAGTTAAACGGGCGAGCCTCTCGCCCGTTTAACTGGCTGCTTATTACTTACGACGTGCGAGCGGCACAAATTTTTGATCATCGGGCCCGGTGTAGTTTGCAGCAGGACGAATGATCTTGTTGTCGATACGTTGCTCAATGATGTGCGCTGCCCAGCCTGCAGTCCGCGCGATCACAAACAGTGGTGTACACATCGCAGTCGGTACGCCCATCATGTGATACGACACGGCCGAAAACCAGTCAAGGTTTGCAAACATTTTTTTCGAGTCCCACATCACAGCTTCGATGCGGTCAGCGATGTCAAACATTTTGGTCGTGCCGGCTTTCTTTGACAGGCGTAATGCCACGTCTTTGATGACCTTGTTGCGTGGATCAGCGATCGTGTACACAGGGTGCCCAAAACCAATGACAACTTGTTTGGCTTCGACGCGTGCGCGAATATCGGCCTCGGCTTCGTCAGGTGTCTCGTAGCGCTTTTGCACTTCGAAGGCCACTTCGTTGGCGCCGCCGTGCTTGGGGCCGCGCAGTGCACCGATACCGCCGGCAATCGCCGAGTACATATCTGAACCTGTGCCAGCAATCACGCGGCAGGTAAAGGTCGAGGCATTGAATTCGTGTTCAGCGTACAAATTCAACGAGGTGTGCATGGCACGTACCCAGTCGGCGTTTGGCTTTTTGCCATGCAAAAGATGCAAGAAGTGTGCGCCGATTGAATCGTCGTCGGTTTGCACATCAATGATGCGACCGTTGTGGCTATAGTGGTACCAGTACAGCAGCGCTGAACCAAGGTTGGCCATTAAGCGATCGGCAATATCACGTGCATCAGGAATATTGTGATCTTCTTTTTCGGGCAACATGCAGCCAAGCGCTGAGGCCGCCGTGCGCATCACGTCCATTGGATGACTGGCGGCCGGAAGCGATTCGAGCACAGTCTGTAGTTGCGCGGGTAAGCCACGTAGGGTGCGCAGTTTTTCTTTGTAGGCGGCTAGTTCAGCCTTGTTGGGCAATTTGCCATGAATCAGCAAATGAGCGATCTCTTCAAATTCGCTGGTGTCTGCAAAATCGAGCACATCGAAGCCACGATAGTGCAGGTCATTGCCGCTGCGGCCAACCGTGCACAAGGCGGTGTTACCAGCAGTCACGCCCGACAAGGCGACTGATTTCTTAGGTTTGAACGTAGGTGCGGCTTCTGCAGGAGCTGCGACTTTCTTTGCAGGAGATTTTTTAGCGGTTGCCATGGTGGTGATCCTTAATCAGATTATTTCGATTTGCCTTGGGCGAACAACACGTCGAGTTTGCCTTCAAACTCGTGGTAATTGATACGGTCGTAGAGTTCGTCGCGTGTTTGCATCATGTCGATGACGTTGCGTTGATGTCCGTCGCGACGAACGGCTTCATAGACGGCTTCGGCGGCTTTATTTGCAGCACGAAACGCTGACAGGGGATACAACACCATGCCAACACCAGCAGATTTTAATTCTTCAACGCTGAACAAAGGCGTTTTGCCAAACTCAGTGATATTTGCCAACAAGGGCACACCAGCCGCCTTGGCAAATTTCTCAAAGGTCCCGAGGTCGTAAGCCGCTTCGGCAAAAATCGCATCGGCACCAGCCTCAATGCAGGCTAAGGCGCGTTCAATCGCAGCGTCTACGCCGTGGGAGGCGATCGCATCGGTACGTGCAATGATGTAAAAGCTGTCGTCGGTGCGAGCATCGACCGCAGCTTTGACACGATCACGCATCTCTTCGGTCGAGACGATTTCTTTTCCTGGGCGATGGCCACAGCGCTTGGCACCAACCTGGTCTTCAATGTGACAGCCAGCAGCACCGAATTTGGTGAGGCTTTGAATGGTGCGACCGATATTAAAGGCCGAGGGGCCGAAGCCGGTATCAATATCAACGATCAGAGGTGTGTCGCAAACATCGGTGATCCGGCGCACGTCAGTAAGCACGTCGTCAAGTGTGTTGATGCCAAGGTCGGGCAAACCTAAAGAACCCGCGGCAACGCCGCCACCTGAGAGGTAAATCGCTTTGAAGCCGGCGCGCTTGGCTAATAAGGCGTGGTGTGCATTGATTGCACCAATGATTTGTAGCGGCTGTTCAGACGCTAAGGCTGCACGAAAACGCTCACCGGCGGTCGCTTGTTTAGACATTTTTTTCTCCGAAAACAGATAAAAAAAATGAACCCGCCAGACAGTGTCTGTGAGGGTTCATTTTTATACGAACATAAAAAATTACTTGAGCAGATGTGCAACGGCGTCGCGTTCTTCGATCAGCTCTTTTAAAGTTAAGTCCATGCGCTCGCGCGAGAAAGCATCGATTTCGAGGCCAGTCACACGTTGATATTCGCCACCTTGGCAGGTGACGGGCACGCCGTACATGGTGCCTTCTGGGATGCCGTAGCTACCATCTGACGCAACGCCCATGGTGACCCACTTACCGTTTGTACCTAGCACCCAGTCACGAATGTGATCGATTGCTGCGTTGGCAGCCGAGGCTGCAGACGACAAACCACGCGCTTCAATGATCGCGGCACCACGCTTACCGACGGTGGGCAAGAACACATCACGATTCCAGACGGGGTCATTGATGAGTTTTTCGACGCTTTGGCCGCCGATCGTTGCAAAGCGGTAGTCAGCGTACATCGTGGGCGAATGGTTACCCCAGACCGCTAATTTTTGAATGTCTGCGACTGGTTTGCCCATTTTTGCAGCCAGTTGTGACAACGCGCGGTTATGGTCAAGACGCAGCATTGCGGTAAAGTTTTTAGCTGGCAGGTCTGGGGCCGATTTCATGGCGATGTAAGCATTGGTGTTGGCAGGATTGCCGACGACCAATACTTTGACATTGCGATGCGCCACTTCATTTAAGGCTTTGCCCTGTGCGGTAAAGATCGCAGCATTCACGGCGAGCAAGTCAGCGCGCTCCATGCCGGGGCCGCGAGGACGTGAGCCCACCAGCAGTGCCACTTCGACATCTTTAAACGCTTCACGTGGGTCGCCATGGGCAGTCATTGACTGTAGCAAGGGGAACGCGCAATCGTCGAGTTCCATCATGACGCCCTTCAGGGCTTTTTGTGCTTTCTCGTCAGGGATTTCAAGCAGCTGCAAGATGACAGGCTGATCCTTGCCGAGCATCTCGCCTGAAGCGATACGAAACAAGAGTGCAT
>CAIZGG010000265.1 GCA_903932425.1 uncultured beta proteobacterium | reverse complement strand
GTGTCGTACGAACGGGCCCTCAAGCTGACTGAAAATCGTTACAACGCGGGCATTTCGGGTCAGGCTGACGTTGCGGTGGCTCGCACCCAACTTGAGAGTACCCGGGCGCAGTTAATTGACCTCGAGCAGCAGCGGGCAATCGCTGAAAATGCTGTGGCGGTTTTGCTGGGACGTGCACCCTCGACCTTTTCGATTGCGGTACAACCTGTGCCGCTCGTGCCGCCTAAGGTTCCGGTTGGCTTGCCTTCCGAATTGCTTGAACGGCGTCCCGATATTTCGGCAGACGAGCGGCGTGCTGCTTCGGCCAATGCTTTGATTGGGGTGGCCACGGCAGCGTGGTTTCCAAGCCTGACGCTAAATGCCAATACTGGCTTTCGCAGTAATTACTTCACGCAATGGTTCAGTGCGCCGGCGCAGTTTTGGTCGTTGGGCCCCCAACTGGCGGCGTTAATCTTTGACGGCGGTGCGCGGCAAGCTCAGATTGCACAGGCCCAAGCGCAGTTTGATTTGCAGACAGCCATCTACCGACAAACGGTGTTGAATGCCTTGCAAGAAGTTGAAAACGCCATGATTCAGATGCGTGTCTTTGAGCAAGAAGAAGTGGTGCAGCGTCTGGCTGTGGAGGCTGCCCGGTTGTCGCTCAAACTCGCCAGAAATCAATACGATCAAGGCTTGATTGACTACTTAAGCGTTGCGGTGCTTGAAACGACAGCCCTGAACAATGAGAGCACTTACATTACGCTGGTTGGCAATCGGTTTGCTGCGAGCCTGCGCCTGATTGCGGCGCTTGGCGGTGGCTGGTCAGCAGAAGAGCTTAAGCGTGTCGACGACTCAGGTAATCCAACCTCGAATCCCAGCAAAACCGTGCCCACCAACCGAGCGGACTAGCTCAAGGGTTGAGGCAGACTGACCGCCTAGTGCATAGACCGGCAGCTCTGCTTGTGCATTGAGTTCGGCAAAGCCTTCCCAGCCCATCCCGAGTACGCCTGGGTGAGAGGGCGTGGGTAACACGGGGCCTAGCACCGCAAAATCGGCATCTAACTTACGCGCTTGAGTGAGTTCTGCAAGGTTGTGGGTCGACACCCCAACTAACGCGCCTTCAGCAAGAGCGGGGCGCACCGACAAGCTGGCGGCGTCGGTCGAGCGCAGATGCACCCCATCCGCCTGCTCCCACCAAGAGGCTGGATGGATGCTGTTGACAAGTACACGCGCCCCAGCCGCGCGGCAACGAGCGAGCACAGCAACCATTGCTTGATGTAAAGAGGGCGCAGCGACCCCGCCCGGCCAGTTCGGTTCGCGCCATTGCAATAAACGTAAACCCGCCGCTAGATTTTTGTCTAAGCGCTGTAAAAAATCAGGTAAGCGTTCAGGTGTCCCAACCGCAGAGATCGCGTAGACCTCAGGTAACTGCAGCCAACGCAGGGGTGGGTACGTTGCAGGGAGTAATTGCGGGACCTCGTGTGCGTGACGTAAATCGACCCAGCGCAACTCTTGTCCCTCTAGGCCTTTGGGCTCACCGTTCCACCCCGTGACGCGACAAAAGGCGAGCCGCACGGTTGTGGTGGGGTACTCGTGTACGTAGGTGACCCAAGGGGTTGAGGCAGTGACCTCAATGCCAAGCTCTTCATGAAGCTCGCGTGCAAGTGCTTGCAAGACGGTTTCGCCAGGCTCGAGTTTGCCGCCCGGGAGCTCCCACCAGCCCGGCCAAGGCTTGTCAGCAGGGCGGTTGCCCAAGAGCACCGTGCCATCAGGGCGCAACAGCACCCCAACGGCAACATCAATGATCTTGTCAGGCATAGCGCGCTGACCAGTCGCGCGCAAAATGCCACGCGACGCGGCCCGAGCGTGAACCGCGTTCAAGGGCCCACTGCAAGGCTTCGGTGCGCGCCTCGGCGATGCTGGCTTCTGAGCAGCCCAAGGTACGTAACCAGTGAGACACGATGTCCAGATAATCGTCTTGTTTGAACGGATAGAACGACAGCCAAAGGCCAAAGCGCTCAGACAGCGAAATCTTTTCCTCGACTGTTTCGCCGGGGTGTACTTCGCCGTCGGCTTGATGTTGAGCTTGCAAATTCTCGCTCATATATTCAGGCATCAAGTGGCGACGGTTTGAGGTGGCATAAATCAGCACATTGTTACCGGCCGAGGCAGCCGAGCCATCGAGTACCGATTTCAGTGCCTTATAGCCTGACTCGCCTTCTTCAAACGATAAGTCATCACAGAAAACAATAAACTTTTCTGGTCGCTCGGCAACCAGGTCGACAATGTCAGCTAAATCGCCGAGATCGCTTTTGTCGACTTCGATGAGCCGCAAGCCCTTTGCGCCGTAGCTGGCCAGCATGGCCTTGACTAGTGAACTTTTGCCGGTGCCGCGCGCACCCGTCATCAGCACGTTATTGGCCGGCTTGCCTTCGATAAAGTGACGCGTATTGCGATCGATCACGTCGCGTTGTCTTTCAATATGTTGCAGGTCGCTGGTATTGATCAGCGATACGTGGGCGATGGCATCAAGCCAGCCATGCGAGGCACCACGCTTGCGCCAGCGAAAGGCCAGTGCGTTCCAGTCGGTGGGCGGCGGCGTGGGCGGCAACCAAGCCTCAAGCTGCGCCAACACGCGCAAGGCGCGCGCTACTAAGTCGGCCGAGTCTGGCCCGTTTGATAAAGGAGTGTTGCTCATTAGGATCTGTAATCTGCGTTGATGCTGACGTATTCGTGAGAAAAGTCACAGGTGTAAACGGTTTGTGCGACGGTGCCACGGCCTAGTGCAATACGAACCAGGATTTCAGGTTCTTTCATGACACGCTGGCCGTCGGCCTCTTGGTAGTCGGGGTAACGCTCGCCCTTGTCGGCGACCAAGACATCGCCTAGCCAAAGTTTGACACCACGTACATCTAAATCAAGGATGCCAGCATAGCCAATTGCAGCCAAAATACGACCTAAGTTTGGATCACTGGCAAAGAAGGCTGTTTTCACTAAAGGTGAGTGCGCCACAGCGTAAGCCACGAGCAGGGCCTCGTCGACAGTGTTGGCCTGTTCGACTTGAATCGTCATGAACTTGGTCGCGCCTTCAGCGTCGCGCACGATTTTTTGTGCCAAATCGATTGCTGCAACGGACAGAGCGGCCTTGAGTGCGGCATAGTGAGGGTGTGTCACGCTGTCAACGAGCAGGCCGCTTTTGCCGGTTGCCATGACAATGAAGGAATCGTTGGTTGAGGTATCGCCATCTACCGTGATGCGGTTAAACGAGACATCGGCCAGCTCTCTGGCCAGATCGTTCATGAGCGGCTGCGCGATGCCCGCGTCGGTGGCCAAGTAGCTCAGCATGGTGGCCATATTGGGCCGAATCATGCCCGCGCCTTTACTGATACCGGTGATCGTGATGGTTTTGCCGCCGATGTTGACGCGTTGCGAATGAATTTTCGGCAAGGTGTCGGTGGTCATGATGCCGTGCGCTGCAGACACCCAGTTATTAGCCGCTAAATTTTTGATTGCGCCCGGAAGCCCCGCTTTGATCCGATCGACAGGCAAAGGCTCAAGGATCACCCCAGTTGAAAACGGCAAGATTTGGGCGCTGGTTAAGCCTAATAAACTGGCGAGCGCGTCGCAGGTTTCGTTCGCGGCTTTCAGGCCAGGTTCGCCGGTGCCTGCATTGGCGTTGCCGGTATTGATCACCAGCGCGCGAATGTTGTGTGTACCAGTCAGGTGCGCTTGACACACCAGCACTGGCGCAGCACAGAACCGATTGCGAGTGAACACGCCACCGACGCTCGCGCCTTCAGTTAAGCGAAAGACGGTCAGATCGCGGCGATCGGCTTTACGGATGCCGGCCTCGGTGACACCGATTTCAATACCGGCAACAGGGTAAACAGCGTCGTCTGACGGAATATTTAAATTAACGGCCATGGCGGATCAAGGATAAAAAGGTGAACGATGCGTGATTATCGCTTTTTTTTGAAACCAGACTGCCCCGTCAAACGACTTCAGTGTGCAAGACCGAGCAACTTAAGTAATTTTTGAACCAGTGGGCTATCGAGTCGGTTCAGTTGCAGGACTAAATCAAAATGATTGGTGCCTGGCATGTCAACGTACTCGGCCTGGCCGCTGCCGGTTTGCCAGGCGGCCAGGTAGTCGCGGGATTGGCGTTTGAATTCAGCCGTTTCATTTGAGCCATAACTGACCAAAATGGGTGGCCTGTGGTCGGGTAAGGCAAAGATCGGGCTATTGCGGCGCGCAGCCTCAAGGCTCAGGTGCATCCAGTCATTGATATGGGTGTCGACCAAGGGGCTTAGGTCATATAAGCCGCTTAGTAAGACGGCACCCGCGATCGCAGTTGAATCCATTCCATAGTTTTCTTGCCAACCGCGCGCCAGTACCATCCCCGCCAGATGCCCACCCGCTGAACTGCCTGCGATGACCAGGCGCTGGCGATCGCCATGATGCTGTTCGATATGTTGATGCACCCAAGCCACTGCGCGGCGGGTTTGATCCACGATGTGGTCGAGCGTGACCGCGGGGGCAAGTGAGTAATTCACCGCAACCACGGTCATCCCGGCCCGAGTCAGGGTGGGCGCCATAAAGCTCGAATCGTCTTTTGACAGCAATCGCCAATAGCCACCGTGCAGATAGATGAGTACGGGGCCCGGTTGCTTGCCCTGAGCAGGAAAAATATCAAGGGTTTCATCTGGATGGGGGCCGTAGGCAACATTCAGGGCGCAGGGCAAGGTTGCTCGTGCTTGCGCACTCAGCGAGGCATAGTCGCTGAGCATGGGGGCAATGTCGGGTACGGTGGCGCGTGCGTTGTACTGCAAGTCGAGTGTGGCACGATCCATGGGTAACGGGCTCATTGGTCTTTACTCGATTGAAATGCCCGTTTGCTTAGCCAGGCCCTGCATTTTTTCGATTTCTTTACGAATGGTTTCGCCAAACTGAGCCGGGGTGGTGGCTGCCGGAAACAAACCTAAGTCGGCAAGCCGTGCGCGCACCGCGGGTTCGTTGACAGCTTTAGCGGCCGCGTCGCGCATGCGCGTAATCGTAGCCTCAGGGGTGCCCGCAGGTGCCACCAGGCCAAACCACGAAGGATCATTGTTTGAGGCGAAGCCAACTTCGGCGTAGGTGGGTACGTTAGGTAGAGGTTCAAGTCGCGTTGGCCATGACACGGCGAGCGCCCGCAACTTACCTGTGTGGATATGAGGCATCGCAGAGGCGACTTGATCGAAGTAGACCATGACTTGTCCGCCAAGTATGCCTGTCAGCGCAGGGCCCGCCCCTTTGTAGGGGATGTGGACCATGGCGGTACCGGTGCTGGTTTTAAACAGCTCGGCCCACATTTGGCTGATCGTGCCGTTGCCGGTCGAGGCATAGCTCAACTTGTCGGGATTTGCCTTCAGATAGGCTAGAAATTCAGCAAAATTACTAACGGGCAGACTGGGATGCACGACCAAGACACCCGGCGCCTGCACCAGTTCAGTCACTGGGGCAAAGTTTTTGATCGGGTCATACGGGAGGCTTTTATAAACAGCCGGGTTGACGCCATGGGTTGATACCGTTGCGACCCCGAAGATTGAGCCATCAGGCGCGGCCTTGGCCACCTCCATCATGCCAATAGAACCCCCGGCGCCGCCGCGATTTTCGACGATGACCGTCTGACCCAATATGCGGGTCATTGGCTCGGCGAGCAGGCGCGCGGTAATGTCGGTTGAGCCGCCAGGTGGAAACGGCACAATCAGGCGGATCGCGCGGTCTTGCGCCTGAGAAAGTGGGATTTGTGTACAGAGGGCGAGTACGCCCACAAGGTGCAGTAGTCGGCTGAACAGGTTTCGGCGTGTCATCAGTTGTTTTCCCGAGGTGAACCACCATTTTGGACGTAAAAGCTTGTCGTGGCAAAATAATTATCACCTGCTACTATTTGCCGCTAACGATTACCGTGCCTAGGAGGCTCCCATGCGTCTGTTTAAAAACCTAGTTGCAGCGGCTTTGCTCTTGCCAGCAATTGCACTTGCACAAACGCCGATCAAGGTCGGTATTGCAAACGATTTATCGGGCCCGTTTGCGGCACTGGGTGCCGAGGCGCGTGATGGTTTTAATCTGGCGATCAAGCAGCTTGGTAATAAGTTAGGCGGGCAGCCCGCTGAATTTATCCAAACCGATATGGGCGGTAACCCAGATCAGGCGCGGCAGTTGGTCACGCGTTATATCCAGCGTGACAAGATCGATTTCTTTACGGGCCCGATTGGTTCAAACGTAGCACTGGCAGTTGGCCCAGCGTTGTTTGCGGCGAAGGTTCCTTATTTATCTAATAACCCGGGCCCCAGCCAGTTTGCGGGCGCGCAATGTAATGATTACTGGTTTGGCGTGTCGTATCAAAACGACGCCTTTCACGAGGCCGCAGGTAAAGTCGCCGCCGACCGTGGCTTCAAAAAAATGGTCATCATGGCGCCTGACTACCCAGCTGGCAAAGACGCCTTAAATGGCTTTAAACGTGGTTACAAACTTGCGCCCAATCAAGAGGTCTACACCAAGCTAGGGCAGATTGACTACGCCGCTGAACTCGCGCAAATTCGTGACGTTAAGCCCGATGCGATCTACATCTTCTTGCCTGGCGGTATGGGGATCAATTTTGTGAAGCAGTTTGTTTCGGCAGGCTTAAATCAAAGCGTGAAGCTTGTTGGCCCTGGCTTTTCAGCCGATGAAGACGTGATTCAGGCGGTCGGTGAGCCCTTGGTCGGGATGTTTAACACCGCGCAGTGGGCGCACGACTTAGACAACGCGCAAAACAAAAATTTTGTCGAAGCGTTTCGCAAAGAGTACAACAACCGCAACCCTTCCGTGTATGCGGCACAAGCCTACGACACCATTATGTCAATCGATGCGGCCGTGAAGGCAACCGGGGGCAAAGTTGCTGATCGCGAAGCCGTCATCGCTGCGTTGAAAAAAGCGGATTTTGCTTCGGTACGCGGTGCGTTTAAGTATGGCGTGAATAACTTCCCGATTCAGGCCTTATATGTTCGCGTTGTTGAGAAAGGTGCTGATGGCCGCATCACCAACAAGTTAGTCGGTAAAGTGTTTGATTCATACCAAGACGTGTACGTCGGCGAATGCAAAAAGTAAGTCTGCCAGTTCGGCAACTGGTGTCGCGATGAGCGGCACCCTGATTGCCGAGCAGTTGCTCAATGGCTTGCAGTTTGGATTGATGCTGTTTTTGATTGCGGCAGGCCTGACGCTGGTGTTTGGGATTTTGGATATCTTGAACGTGGCGCATGGCTCTTTGTACATGGCTGGGGCGTATGTCGCAGCCCAAACCATGCAAGTCACGGGTTCGTTTTTTGCAGCCGTGGTGGTGGCCGCAGTGGTCACGGGTATGGTCGGCTTGGTAATCGAACTGCTCTTGGTGCGCAAACTTGTCGTGCGCGATCACCTGGCGCAAGTGCTCGGTACCTTTGCAGTTATTTTGATCGCCAACGATCTTGTCAAAATGATCTGGGGCCCCGCCCCTATGATGATGAATATGCCCACGGGGCTCTCTGGCCCAGTGCGTCTGTCGTCTGACTTTCTATATCCTGCCTACCGGTTGCTGATTATTGCCGTCGGTTTGGTGGTGGCGCTCGGGTTGTACTTGTTTGTGACCAAAACGCGTGCAGGTGTATTGGTACGTGCGGGTGCCTCGAATCGACAAATGGCAACCTTGATGGGCGTTCGCGTGCCACTCTTGTTTTTGGGTGTCTTCGTGTTGGGAGCTGTATTGGCTGCCCTTGCGGGTGCTTTGCTTGGGCCAATCACGGCTATTCAAGCGGGCATGGGTGAGCAAATCTTGATCTTGGTCTTGGTCTGTATCGTCATTGGTGGTATCGGTTCGATGCGTGGCGCCTTTGTCGGGGCGTTGCTTGTGGGCTTTGTCGATACCGCAGGGCGCGCCTTCTTGCCGACCTTGCTTAAACTGTTTTTTTCTCCGGCCGTGGCCTCAAGCGTAGGCCCGACTCTGGCGGCGATTGCGATTTATATCTTGATGGCTGTGGTGCTGGTGTTTAGGCCTGCGGGCTTGTTTCCGGCGCGAGGCTGATGATTAAGCATACGAGCATCTCTGCTGCACACAGCGCTGCCCGCAGTGCACCGAGTATGGTGACCGTTTGGTTGCCTCTCGGGTGCTTGCTCTTGCTCGTGCTGTTTCCGTTGGTTGCGCCCGCACTTGATCTTGGTTTTTACGTCTCTTTTGTGCGGCGCGTGTTGATTTACGCTTTGGCGGCCAGTAGTTTGAATTTTATTTTGGGCTATGGCGGGATGGTTGCACTGGGCCACGCAGCTTTTTTTGGTGCAGGTGCTTACGTGGTGGCGATGTTATCTGCGCAAGGTCAAAGTCAGGCAATGATCGCCTGGCCCCTGGCGATGCTGGTGGCAGGTGGGTTGGCTTTGTTGATCGGTGCGATTTCGCTGCGCACGCGAGGCGTGTATTTCATCATGATCACACTAGCCTTTGCGCAGATGGTCTTTTATCTCTTTATATCGTTACGCCAATATGGTGGTGAAGATGGCCTGAACCTAGCGGCCCCTTCTTTGGTACCTGGTTTGAATTTGAGCAACGATACGCAGTTTTATTATCTGGTCTTAGGTATCGTCGCGGCGTCGCTGTGGCTGATGCACTGTATGGTCAACGCCCGATTTGGACGGGCGTTGCAAGGCATCCGCGAGAACGAAACGCGCATGCAGGCGTTGGGGTATCCCGTCTTGCAAATTAAGTTGGTGGCCTTTGTGTTTGCTGGTGCTTTGGCAGGCTTGGCAGGTGCCTTATTGGCCAACCATAATTTATTTGTGTCCCCAAGTTTGATGCACTGGACTGCCTCAGCCAATCTCATCATTATGGTCATTGTGGGTGGTATCGGTTTGCGTTTTGGCGGTGTGGTTGGCGCGGCAGTGATGCTGCTGCTTGAAGAGTTCTTACGACTCTATACCGATTACTGGCACTTGCCACTGGGTGTGTTGCTTTTGATCATTGTGTTGTTCGCCCCGCGCGGTGTGGCGGGTCTCTTTTTGCGACGCTCAACATGAACACGATGTCTGAGCGTTTGCCAGCGCTTGTCGCGACTCAACTCTCTAAGCGCTATGGCGCGTTACAGGCCTGCGATCAGGTTTCGCTGACGCTGTTGCCCGGTGAGATTCACGCACTCATTGGCCCAAATGGCGCAGGTAAATCTAACTTGATCAATCTGTTGTCGGGGGTTGTGGCGGCCGACAGTGGAAGCCTCTTGGTGAACGCGCGCGACGTGACGCGGGCTTCGGTACAGCAGCGTGTGGTTGCGGGCTTGTCGCGCTCGTACCAGATCACCAATATTTTTCAGACCAGTTCGGTGTTCGAAAACTTACTGTTGGCCGCGCAAGCGCAGCGGGGCAGTCAGTTTTCTTTTTTGCGTTCGCGCGCACGCGATACGGCATTGAAAAAAGCCGCAGAGGCCTTAGCGCACGAGTGTTCAATTGATGCGTCTTTGTGGGACTTGCCTGCTGGGACGCTACCGCACGGCGAGCAGCGTAAGCTTGAGTTCGCATTGGCTTGGGCTGCCCGACCTTCAGTGTTGCTCTTGGATGAGCCCATGGCGGGTATGGGGCCTGATGAAACCTTGCGCCTAACCGAACTGATCGAGTCGTTGCGTGGCCGTGCAGCAATGCTCTTGGTTGAACACGACATGCAAGCTGTATTTCGTTTGGCGGATCGCATTTCGGTGTTGGTGTACGGCCGCGTTATTGCTACGGGTACCCCAAAAGAGATTCGTGCGAACGATGCCGTACGCCAGGCTTACTTGGGTGACGAGGGTGCACAATGAGCACGCGGCTAGGGGGTAGCGTTGGGGGCCGCGAGCTTTACGACGCGCAGGAGAGCTCGCGATGCTGAGCATGAAAAATATTCAGAGCGGCTATGGGTTAAGTCAGGTTCTGTTTGATGTTTCGCTTGAGATCGCAAAGGGTGAGGTTGTAGCCTTGTTGGGTCGTAACGGCATGGGCAAATCGACGCTTGTGCGAACACTCTTTGGTCAGCTTGTTTTGCAAGCTGGCTCGTTACAGATTGAGGGCCAAGACATTCGCGGCTGGTCAAGCGATCGCATCGCGCGTTTAGGTTTGGCGATTGTTCCCGAAGGGCGGCAGTGTTTTCCTAATTTGACGGTGCGTGAGCATCTGACCGCCTTTGCTGCGCGACGCAATGGGGTCTCGGCACAGCAGTGGGATGCCGAGCGCGTCTTTGAGATGTTTCCGCGCTTGCGTGAGCGGGCCAGCAATATGGGCAACCAACTTTCAGGTGGCGAACAACAAATGCTAGCGATTGGCCGTGCGTTGGTGACCAACCCGCGTTTGCTGGTGCTTGACGAGGCGACCGAGGGCTTGGCGCCCTTGGTGCGCGAAGAGATCTGGCAGTGCTTGGCGCGTTTGCGTCAAGAAGGGCAAACGATTCTGGTGATTGATAAGTACGTCGAACGCCTGATTAAACTAGCCGATCGTCACGTGATTCTTGAGCGTGGCCGCGTTGTCTGGCAAGGTAGTTCAGCCGCGTTAAACGCGGACCGCGCCTTATGGACGCGGTACCTTGGGGTCTAGGCTGGATTCACTTCAGGCAAGAGTGTGAACAGCGCTCCGCTTGAGTGAATCCCTTGCGCAAACAACGTGTCGTATGGCGCTTGTCACGCCAGCTTTGCAAACACTCGCTCTGCGGCAGCCACTGTGGCGGCGATTACTTCATCGGTGTGGGTAGCTGATACAAAACCTGCCTCGTACGCCGAGGGCGCAAAGTAGACGCCTTCAGCCAACATGGCATGAAAAAAGACTTTGAACATCTCGACATTGCTCGCTGACACTTCGGTCAGTGAGGTGGGTACGGTGTTTGAAAAATATAAGCCAAACATGCCGCCTACAGCATCGGCACAGAAGGCGATGCCGTGTTTGCGTGCAGCAGCCGTTAAACCTTCAGTCAGTTTGAGCGTGCGCGCGGCGAGGTCTTCGTAAAAGCCAGGCTTGGCGAGTAGCTTAAGCGTTGTGATACCGGCCGCGACCGCAACCGGATTGCCTGACAACGTACCTGCCTGATAGACGCCACCAAGCGGCGCGATGTTGTTCATGATCGCAGCGCTGGCCCCAAACGCACCGATAGGCATGCCGCCACCAATCACTTTGGCCAGCGTTGTGATGTCGGGTTTGATGCCTGTTAAACCCTGAACGCCTTGTGGGCCGACGCGAAAGCCTGTCATGACTTCATCAAAAATCAGCAAAGCGCCGTGCGCGGTGCATTCACTGCGCAAGGTTTCAAGAAAGCCCGGGATTGGCTTGATTAAGTTCATGTTGCCCGCGATCGGTTCAACGATGATGCAGGCGATCTCTTTGCCATGCGTCGCAAATGCGGCTTTGACCCCAGCGATATCGTTGTAATCCAACACAATGGTGTGGGCGACAAATTCGGGTGGCACGCCGGCAGAAGTCGGGTCGCCGCCAAAGGTCAGCAAGCCCGATCCCGCCTTGACCAGTAAGCTGTCGGCATGGCCGTGATAACAGCCTTCGAATTTGATGATCTTGTTGCGACGGGTTGCACCACGCGCCAGACGAATGGCTGTCATGGTGGCTTCGGTACCAGAGCTGACCAAGCGCACTTGCTCGATAGAGGGCATACGGGCAATCAGCATCTCGGCGATTTCAATTTCGGCTTCAGTGGGGGCGCCATACGACAGACCATGAACCGCAGCGTCTTGTACCGCTTTGACGACTTCGGGATGCGCGTGACCCAAGATCGCCGGGCCCCATGAGCCGATGTAATCAATGTAGCGTTTGTCTTCGGCATCCCAAAAATAAGGGCCTTGGGCGCGGGCCACAAAGCGCGGTGTGCCGCCGACCGAGCGAAAAGCCCGAACGGGTGAGTTCACGCCGCCGGGGATGCTACGACAGGCGCGTTCAAAAAGTTCAGCGTTGCGAGACATAAGAGTAAATCCGCCTAAACAAGAGAAGAAAAAGGTTGCGAGAGCGCTTGGGCTGCCGCTTGAATATCGGGTGCCATGAACAAGCTGCCGACCACTGCGATTGAGTCAGCGCCAGCGAGCGCTAAGGCCTGCGCGTGTTGCGGGCCGATGCCGCCAATGGCGACCACGGCGGGGCGCGGTGCAGCGCAGTGTTTGCACAAGTCGCGCCCTTCGCCCAAGACTGTTAAAGGCGCAGGTGGTGCCAGAGGCTTTGTTTGCGAGGCATACATGGCACCAAAAGCGATATAGGCTACGTCGTAGGCCAGCATGCGTTGAGCAAGTTGGGGGTTGGCGTAACACGACACACCTAACAGCATCGTCGGGCCAATTTCGGCGCGTACCAAGTGGACTGGATCATCGTGCTGGCCAAGGTGTACCCCGTCAGCTTTGAGTTCGAGCGCCAAGCGCCAGTCATCGTTGATGATAAACGTGACGCCAAGTTCGCGGCAGAGTGTTGCCAGGCCTTGCGCTAATTCTTTGCGCAAGCCGCGATCAGGGGATTTATGGCGAAATTGCAGTGCCCGCATGCCACCACTGGCCGCGGCACGCACCGCTTGTTCAAGTGTTTGGGCGTCGTTCCATTCGGGCGTGACACCATAGAGCCCTGAGGGAAAGCGCAGCGCCGGTTGTGCTGTGTGCGGTGCCGTCATGACTTAAACCTCGCGTGCAAGGCGGCGGGCAATTCGGTTGCCCATACCCGGTTGAAACGATTGCGCGACTGCGCGCTCTGCGTGACTACAGGCTTGCTGGGCAGCCTCGGGTACGCCCAAGCCTTGCGCTAGCAGCGTTGCCAGGGCCGTTGCGACTAACCCTCCCGAGTCGCGTAGTCGGTCGGGCGGGGCAACCCAAGGCCAAGTAATCGTTTCGTTTTGAGGGCCGATCAAAATATTGACCAAGTACCCCGGCCGCTGTTGATGACCGATGACGAGTACCCAACTGGCCCCGATAGCTTGCAGCGCCTGCGGCCCAGCAGTCTGCCCCGAGGCTTCAAGCAACTCTTCTGTGACCCACAGGGCTAAGCGCTTGCCGTCTACGACGACAACTTGTGCCTGCGGCACGAGTAACTCAATGACGGCACCAATGAGGTCTTGAACATCCTCTTCGTCTTCTGAGGCTTCTTCGGTATCAAGCTCTTGCTGACCCAGATGTAGCACCAAGGGCACTTGGCTGTAGTCGGCCGCAATCTGCGCGACCGCGCTGGCGGCTTCAACCGACGATAATTGCCCGACTTTAATCGCTTGTACGGGGATGTCTTCAAGCAGGCAGCGCGCCTGATCGTCAATTTGCTCAGCCGGACAGGGCAATACGGCTTCGGTCTCGGCGCTGTCTTGAATCGTGACGGCCGTTAACGTGGCTAGCGCATGCCCGTTCAGGGCGGCACAAGTGATGGCGTCAGCGGGGAGCCCATCCGAGCCAGTGGGGTCAAAGGGACCAAAAATTAGAACAATCGAGGTCGAATTTTGTGGATTCATATCAAAAAGACAGGCAATAAACAGACATCGAGTGGTTGGTTTCGGTAAGATTGACCCCATTGTATGAGAACAACCGTTTTCGCCTGCCTGTTATTCATGGCAAAGCAGGCTTAATTTAAAGAGAGAGCTATGCGTACTTGGATGTGTTTAATTTGCGGTTGGATCTATGACGAAGAGTCTGGCTTGCCTGAAGAGGGTATTGCCCCAGGCACCAAGTGGGAAGATGTGCCTCCAAATTGGGTTTGCCCAGAATGCGGCGCACGCAAAGAAGATTTCGAAATGATGGAAGTCTAAGTAATTTTTATATAGGTTCGGATTGATGACGCAAGACCCAAAGAGCCCCGAAGCGACCCCGCCAGACCTGAGCATTGACCTGTCAAATCAGTTTTTGATGGCCATGCCGGGCATGGTCACCGGTGAGTTGGCCGGAACCGTGATCTACGTGTGCGAGCACGGCCCCAAAGGTGCCTTGGGGCTTGTGATTAATCGCCCAACGGACCTGTCTCTGACGAGTTTGCTTGAAAAAATCGATCTGAAACTCGAAATTAGTCCGTTTGATACAAATGTGGTGTTTTTCGGTGGCCCCGTACAGACCGATCGTGGTTTTGTGCTCCATACCCCCCTGGGCGAATACAGTTCAAGTATCAAGCTTGGGTCCTTGGCGCTCACCACCTCGCGCGACGTGTTGCAAGAAGTGGCTGCCGGAAAAGGGCCAGAAAAACTGCTGGTGACGCTCGGGTATGCGGGTTGGGGTGCGGGGCAGCTTGAAAACGAGTTGGCGCAAAACGCCTGGCTCAATGTAGCGGCTGACACCGATATTATTTTCTCGACGCCGCCCGAACAGCGCTACCCGGCAGCCCTAAAGTTGCTAGGCATTGACCCCATCATGCTTACCGGTGCGGCGGGGCATGCCTGAAGAAACGCTGCTAGCCTTTGACTACGGCGCCAAAAAATTAGGCGTTGCGCTTGGAAACACGCTGCTTAAGCAGGCTCAGCCTCTGGATTTGATTCTTGAGCCAACCCGCGACGGGCGCTTTGCCCGGATCGCAGCTCTGATAAAAACCTGGCAGCCAGAACGCATGGTTGTTGGTCTGGCGTTGGCCACCGATGGTTCTGAGCAATACGCGACGCAGCATTGTCGACGCTTTGCCCGGCAACTCGAGGGCCGTTATGGCATCCCAGTTGTATTGGTTGACGAGCGTGGCTCAAGCGTCGAAGCCCAGAAAATCACCGGTAATGCGCCCGACGATGCTGTTGCAGCGGCTATTATTCTGCAACGCTATTTTGATGCGCACCCCTGAGACCCACCCCATGTCACAACTGCCTCCCGTCTATACCCCCGAGAACCTGCCAGACGCTGAAACGCTTTACGCGACACTATTGGCCGAAGTCAGAAAAATTGTGCAGACGCTGCCGATTCAGCAAGTGCATTTGGTAGGGATTCATTCTGGCGGCGCATGGCTGGCAGCCCGACTGCACCGCGATTTAAAGCTGGTGCAACCCTATGGCACACTGGACATCAGTTTTTATCGTGACGACTTCGACAAGATCGGCTTACATAGTCAGGTGTTGCCTTCAGAGATCTCATTTCCGGTTGCCGATAAACACTTAATTTTGATTGATGACGTGCTGTATACCGGGCGCACGATTCGTGCGGCGATGCACGAACTGTTTGACTATGGCCGCCCAGCCTCAATTCGTCTTGCCGTCTTAGTTGATCGCGGTGGGCGCGAGCTACCCATCGCGGCGGTGGCCGTAGGAGGCGTGGTGTCACCAGCCCCGGCGGGTACCTTAGTGTTGTCGCAAACCGACGAGGGCACGCTTGTGTTGACAACCGAATCCAAGGAGAACTGATGCGTAATCCTCAACTCAATCGCCATGGCGAACTGACGCATCTGATTACGACCGAAGGGTTGCCACGCGCAATTCTGACGCAGATCTTAGACACGGCGCAAACCTTTGTGCCGCTCGCCGATCGTGATGTTAAAAAAGTCCCGTTGTTGCGCGGTAAAAGTGTCTTCAACCTTTTTTTTGAAAACTCGACACGCACGCGTACAACGTTTGAAATTGCTGCCAAGCGTTTGTCCGCAGATGTTTTTAATTTAAATATCAATGTGTCATCTGCGGCCAAGGGTGAGACCTTGCTCGATACCATCGCAAATTTATCGGCCATGCAGGCCGATCTGTTTGTCGTGCGTCACGAAGCAAGCGGGGCGCCTTACCTGATCGCGCAACACGTCGCACCGCATGTGCATGTGGTGAACGCGGGTGACGGGCGCCACGCGCATCCGACTCAAGCCTTGCTCGACATGTACACGATCCGGCATTTCAAAAAAGACTTTTCTAATCTGACGGTAGCGGTGGTGGGTGATGTGCTGCATTCGCGTGTGGCGCGCTCTAACATTCACGCGCTGACGACGCTGGGTGTCGCCGAGGTACGGGCAATTGCGCCCTTAACCTTGCTACCCAGTGGTTTGGATCAGATGGGTGTACGCGTGTTTACCGATATGCGTGAAGGCTTAAAAGATGTCGATGTAATCATCATGCTGCGCCTGCAAAATGAGCGTATGCGCGGCGCTTTGCTGCCCTCGTCGCACGAATACTTCAAGCATTATGGCCTGACTGAAGAAAAACTTGCACTGGCCAAGCCCGACTGTATCGTGATGCACCCGGGGCCCATGAATCGCGGCGTTGAAATTGATTCAGCAGTTGCCGACGGCAAGCAGTCTGTCATTTTGAATCAGGTGACCTTTGGCATTGCCGTGCGGATGGCGGTGATGAGCATTGTTGCAGGAGCCTCAGCATGAAGCTACAGATCAAAAATGGTCGGGTGATTGATCCTGCGAACGGCGTGGATCAAGTGACCGATGTCTTTGTCAGCGACGGACTCGTTGCCGCACTTGGTACTGCACCGACGGGCTTTAAGGCCGATCGTGTAATTGAGGCGACCGACAAACTAGTACTCCCTGGTCTGGTGGATTTGGCTGCCCGTTTGCGTGAGCCCGGTTTTGAATATCGCGGCACACTCGAATCAGAAATGCGCGCGGCGCTGGCCGGTGGCATTACCAGCCTCGTGCTGCCGCCCGACACCGACCCGACACTGGATGAGCCGGGCCTTGTCGAAATGCTCAAGCATCGTGCCCGGCAGCTTGATCAGGTCAATCTGTACCCGTTGGGTGCTATGACAGTTGGCCTCAAAGGTGAGGTCATTACCGAGATGGCTGAACTGACCGAAGCAGGCTGTGTGGCGTTCTCGCAAGCAGACACGCCAATTTTGGATACGAATGTTTTATTGCGTGCGATGCAATATGCACGCACCTTTGACTTTATGTTGTGGTTGCGTGCGCAAGATCCTTGGTTGTCGGGCTCTGGTGTCGCGGCCAGCGGCGCGTATGCTTCGCGACTAGGATTGCCAGGGATACCGGTGCAGGCCGAAACGGTTGCCTTGAATACGCTCTTTGATTTACAGCGCACTTGTGGTGTGCGGCTGCACATTTGTCGTGTCTCATCGGCAGCAGGTATCGAGCTTGTGCGTGCAGCCAAGCGCGAAGGCCTGCCTGTGACATGTGATGTGTCGGCAAACCATGTACATCTCACCGATGTTGATATTGGTTACTACGACAGTAATTTTCGCCTTGACCCACCGTTGCGGGGTCAGCGTGATCGTGACGCGATCCGTGCTGCGTTGGCTGACGGCACCATTGATGTAGTGTGTTCAGACCATACGCCGGTTGATGACGATGGCAAAATGCTGCCCTTTGCTGAAGCCGAGCCCGGCGCAACCGGCCTTGAGCTTTTACTTTCGCTTACTTTGAAATGGGCGACTGAAGCGAAGGTTCCGTTGCCTGAGGCGCTGGCGCGCGTGACGAGCGGCCCCGGGCGTGTGCTGGCAGGCGCCTCAGCGCAGGCGGCTCTGTCTGGTCAGATCGGTGTGGGTGCACCCGCCGACCTGTGCGTGGTGGATCCCAAGGCTTACTGGCAAGTGACTCGTGAATCCTTTTTAAGTCAAAGTCAGCACACACCCTTTTTGGGGATGGAGTTGCCCGGTAAGGTTTGCTTGACAATGGTACGCGGGCAAGTCGCCTGGGAGTTTGCTGGTTGAAGCTCCTGAGGTTCACGTTACGCGCGGGGCTTGTGACGTTTTGGATTGTTTGTGGTCTGTTACTTATTGCTCTGGCATACCCCTGGATCGGTTTAGCGGGTCGACTCTGGATCAAGAAATATTGGTCCAAGATCCTACTTGGTTTTTGCGGGGTGCGCGTGACCCAACGGGGCATTCCTATTTTGCAAGGCGGCGTACTGTGGGTGGTTAACCACATCTCGTGGCTCGATATTTTTGTGTTGAACTGCGCGCGAGCGACGGCTTTTGTTGCAAAAAGCGAAATCAGGCACTGGCCTTTAATTGGGTGGTTGGCCGCTGGCGCTGGCACAATTTTTATTGAACGCGCCTCGCGCCACGCTATACACAAAGTGGGGCTAGCGATGCAGACGCACTTTGCACGCCAACAAGCTGTGGGTTTGTTTCCAGAGGGCACAACCTCAACTGGGTTTGATTTATTGCCGTTTTATGCCAACTTGTTTGAACCCGCGCGCAAAGCCGCTGTGCAGATTCAACCCGTGGCGTTGCTTTATTTTCACGAAGGGCGGCGCAGTGACTTGGCCGCCTTTGTGGGTGAGCAGACCTTGGTTGAGAGCTTATGGTGCGTGTTGAGCGCCACCCAGCTATCGATAGAAATTCATTTTTTACCGTTGATCGCACAAGCCAATGAGCCAAGCCTGCCCACTCGCGCCGAACTTTCCCGCGTTGCGCGCCAGTCTATAAGTGAAGTGGTTGTGCAAAAAAACTGAAGCGCGTCGGCGCTTCAGTTTTTATCTCACGTTGACTACGACTCGGTCGCGCTCGTGCGCTGTTTTTTAAACAGGTTGTGAGTTTCGGGCATCAAGCGCAGCGCTTAGCAGCTTTGACACCGCGGGTGCGCACGTAGCCGTGGGTATACGCCGAGAGCATTACTTGAAAAGATTTTTTGCTTTTGCGGCAAATCAGCCGAGGGCGACGCGTCGATGTAACGCTTGGTGTCGTCAAAATAAAAATTGGTGAGCGGATCAATTCCTTGTACCGCGCCTACGGTTTCAGACGCAAACAAAATGTTCTTGGCTGGGATGACTTTTAATAAAAGATCAATGCCTGGCTGGTGATACACGCAGGTATCAAAGAACACGTTGTTTAAAACCTTTTGCTCAAGAGGCGGCAAGCCCATGTCTTGCGCACGACCGCGATAGCGACCCCAGTGGTAGGGTACCGCGCCACCGCCATGCGGGATGATGAATTTAAGCGTCGGAAAATCTTTGAAGATATCCGAGGTCATAAACTGTACGAACGCTGTGGTGTCGCCGTTAATGTAGTGGGTGGCTACTGCGTCGAAATGTGGGTTGCATGAGCCACTGACGTGAATCATGGCAGGAATATCAAGCTCAACCATTTTTTCGTAAAGCGGATACCACCATTTTTTATCCCACAGCGGTGGATCGCTCCAGCGACCGCCGGTTGGATCGGGGTTGATGTTGGCACCGATAAAACCATATTCGTTGATGCAGCGCTCAAGCTCTTCAAAGACGCGAGCGCCGGGTGCAATGCCAGGCGCCTGCGGCAACTGGCAGACTCCAACGAAGTTGTCAGGGTACATTTTGCAGACGCGATGGATGATTTCGTTGTTGTAACGTGCCCATACAACGTTGGTCTCTTCATTGCCGCGGTGGTGATCCATGCCCACTGCACGGGGCGAAAAAATCGTCAGATCAATGCCACGCTCGCGCATGATGCGGAGTTGATTGTTATCAATGCCGTCACGAATTTCAGCGTCTGAAACGGCGGGCGGAGGTGTGGTCGGAGCCCGACCCGTCCGGTCGTATTCTGCAATCTGATCAGTGCGAAACTGAGCAACCTGAGGTGGCGTTGTTGTGAAATGGCCGTGGACATCAATGATCATAGTGGGAGGTATCTCAAGAAAATTTTTTGTTAAGTATTTAGGTTTTCAGAGTGGCGAATGTGCAGCCTGTCGTGATGGCGTCCTCAGGTCTTGATCACTTTTAGAAGCCGCAGCGGCGTCTCGGTAAAGTCTAAACATGGCAATGAGCTCTCAGATCGAGCGATATTTTATAAATTAAAAGTACTTCGTTCAGGTCGAAAAATCCAGTTTAAATTCAGATAAGAGTTTTTTCATAAACACCGCTTCATCGGCAATGAGTGTTGCGGTTTGAGCGGGCGTCATCGTGAGCGGCTCGAGGCCACTTTTTCGTAGCTTATCTGAAATCGCCGGGCTATTCACCACTTTATTGAGCGTTGCGTGCAGCGACGCGACCGTGCTTGCGGGTGTACTGGTGGGGCCAAAAACGCCAAACCAAGACGGGATGGTGGCACCCTTCAGGACTTGGTTCAGCGACTGTACGCCTGGCAAGCTCGGGATGGTCTTTGGTTGCACGATTCCGATCCAGCGCAACTTGCCTGCGGCGACCATCGGGCCACCCACCGGAATGGTGGTCACCACAGCATCAAGGTGCCCCCCAGCAGCATCAGCAATCATGGGGGCGCCACCCTTATAGGGCACCATCGTGAGGTTGAGCGAGGCAGAGCGCTCGAGCAACAGTGCTGACAGATGATGAGCCGAGCCAATCCCAGCAAGACCAACGCGCAAGGGTTGTGGCGATGTACGCGCTTTCGCTAGAAACTCATCAATCGTACTGACGCCGAGCTGGGTTGTGACAGCAAGCACCAAGATCATGTCGACCACTGCGGCAACCGCAACTAAGTCCTTATAGGGGTCGACGTTTTTTGAAGCAAGTTGTGGGACAAAGGGATTAGTCGAGAGCGTTGAGTTACCAAAAACACCAAACACGCCCGCGTCACCCGGTTGTCTTGCAACAAACTCAGTGGCAATGTTGCCCGCGGCCCCAGCTTTATTTTCGACAATAACGGTGCCGCCGATTTCTTGTGCGACCCCTTCGGCGATCGTGCGTGCCGTAAAGTCGGCGACCCCTCCCGCCGGATAGCCCACGATAAACCTAAGCTGTTTGCCAGCAAGGGTTTGAGCGTGCGGCGCGGACGCGATCCCGGCAAGCCAAGCCCCAGCCATCCCTGCCAGCAGTTGTCTTCTTTGCATGGTTGTCTCATTTTTTGTCTATTGTGCGTTTGTTATATTCTAAGTCGCTCAGGGTGGCAACAGGTTTTTTCCGCCTCTTCGTTGCTAAAGTTTAAGTGCGAGGTCGACAAAATTGCTTGGCGATACCCCGTGCCTTGGGCTAAAACCGTAGCATATCGATTAAAGAGACTAAGACATGGCGCAATGGAACGACCCCAACACTCAGGCCTGGATTGAGCAGTACGAGCAGCGCGCGGTTCGTCACTCGGTAGACGTGGGTGATCATCAAGTGAGCTGGCGGCAATACGGAGACGCCTCAGGTGAGCCCTTGTTGTTGATACATGGCGGTCACGGCAGTTGGATGCATTGGGCGCGAAATATTGATGCACTCGCTGAAAAATTTTCGCTGTTTGTGGTGGATTTGCCTGGCTATGGCGATTCAAGTGATCCGCTGTTTGGCGAGTTCGGTGATTTGTTGACGGTCACTGAGCAAAGCATCACGCAACTGTTAGGTGCCAACACGCCGTTTCAGCTTTCGGGTTTTTCGTTTGGTGGTTTGGTGTCAGCCAACTTGGCGGCTCGTGGGATGCCCGTTAAAAGTTTAGCGATACTCGGCCCTGGTGGTCATGGCGGGCCACGACGCGAACGCGGCAAACTGGTGAACTGGAAGCGCGCTGTCACTGATGAAGAGTTGCGCGAGGCGATGCGTTTTAATTTGTGGGCGCATATGTTGTACGCCGACGAAGCGATCGATCCGTTCGCGCTTGATATCCATACGTACTCGTGTGTACAAACGAGATTTCGTAGCCGAGGAATTTCTGGGCGCGGCTTACTTGGGCCAGCGCTTGACGACTACAACGGCAAAACTCTGATCTTGTGGGGAGCCCAAGATATCACGTGCGACCCAGACTATTTGATGGCAAATATGATTGAGCCTTACGCCAACCGTAAAGGGATTATCTTGCCTGAAATTGGTCACTGGGTGCAATACGAGGCGCCCGAGCAAACCAATGCGATCATGCTCGACTGGTTTGCGCAAAAATAGTTATTTGAATTGCTCGAGGCTTAAGCAGTGGTTTCTGCTTGTTAGTCGAGGTTAGCCGCAAAGCTGTGAGCGCACGCGACTCGCACGGTACAAGCTTTGACCGGCTTACTCTGGGCTGACTCGCGCACCAATCGCGGCGGCTGCCGAGCGCGTTTCAACACCCAGCTTACTAAAGATATGCTCAAGGTGTTTGTTGACGGTGCGCGGACTCATGCCAAGTATCTCAGCGATGTCGCGGTTGGTTTTTCCTTTTGCAAGCCACGATAAGACTTCGCTTTCGCGTTGAGTGAGTGCGGCTTGCTGAAGACGTGCCGAGTCACCGCCTATGGTACTGGTCTGGGCGAGCAAAAGCATGGTTTCACCCAATCCAACCTGGCCAAGATTGCGTACAGAAATTTCTGGATAACCCGTGATGGATAGTCGTTCGCTGCTGGTTTGAAGCAAGGCCGACAAATCCAGCGTTGAGAGATCGCCTTTTAGCCAGAGCCGGGCGCGCGGTGAGTGCCAAGCGACACGTCCCCGAGAGTCAATCAGGACCACGCCAAAACCGGCAACGTCGACTGCCTCACGTGCGAGGCGCGCCACACGGGCGTTACGAATATGAACTTGCAGTCTTGCGAGTACCTCTTCCGCTTTGGCTGGCTTGACAACGTAATCCACCCCGCCGCTATCAAAGCCACTAACGAGAGCGTCGGTTTCGGATAGACCCGTCATGAAAATCACAGGTAGGTGACTGAACGCTGGATTTGTTTTGATGCGCCTGCAGGTTTCAAAACCTGACAAACCGGGCATTACCGCGTCAAGTAATACTGCATCGACTAAGACCATCTCGAGGCGCTCAAGCGCGGCCTCGCCACTGAGTGCAACCACCACGTCGTAACCTGCAGCCTCAAGAGCCTGGTACATCGGCCCCAAGCTGCTCGGTACGTCGTCGACGAGCAATACAATCGGGCGCATCGGTGTTGAGGCGTCATTCATCGTGCGGCTGTTTGGTCAGTTTGAGTAAGGACTCGAAGTCAAAACGCAAGACCATTGCACGTAAGATTTGCGTTAAGGACAGATGAGACGGTTCGTGTTGCGCGTGGCTGTCCAACAGGTTGAGCAACCCTTGCACATGACCGGTTTTAAGAAGTTGCACCATTTTTTCTCGAAGGACCTCTGGAATGCTTTCTTCAGTCAAAGCAACTTCTGTGCCAAATTTTGCCGGCAAGTCGATGCCGTTGAGTTCGGCTGAGATCCATTCGATACCCAGATAGCGCCCCAGTACCCCGATGAGTTCAGACTCGAGCACAGGCTTGCTCACAAACGCCTGGCAGTTAGCTAGCGCAAGTTTGTCGGCGTGATTATCAAAGAGATTGGCCGATACCATGATGATCGGGATATTTGTGTAGCCACGTGTACGAATCGCTTTTGCGGTCTCCCAGCCGTCCATCTCGTCCATCGAAATATCTAGCAAAATGGCATCCGGTTGCAGATCGCTCAAACTTTCAAGGCACTCGCTACCGCTCGCCGCCTCGCGCATGTTGAACCCCAACGGGCTTAGCAGTGCAGCGAGCATTTGTCGTTGGTCGGCCTGATCATCAACGGCTAAAAGTGTCAGGCGCTTGCCTGTATAGCCAGACACCACACCCACCGCCTGTATGTGAGCGCCGGGATGCGCAGCGTGTGGCATATAGAGTTTGACGGTGAAAATGCTGCCTGAATTTTGTTTACTCGTCATTGATAAGTCGCCGCCCATCATCGAGGTCAATAAACCTGTGATCGTGAGGCCAAGGCCCGTACCAGGTTCGCCACGTAGGCGCGCGGCACCGCCACGCTCGAAAGGCAAGAAAATACGCTGTTGGTCTTGAGGCGCAATGCCGACTCCAGTATCTTCGACATGAAATTGCAAGACTTGTGTCCGTGCATCCACACGCAACGTCACGCGGCCTTTGTCTGTAAATTTGATCGCGTTGCCTAGCAAATTGATTAAGATCTGAGTGAGCCGTTTTGCGTCACCTTTGACCCAGGCGGGGAGTTCGCCGTTCAGTTGATATACAAATTCAAGGCCGCGCGCTTGCACCTGAGGTCGTACCATGCGCACGAGCTCGTCGAGCAGTTGAGGCAGCGGGATCGCAGTGGTTTCAAGCCGCAGTCGGCCTGATTCGATGTGCGCCAAATCCAGTAAGTCATCAATGAGCCCCGCCATATGTGAGCCACTGCGTTTGACTGTTTCAAGCGCCTCGCGTTGCGTACGCTCAAGTGTGTTGTCTTTAAGCAAAATATGCGAGTACCCAAGAATACTGTTTAGAGGTGTTCGCAATTCGTGAGTCATGCCGGCAACGTAGCGGCTCTTGGCGCGATTAGCTTGTTCGGCTTGTTCTTTGGCCAACTGAAGTGCTGCATCAGTACGCCTGAGCACCTCAACTTCGCGTTGTAACAAACGACTTTGGGCGTTGGATTCTTCTTGAGCCAGGCGGCGACTTTCGCTGATTAATACGACCCACCAACTACAGACTGCGACTAACAGCAGTAGCATTAAAAACACTCTGAGAAAAACGTTAGCTTGAAAGGAGTGTGGGACGCTTTCAAGTGCACTATCCTGGGATAACGCAATACCCATTACGGTTGCCAACACGACAGCGAGTGATACGAACACCAACAAAAAACGTCCGGCGCGTGATTTGAATTTTTCTGAAAAAACATTGGGAAGAAAGTGAATCATCCAATCAGAGGCTTGTTGGTCAAGTCGTGAACCGACTTTGCATGAATCGTGGCAACGCGAGTCTAACGAACAGCACAGAGAACAGATTGGTGCCCCATAGGCGGGACAGTGCGCCATGTCGGGTAGTTCAAACGGGTTTTCGCACACACTACATTGCACAATCCCATGAACGCTTGCCAGAGCCGTTGGGCGCCTGGCGCTATACCAACGACTGCGGGTGAGCCAGGCAAACAAGGGCGACAGTGCAATCGAGAGCACCAGCGCGATGAACGGTGCAAAGGCTCGGGCTGTGTCACCAAAGAGGCCGTTATAGGCGAGCAGTGCGATGGCGGCAGCGCTGAGCATGGCCCCCAAGCCAACTGGATTGATGTCGTAGAGGTGCGCGCGCTTGAACTCTAAGCCCTTGGGCGAGAGGCCCAGCGGTTTGTTGATCACAAGATCTGCCACCAGTGCGCCGATCCAGGCGATCGCGACGTTGCTATATAACCCCAATACGTGCTCAAGGGCTCGAAACACACCAAGCGTCATGAGCAATGTGGCAATCAGCACATTGAAGAGCAGCCACACCACACGGCCTGGATGGCTGTGGGTTAAGCGCGCGAAAAAATTAGACCAAGCCAGTGAGCCTGCGTACGCGTTTGTGACATTAATTTTGACCTGTGACACGATGACAAACAGAGTGGTAACGCCCAGAATCCAACGGGCATCATCAAAGACATAACTGAAACCAGCTAAATACATGCGGGTGGGCTCGCTTGCGGTCTCCGTGGGCAACTCAATTTGCAACACCAAAAAGGCAAGAAATGCGCCGCCCATCATTTTTGCCATGCC
>CAIZGG010000264.1 GCA_903932425.1 uncultured beta proteobacterium | reverse complement strand
GCCAGCATATTGAAAACAATGGGCGGCGCAATTAACTGAATCTCCATGACCTCGCCATCGCGATTTTTGGGGATAACATGCGCTGGCAAGACGCACTCGCAGGTCAGGACGACTTCGGACTGGTAGCCTTCAGGGACCTGCCGCAACATGCGGGCAATTGTTCTGAGAGGTGTCCGGCCTGAAATATCTTGCGCGTCGAGGCCCGCCTCTTCGTCAGACTCGCGCACCAGCCCAGCCTGAACGTCCTCTTGGCTAGAAATTAGCCCACCGACCAGGGTATCCCACATACCTGGATCGGTCGCCTTAGTGAACGAGCGCCTGGCAACCCACAGGTGCCCGTCTTGTGACCAACCACTCAGGTGCACTGCCCGAGTGAGTAAGCCTAAGGGGCGAGCGACACCTCGTTCAATCGCCCCAAGAGGTCTAGAGTCCGACGCTGCATCAGGGCCGAGAGGGCGCTCGGGCCAGACGTCTAGTAACTCGTTTCGCCAGCCGGGTGCGCAGCCTGCCTGCCGCAGAGTGGTCGCCACGACCGCTAAGAGCGAGTTCAACTCAGGCCCAGGGCCCATCAGCCTTCCGATATGCGCAGAGCCATTAGAGATTTCGACGCCATTGCGCCCGACCAGTGCCTGGGCAGCCTTTGAATACAGCCAGCCGCAGCGGCGTCCTGAGACAAACAGCGGAAGCGAGCCGGTTTGTGCAGGCTGATTGGCCCGGTGTAGCAGGTCGTTAAATAGTCGCTGAAGGCTGTCTCGATCTAAAGAAACTCTTGGCGAAAGCATAAGGTGATCAAGGGTTTGTTGTGTGTCCCAATTGTAGAGCAGCGAGACCTTCTCAGCCACGCTATAATCCTATCGGTTTATTTACGAATATCTTTTGTGAATAATTCGCGTTGAAGCTGGGCGACATCTCGCTACGGGTTCAGCGATCCAATAATTTTGCGTCAGCGGTGCTCAATTTCCATTCGGCCAAAGTGGTTATGGTGTTGGTTCTGAAGCGCAGCGTATTCGAGGTTCAGCATGAAGAAGGTCAGAGGGTTACTGGGCGCCTGTGCCATGCTTTTGTGTGGCGTTGTCAGTGCACAAGTCAAAGACATGCCGGGCGGGCCCCGCGTTAACCAGCTTAATTTGCCCGACGGGGTTACCCAAATCGCCAAGGATATCGCTTGGTTGCATTGGTTTATGCTGATTGTCTGCATGGTGATTTTTGTAGCCGTGTTTGGCGTCATGTTTTATTCGATCTGGGCGCATCGCAAATCTCGTGGTGCGAAGGCCGCCACGTTTCATGAGCACTTAGGCGTAGAAGTTGCCTGGACAGTCGTTCCGTTCATTATTGTGATTGCGATGGCTTTGCCTGCTACGCGCACCGTTGTGGCCATGAAAGACACCAGCGGCGCAGACATCACAGTCAAGGTCACCGGTTATCAATGGAAGTGGGGCTACGAGTATATCGATGGCCCGGCTGCCGGCGTTAAGTTTTTATCTAATCTCGCGACTCCGCGTGCTCAGATTGAAGGCAAAGAGCCACGCGGCCCCCTCTATTTGATGGAAGTCGACAATCCGCTCGTTGTGCCAGTTGGCAAAAAAATCAAAATTGCTCTGACCGGTGGCGATGTGATTCACTCGTGGATGGTGCAAGAGTTGGCGGTCAAGCAAGACTCTATCCCCGGTTTCTTGCGTAGCACCTGGTTTCGCGCCGAAAAAGTTGGCGAGTTCCGCGGTCAATGTACCGAGCTTTGCGGTAAAGACCATGCCTTTATGCCGATTGTTGTAAAGGTTGTGTCTGAGCAAGACTACGCCATCTGGGCACAAGAGCAGAAAAAATTACTGGCTGCCGCGGCAGATGATCCAAATAAAGAGTGGTCGGCAGCCGACTTAGTCTCTCGTGGCGAAAAAGTGTACGCGGCTAACTGCGTGGCATGCCATCAGGGCAGCGGTAAAGGCGTTGTAGGCGCGTTCCCAGCGCTTGACGGTAGCAAGATCGTGATGGGCCCTAAAGCAGACCAAATCCAGATTTTGCTTAAAGGCAAGCAAGGCACGGCAATGGCTGCCTTTGGTGGTCAGTTAAATGACGTTGAAATTGCCTCGGTGATTACTTTTACGCGTGCCTCTTGGGGCAATGCCGGAAAGGGTCAGGATCCGGTTGTTTCACCGGCAGACATCAAAGCCGCACGTTAAGTTTCGACATATTCGTTCAGATAGGCTGATGGTCGCGTCAGGTGCGCGATTACAGTGAAAGCAGGATAGGAGTCAACTATGAGCAGCGTTACAGCAGATCACGTTTCAGGCCACGGCCATGACCACGCGCACGACGACCACGCCCACCACATGCCACATGGCTGGCGCCGTTGGTTGTTTGCGACAAACCATAAAGACATCGGTACGATGTACCTGATGTTCTCTTTTGCGATGTTGCTCGAAGGGGGCACGTTGGCCCTTTTGCTGCGCACCGAGTTGTTCCAGCCAGGCTTGCAGTTCTTTCGCCCTGAACTGTTCAACCAGTTCACCACCATGCATGGTTTGATCATGGTGTTTGGCGCGATCATGCCGGCTTTTGTTGGCTTTGCTAACTGGATGGTGCCGCTGCAGATCGGTGCTGCCGATATGGCCTTTGCCCGCATGAACAACTTCAGCTTCTGGTTGTTGCCTGTTGCTGGCGCACTGCTGACCGCTTCGTTCTTCGTTCCTGGCGGCGCCACTGCAGCGGGTTGGACGCTCTACGCGCCCCTGACCTTGCAAATGGGCCCAGGGATGGACATGGGTATTTTCGCGATGCACTTGATGGGTGCCTCGTCGATTATGGGCTCGATCAACATTGTGGTCACCATCTTGAACATGCGAGCACCTGGCATGACGCTGATGAAAATGCCTTTGTTTTGCTGGACATGGTTGATTACAGCTTATTTGCTGATTGCTGTGATGCCAGTGTTGGCTGCAGCGATCACCATGGTGCTGACCGATCGTCATTTTGGTACAGGCTTCTTTAACGCAGCTGTTGGTGGTGACCCAGTTCTCTATCAACACATTTTCTGGTTCTTCGGGCACCCCGAGGTTTATATCATGATTTTGCCGGCCTTCGGGATTGTGTCGGCAATTGTGCCCGCCTTTGCGCGTAAGCCTTTGTTTGGCTATGCCTCGATGGTTTATGCCACCGCTTCGATTGCAATTTTGTCGTTCATTGTGTGGGCGCACCACATGTTTGCGACTGGTATGCCAGTCACAGGCCAGCTGTACTTCATGTACGCCACGATGCTAATTTCGATTCCAACGGGCGTCAAAGTATTTAACTGGGTCGCAACAATGTGGAAAGGCTCGATGACGTTCGAGACGCCCATGCTGTTTGCTGTTGGCTTTATCTTTGTGTTTACGATCGGCGGCTTTACGGGCTTGATTCTGTCAATGGCTCCGATTGATATCCAAGTGCACGATACATACTATGTCGTGGCGCACTTTCACTATGTGTTGGTGGCTGGGTCGTTGTTTGCCCTGTTTGCAGGTACGTACTACTGGCTGCCAAAGTGGTGTGGCTTCATGTATGACGAAAAACTGGGTAAGGTGCACTTTTGGTCGAGCATGATTTCTTTTAACGTCACGTTCTTTCCAATGCACTTTATGGGTTTGGCCGGGATGCCACGTCGCTACGCAGACTACGCAGCTCAGTTCACAGACTTTCACCAGATCGCAACGATTGGGGCATTTTGGTTTGGTCTTTCGCAGCTCTTGTTCTTGTACATCATCCTGAAAGCCTATGCCGGTAAAGGTGCGCCAGCGGCTGCTAAGCCATGGGATGGTGCTGAAGGCCTAGAGTGGACCGTGCCATCACCTGCCCCGTTCCATACCTTTGAAACACCGCCAGAAGTGAAATAGGCTGAAGATGCAAACCGAAGAACAGCGCCGTAAAAACCGGCGCGCCGGTTTATATTTTGCCGTCATCGTGTTTGGCCTGTTTGCCTACACGATTGGTCGGCAAGTTTATTTACATTATTTTTCTTGATTGCGGCGGCGATTGCATGAGCGATGACTTAAAAGAGCTTGCTCAACGCAAATTGAGTTTTTTTCAAACACTGAAAGCTGTTCTTTGGGCATTGTTTGGTGTGCGAAAGGGTACCGGTTATCAAGACGATATTGCGAAGCTTAATCCCGTGCATTTGATTGTTGCCGGGATTTTGTTGGCGGTCATTTTTGTAGTGAGTTTGGTAAAAGTTGCTGGCTGGGCAATCAGTCAGCTGACTTAGAATTAACATTCACCTTGTGTAAGTTTGGAGAACAAAATGAGTGCATCCCACTCTACCCATGGCAACGTAGCCCCTTACTACTACGTACCCGCTGACTCAGCACACCCAGTGCGCGCAAGTGTCGCGCTGATGGTTGTGATGTTTGGCGCTTCTGCCTGGATCAACGGCATTGATATGGCGAAGTGGGCTGTTCTAGTCGGCTTGCTCGGGCTTTTCGTCGTCTTGTATTACTGGTTTGGCGATGCGATACAAGAGTCTGAATCAGGAATGAACAGCAAGCGCATTGACATGTCGTACCGCTGGAGCATGAGCTGGTTTATTTTTTCTGAAGTCATGTTCTTCAGTGCTTTCTTCGGCGCTCTTTGGTACACCCGCACAATCACTTTGCCTTGGCTGGGTGATCTTGATCATAAGTTGCTGCTCTGGCCAGATTTCAACGCAGTATGGCCGAATTTGGGCCCAGCAGGCGTGGTTGAGGCATTTCAAACAATGGGACCTTTTTGGTTGCCAACGATTAACACGGCCTTGTTGCTTACCTCAGGCGTGACATTGACAATTTCGCATCACGCCTTAATTGCCGATCACCGTGGCAAGGCTAAATTTTGGTTGTTTGCAACCATCCTTTTAGGTTTTATTTTTGTGGCCTGTCAGGGTTTTGAGTACTACCATGCATACACCGATTTGAATCTGAAGTTCAACTCGGGCGCCTATGGCTCATTATTTTTTATGTTGACCGGTTTTCATGGCTTCCATGTGCTGCTGGGCGCCACGATGTTGGCCGTGATTTTGATTCGTATGATGAAAGGCCACTTCAGGGCCGACCACCACTTTGGCTTTGAAGGCGCTGCCTGGTACTGGCACTTCGTTGACGTCGTGTGGTTGGGCTTGTATTTGTTCGTGTATTGGTTCTAAGCCAGCAATCTCGGCGTTGCTAAAAAGAAAAAAGCCGGCTTAGCCGGCTTTTTTCTTACTTAAATGTCACGCAAAATTCGGTGCACAGTCGGCCGTGTACTGCGAGGTAGACACCGCCTAAATTTAACGTTGAAACCCCGTTGTTTCTATCCATCCCATCCAGTGGGCAAATAATAGAAATAGAAACAAGACGACTGACATACCGATTCGGAGCGTTAGTGCGTTGACAGTTTTGCTAGAAGCCCCTTTGTCGCGCATGAGGTAAAACAGCGCCGAGGCCAGACTGCCTAAGATGCCGACGAAAATCAGTATCACCACAATACGCATGATGCTCTCCGCTCAAAACAGGAATTATCGCAGACATGTCACAACCGCTTTTTAGTATCCGTAGCGTACTTGCAATGACCCTATTAATTACGGTTGGTGCGGGTTGCGTTGCGCTTGGGTTGTGGCAACTTGACCGTGCCGCTGAGCGACGGGCGACAGCGGCAACGATCGCTCAGGGGCGCTCGGCCAATGCCTTGAACTTGAATTCGCTGCCCGTTACCCCGCGTGCGTTAGCCAACTGGACGCCCGCTGCTGTGCAGGGCCGTTGGCGCAGCGAATACAGTGTCTTGCTGGATAACAGAAATTTAGAGGGGCGCCCAGGCCTTTGGTTAGCAACGCCCTTGGTGATGGCTGATGGCCGAGCGATATTGGTGTTGAGGGGCTGGTTTGCCAGACCCTTAGGCGATCAGAAAGCGCCAGTAGTGAGCACGCCACAAGAATTGCAAGATATTAAAGGCGAGTTAGCCGAACATGTTCCAAGGTTGTTCGAGTTGTGGACTAGCAATAAGCAAAGCGAGCTGAGTTTTGACACGCAACAGTCACTCGGGCAAAACCGGCTGGCTTCTGACAAGCAAACAGTTGGCGATCAACCAAGCCCGGGCGCAATTGATACCGCAAAGCTGCCACGGCTACAAAATCTGACGCTCACCGAACTAGAAAAACGCAGCGGCCTAACGTTATTGCCTGTAGTGTTGTTACAGACAAGCCCGACGAATGATGCTTTGATACGAGTATGGCCTGAACCTTCGGTGGACGCTGATAAAAACGTTGGCTACGCGATGCAGTGGTTTGGCTTTGCCACGATATGTTTAATAGCGTTAATTGTGTTTGGCTGGCGAGCAAGGCGCCACCGATAGCACTCATTTTTTACGGAATAACATGACTCAGACTACTGCGACACGCCAAAGGTCACGTACCCCTTTGGTATTGATTCTGCTACTTAGCATGGCACCGGTGCTTGCGGCCCTGCTTGTGTATTTCAACCCCGATTGGCGTCCAGAGGGAAGCGTTGCTTACGGTACCTTGATCGAGCCGCAACGACCGATACCGGCGAGCACGGCGCTGCAAGCCACGACGTTAGATGGCAAGCCGTTTGATGTCGCTACATTAAAAGGCAAATGGCTGTTAATCGCGGCGGATGGCGGTGATTGCCAGGATGCTTGTGCGCGAAAACTGTTTATTTTGCGTAACTCGCACGCGAGCCAAGGCAAAAATGTCGAGCGTCTTGCGCGCGTGTGGTTTATTACTGATGATGCCCCAGTGCCCGAAAAAGTGCTCGAAGCCTACAAGGGAACAGTGATGTTGCGGGTGCAGCCCGAGCAGTTAAAAAAGTTTTTGTTGGGCGACTCAACCAATGCGGGCAATACTACAAGCGCACTTGCTGATCCGATGTGGATCATCGATCCGCACGCCAACTTGATTCTGCAATATCCCCCAAACGCCGAGCCTGAAAAAGTCAGAAAAGATATCACCAAGCTCGTATACAACTCAAGGATTGGCTGATGTCGCAGGCTGATCGCTTACCCTCGTTCGCGCAGACGGCCAACGACGTTTCGAGCGACGCCAAACGGCGTCGTTATCGCAAGATTTTATTTTTAACGTGGTTCTTGACGCTTGATCTGATCATGTTTGGTGCCTTCGTGCGTTTGACGGACTCTGGTTTAGGGTGCCCAGACTGGCCAGGCTGCTACGGCAGTGTGACCCCGCTTGGCGCGTTGCAGTCGATACGTGAGGCGGTGCAGGTCATGCCCGAAGGGCCAGTCACCTTGCCCAAGGCCTGGATCGAGATGGTGCACCGTTATGTGGGTGGCTTGCTCGGCCTGCTGATTGTTTCGATCTGTTGGATGGCCTGGCGCTATCGGTCAGCACTTGGGCATTCGCCGGTGCTCGCGCTGGTGACCTTGGTGGCGGTGTGCGTGCAAGGGGCGTTCGGTGCCTGGACGGTTACCCATCAGCTGATGCCGGCGGTGGTGACTGCGCATTTATTAGGAGGCTTAAGTCTGCTCGGTTTGATGACCTGGCTTGCTGCGCGTGAGCGATCACACCCGGCGGTATCGCAAGCGTCGCAAGGCAAGTTCAAATGGGCTCTGCTCGGGCTCGGCATATTGTTTGTACAAGTTGCACTGGGAGGGTGGGTGAGCACCAACTACGCGGCGCTCGCGTGTATGGACTTTCCGCAGTGTCACGGCTCCTGGTGGCCTGACATGGATGCTGCAAGCGGTTTTGCGCTTGTGCGTGGCTTGGGCGAAATGCCCAGCGGCGAAATGATTTCACAACCGGCACTCACGGCGATTCATTGGGTACACCGCAATGCCGCCTGGGTGGTGTTTGCCTACTGGGGCACCCTAGCCTGGCGATTGCGCGCAGACGCGGGGCTACGCGGGCCCGCAACGTTAGTGCTGTGCTTGCTGGTTGCACAACTGTTGACAGGGCTCACAACAATCTTTTTTCAATGGCCGCTTTTGATTGCAGTGCTACACAATGGCGGGGCCGCGGGGCTCGTTTTGGGGGTGGTGACGTTGTTGACGCGTCTGGCTAAACCTGAACCCCAGCGCTTGTCGGTACAATCGACCCTACACTAATTAATCGCTTAAACATGACCAGCACGACCGCAGCGACTCCTGGCCTCTTGCGCCAATACCTTGTGCTGACCAAACCCCGTGTCACGCAACTGGCGGTATTTTGCGCTGTGATTGGTATGTTTTTAGCCACGCCCGAGTTGCCAGACGCTAAGCGCGTCATTGCAGCGACGTTGGGGATATGGCTGTTGGCCGCCGCCGCTTTTGCAATGAACTGCTTGATTGAGCAACAGGTTGACGCTCGCATGTTGCGCACTGCGCGCCGTGCGACTGCCACCGGAGCAATCTCAACCGCGCAGGTCTTGGTGTTTTCAGGCGTGCTGGGCGCCATAGGTATGGCGATTTTGTATTTCTGGGTGAATCCCCTCACCATGTGGCTCACTTTTGCGACCTTTGTCGGGTATGCCGTGATTTACACCGTAATTCTTAAGCCACGTACCCCTCAAAACATTGTCATCGGTGGCTTGTCAGGAGCCATGCCGCCTGCGCTGGGCTGGGCTGCCGTGGCTGATTCAGTACCTGGCGAGGCGTGGTTGCTTGTGCTCATTATTTTTATCTGGACCCCACCACACTTCTGGGCGCTGGCACTCTATCGCAGCAACGATTATGCAAAATCTGGTCTGCCAATGTTGCCGATTACGCATGGCCAGCAGTTCACGCGCCTTCATATCCTGCTTTATAGCTTTGCGCTGCTGGCCACCACCTTATTGCCCTATGTCGTTGGCATGAGTGGTTGGCTCTATCTTATTGCAGCGGTGGTGTTGGGGTTGATGTTTATCAGGTACGCCTACCAGCTCTATCGCGCATACAGCGATGAACTTTCGCGTAAGCTTTTTCGTTTTTCAATCTTGTATTTGTCGCTTTTGTTTGCTGCCTTGTTAGCAGACCACTGGCTGATCATGGTGCCTGCGTGACACGACTTCACCCGAGGCGACTGTTAGGCGCTGCACTGTTCAGCCTATGCGTGCTGTTTTTGTCGGGCTGCAACGACAGTACGCCTCAATTTAAAGGCAGTGACATTTCTGGCACGCATTTAGGCAAAGAGCTTGCCTTGACAGGCACTGACGGAAAGCCCTACACGCTTGAAAGCCTCAAAGGTAAAGTCACGGTCGTGTTGTTTGGTTTTACGCAATGCCCCGATGTTTGCCCAACCTCTCTTGCCGAGCTCACCCAAGTGATGAAGTTGTTGGGCAATGATGCCAAGCGTGTGCAGGTTGTGTTGATTACTGTTGATCCAGAGCGGGATACACCCGAGGTGTTGCGTGCCTATGTGTCAGGCTTTGACTCCCAGTTTTTAGGATTGACCGGCACGACTGAGCAAATTAAAAAAACGGCGGCCTCGTTTAAGGTGTACTACGCAAAAACAGCAGGTGCGCAAGGTAATTATTCGATGGATCACAGCGCATCGTTTTACCTGATGGATGCGCAAGGTGAGTCGCGAGTGCTGCTCAACAACACAATTGGCGCGGCTGCGCTTGCTCACGATATACGGCTCTTGTTGCGCTAGCGACGTTCAGTGTGGCCGCGCAGCTATAGAGATTGTCGCTCGGTCTCGTCAAACCTCTAAAGCTAGCCACCCTTGACTTGGGCTTCATACCAAGAGGCGATGGCTGTTTGAGCGCGCTCAGATAAATCGGCAAGAGCAATTTCTTTGCGCCGCTCGATAATCATGAGCGCGTAGGGCGTCGCCAAGCTTGAGGCTTCGGGGCACAGGCGAAGTTCTTCGCCCACAGAAGGGCTGCGTTGACGCCAAAAATTGATGGCGGATTCGAGTTCGGTGAGTGTTAAGAATGTTGGCATAACGGTATTGTCACAGAATATCGGTACGTTAAACGAGATTCAGTGGTTTTTGGGATGTTTTCGAGATGTCAGAACGCAGGCAGATGCGAGTAATATCTAGGTATAACTCCCTACAAAAAGGCTCGTTATGAGTGAAATGCCTTCTAATCCTTTTGTGCTGCCCGGGTTTGGTCAAACTGGAGACTCTGCGACAAACCCTTTGCTCGCCAGTCTTGAGATGATGCGTAAGGCGTTTGCCGGCTTAGGCGGGCCCGCCGGAATGTCTGGTGGGCTTGGTTTGAGTCCCCCAATGAATCCCGAAGAGCTTGAGCGTAAGATCGCCGAGCTTAAATCGGTTGAGAACTGGCTCAAATTAAATCTTTCAATGCTCAGCAGCACAATTCAGGGCATGGAGGTGCAACTCGCGACCATCGCGACGCTGAAGTCGTTTATGGCGGCCGGCGCACCAAATGCACAGGGAGCCAATCCACAAGCTGCACCCGCGAGCTGGTTCGGCGGCTGGCCCGCAACACCTGCGCAGTCTGATGACCGCCCTCAGTCTCAGCCAGAGCCGCCAGCGCAATCACCACTGCAACCCCAAACACGCACTGCAGCGGCGAGCTCGGCTGAATCGCAGGCCAGCGCTCGCGGCGCAAGCAACGCAGAGCAGGGTGCTGGCACGACAGCTTCGGCGGCCGCTCCAGCGGCTGCTCAAGCGTGGTGGGATATGTTGCAGCAACAGTTCAGTCAAGTTGCGGCGGCAACCGCCGCCAGCATGGCGTTAAAGCCAGCGCCTGCAACCGGCAAGGCGCCGGCGAAGACTGCCAGAGCTGCGAAAAAAGCGCCGATAAAAGCTGCCGCAAAAGCCCCGCGCAAAGCAGCAACAAAAAACAATGCTAAAAAAACATCTTAAATAAAAAATAAAAATCGCTGACCGACAAAACAAATTATGTTGAATATTGTGATTTTGGCCGCTGGCCAAGGTAAGCGGATGCAGTCCAACCGCCCCAAAGTGCTGCACACCATTGCAGGTCGCTCGATGTTGGCGCACGTGTTGGATCGTGCGCGCGCGTTGGCGGCCGAAAATATTGTGGTGGTGGTTGGCCATGGCGCCGAGCAGGTGCAGCAGGCGTTTGTTGCCCAACACGATTTGCAGTTTGCGATCCAGCAGCCGCAGCTCGGTACAGGTCATGCGGTTCTGCAAGCGGTGGCACAGCTGAAAGAAGATGGCCGCGATGATGTCACGATCGTGTTGTATGGCGATGTGCCCTTGGTGCAGATCACAAGCTTGCAGGCCTTGCTTGATGCGCGAGGGCAGGGCCTGGCGGTGTTGACCGAGCTATTAGCCGACCCAACGGGGTATGGTCGCATCGTGCGCGATGCCGAAGGCCGAGTTTGCGCGATCGTTGAACATAAAGACGCAAGCCCTGAGCAACGCGCGATTCATGAAGTCAACACAGGTATCTTAGCTGCGCCGACTGCACAGCTTAAGACCTGGTTGGCTAAGCTCACCAACAACAACGCGCAGGGAGAGTACTACCTGACAGATATTATTGGCATGGCGGTGTCCGAGGGTTTGGCCGTGAATGTGGCTCATCCTGGTGCGGCTTATGAAACGCTCGGCGTAAATAGCCGTGCGCAGCAGGCGCAGCTTGAGCGGTTGTGGCAACTTGAGCTTGCACGTCGGCAGCTTGACGCCGGCGTGACGCTTGCTGATCCTGCGCGTCTTGACGTGCGGGGTCAACTAAGTTGCGACCAAGATGTTTTTATTGACGTGGGTTGTGTGTTTGAAGGCAACGTCAGTTTAGGTGCTGGCGTGCACGTTGGTGCACATTGCGTGTTGCGTGATGTGACTATTGGCGCCGGTACGCGTATCGAGCCCTTCAGTCATCTTGAGCAAGCGGTGGTGGGCGCTGAGGCGAAGATTGGGCCTTATGCCCGTTTGCGTCCAGGCGCTGCCTTGGCTGATCGCACACACGTGGGTAATTTTGTTGAAATTAAAAATGCACGCATAGGTGTCGATAGCAAGGCCAATCATCTGGCCTACATCGGCGACGCGGATATTGGCGAGCGGGTCAACATCGGCGCAGGTACGATTACTTGCAATTACGACGGTGTCAATAAGCACCGTACCACCATCGAAGACGACGCGTTTATTGGTTCAGATACTCAACTCGTTGCTCCGGTGCGGGTGGGGCGTGGCGCAACGCTTGGCGCGGGTACGACGCTGACGCGCGATGCACCCGCTGAAAAATTGACGGTGTCGCGCGCAAAACAGCTCACCATTGAGGGCTGGACGCGGCCAGTTAAAAAAGTTTAAACATGTCTGAAGCACAAACAGCGCGAGCGCCTGACGCGATAGAAGGTTTGCCCACTGGTCGTCGACGCAAGGCTGCCTTTGCACTTGGCGTGGGTTTGATGTTGTCGGTGCTTGATGCCTCGATGTCGAACGTTGCACTGCCTTCTATTGCGAAAGACCTCAATGAATCAGCAGCTTCGGTTGTGTGGATTGCAAATGCCTATGGCTTAACTGTTGCGATGATGCTGATGCCGATGGCAGCGATTGGTGAGCGCATTGGCTTTAAGGTGTTGTTTCGTTTTGGTCTGCTCCTGTTTACGTGCGCCTCAATGGCAAGTGCCTTGGCACCGACCTTACCGTTATTGCTCATTTGTCGCGTGGCGCAGGGGCTTGGTGGGGCGGCGATTATGTGCTTGTTCGGTGCCCTGGTTCGGCATATCTATCCGCCGAATTTGATAGGAAGAGGGATTGGCTGGAACGCGATGACCGTGGCAGTGTCGTCGGTGATGGGGCCGTCGCTTGGTGCCTTTATTTTGTCGATGGCGAGTTGGCACTGGATCTTTGCCTTCAATATCCCCGTGGGATTTCTGGCGTTGTTAGGTGTTAAATATTTGCCCGACGTTGCGCCGATCAAATCACGCTTTGACTGGGTCTCTGCATTGTTGAGCATGACAACTATTGGTTTGCTTATTATCGGAATCGATTTCTTAGCCACCTATACGTGGCAGGCTTTAATTTTGATTGTGTTGTCCGTTAGCGTAGGGATTTTGTTGATCCGTCGCTCAAGCGCACAGTCTGCTCCGTTGTTTCCGGTCGATTTGTTTCGTATCCCGGCGATGCGTTTTGCCTTGGCGGCATCATCGAGCACCTTCTCAGCGCAAATGGCAACCTTTGTGTCGTTACCTTTTTATTTACTGACAACGCTGCAGCGCCCACAAATTACGGTTGGCGTGTTGCTAGCGGGTTGGCCCGTGGGGGCTGCGATGATTGCCGCAATCGCGGGCCCGTTGTCTGATCGATTTCCGGTTGCGATCTTAAGCGGTATCGGCGCAGCGGCGATGGCGCTCGGTTTAACCTTGATTGCCTTGATGCCGGCCAGTGTCGATAACACCTGGCTGTTTATGGCGATGATGTTGGCAGGGGTCGGTTTTGGTTTTTTTCAAACACCTAATAATCGGGTGTTGATCGGCGCTGCGCCACGTCACCGTGCGGGGGCGTTAGGTGGTTTACAGGCGACCACCCGCGTGTTTAGCCAGACCTTTGGTGGCGCGGTGGTCGCCATGGTGTTTAGCATGGGCTTTTCAATGGGCCCGCTGCTAGGGGTGTGGGTGGCGATTTCTTTTGCCCTGGTTGCAGTAAGCGTCAATGTGATCCGTTATCGCCAAGCGCCGCATTCGGGCCAAAATGGCTGAGGCTGCCCTACGCATTTTGCAAATCAACACCGAGCGCGGCTGGCGTGGCGGCGAAAGGCAAACCTTATTGACTGCAGTAGGCTTGCGCGCTCGTGGCCACGAGGTTGAATTGCTGGTGCGTCAAGGTGGAGCACTCGCCGAGCGCGCGCGCGCGCTTGGGTTCGTGGTGCATACTGCAGGTGGTGGCTTTGCCTTTGGGTGTTGGCTTGCTTGGCATGGCAGGCGCTACGATGTGTTGCACGCGCAGACTGCCAAGGTCGTAGCCTGGGCGGTGGCAGTGGCCCCCTTGCATGGGCGTCCGCTGGTGTTTTCACGACGTACAAGTTTTCCGTTGCGAGCCGGTGTTTGGCTGAAACGCCTGAAGTGGCGCGGCGTCACCCGGCTGGTGGCCATCAGCGAAGCCGCAGCCCAAGCGCCACGCTCGCTGGGCGTTGCAACGCAAGTGATTCCAAGCGCGGTCTTGCCAATCGCTGCTGATACATTACGTATTCAAAACTTTTTAAATGACAGAGCGCTCGAAGGCCGACGCCTGGTTGGTACGGCTGCTGCGTTGTCGGTTGAGAAGGATCCAGTCACCTTAATTCATGCCGCAGCAAAAGTGTGCGCGCAGTTTCAAGACGTTGTGTTTGTGCATTGGGGCGCCGCGGGCGCAGCGTCGCCAGCCGCTCAGCAGGCGATTGCAGAGCTTGGCTTGCAAGACCGCTATCTGCTACTAGGTTTTGAGGCAGACGTTGAGCAATTATTTTCCGCACTTTCAGTTTTTGTCATGGCCTCGCGGTTTGAGGCTCTGGGCAGTAGCGTGCTTGATGCCATGTTGCAAAAAGTGCCCGTGGTATCGACTGACGCCGGCGGTTTAAAAGAAACGGTCAGTCAGGGGCGTGGGCTGGTTTGCGCAGCAGGTGATGCCACAACGATGGCAGCGCATATTTTGTTCATGCTCGAGCAACCAGATCAGGCGCAAGCAATGGCTGATTTCGCGTATTCGGCCGTGCGCGCCGAGTACGCTGTGGACACCATGGTTGATCGGTATCTTGAGGTGTACCGCGAGGCAATTGTTACCCGAGCGCAACGCGAGTATTGAACTTACTGCGATGGATTGAAAAAAAGCTGCGTACGTTACGCACGTTAGCTTGTGCCGTGAGCGCACGATGCACGAGCGCGTGATAGGCCGGCATATCACGTACCTGCGTCACTAAAATAAAGTCGGGCCCTGAAGAGACGCGATAGCATTGCAGAACCGCGGCTTCGAGTGCAATCGCGTGTTCAAACTGCTGCAAGCTTTCGGCTGATTGCACATCAAGCGTGATCTCTAGAATAGCGGTCAGCGTGTTGCCGACTTTTGCCGGATCAATGATCGCCACTTGTTTTTGAATAATGCCCGACTCAGTCAGCCGCCGCACACGCCGCAGGCACGTGGGTGGTGAGGCATGCACCAGTTCGGCGAGCTCTTGGTTGGTGATGCTTGCGTCTTGCTGTAACTGCTCAAGGATGCGTAGGTCAAGCTCGTCGAGTGTGTCAGGAGTCATTGGATAAGAATTAAATAGAGTAAAAATCAATAAATATGAAATTATTTTTCATATAATAGACAATTCAATATTTTATTCCAATTAATATCGTTAATAGGCATAAAATTTCATACTAAGTTTGGCACAATGCCTGAACAACAAGGGGATCTCTATGTGTGGCATTGTGGGTGCAGTCGCATCAAGAAACATCACGCCGATTTTGCTTGAGGGCCTGAGCCGCCTTGAGTATCGTGGGTACGACTCCTGCGGCGTCGCGGTGTTTGACAATGGCGCGTTACGCCGCGCACGCAGCACTGAGCGTGTCGCCGAGCTTGCAGAAACGATTACGCGCGAGCACATCACTGGGTTTACAGGGATCGCGCACACGCGCTGGGCCACCCATGGAGCGCCGGTCACACGCAATGCTCATCCACACTTTTCGGGCCTGGGCCAAGAGGCCCCGAGCATTGCTCTGGTGCACAACGGCATCATTGAAAATCACGAAGAACTTCGAGCCGAGTTACAAGCGGTGGGCTATCTTTTTGAAAGTCAGACCGATACCGAAGTGATCGCCCACTTGGTGCACCACCTTTATCATGGCGACTTGCTTGAGGCCGTTCAACAAGCCGTGACCCGTTTAAAGGGCGCCTACGCGATTGCTGTGTTTTGTCGTGACGAACCACACCGCATCGTGGCGGCACGTTATGGCTCGCCACTGGTCATCGGACGCGGAAAAAACGAAAATTTTCTGGCCTCGGACGCTCTGGCGCTGGCCGGCACCACCGACCAAATTATTTACCTTGAAGATGGTGACGTTGCTGATTTGCAGTTGGGCAATGTCTGGATCATGGATGCAACGGGTAAGCAGGTCAATCGCAAGATCAACACAGTGCACGTGCACACCGGCGCGGCAGAACTTGGGCCGTACCGCCACTACATGCAAAAAGAAATTTTTGAGCAACCGCGTGCTGTCGCCGATACGCTCGAGGATGTTGAGTCGATCACCCCCGAGCTGTTTGGTGACAAGGCCTACAGGATTTTTAAACAAATTGACCGCGTATTGATTTTGGCCTGCGGCACCAGCTATTACGCTGGGCTCACTGCGCAATACTGGATTGAAGCGGTTGCAAAGATCCCCGCCTCTGTTGAGATCGCAAGCGAGTATCGCTACCGTGACAGCGTGCCCAACGCGAACACGCTGGTGGTCACAATCTCGCAATCTGGTGAAACGGCGGATACGCTTGCTGCGTTAAAACACGCTCGCTCGCTTGGCATGCCACACACACTCACGATTTGTAATGTGTCAACGAGTGCGATGGTGCGTGAGTGCGAGCTTGCATACATTACTCGCGCCGGTGTTGAAATCGGCGTGGCATCTACCAAAGCGTTTACCACTCAACTGACTGCGCTGTTTATGCTGACTTTGGCCTTGGCGCAGGTGCACGGTCAGTTAACCGAGCAACAAGAGGCCGAGCACGTCAAAGCGCTGCGCCATTTGCCTGCCGCGATAAGCGCTGTGCTTGCGCTTGAGCCACAAATTATGGCGTGGGCTGATCGCTTTGCGACAAAAGAAAACGCG
>CAIZGG010000263.1 GCA_903932425.1 uncultured beta proteobacterium | reverse complement strand
GGCGCCGCATCTCTTCGCGTGTTGGAAGCCCGAGGCCTACAATTTCGATGGTATGACCCATTGCTGCAAGAATTGCTAACAGTGAGGTCAACGACACATCTCGACCTTTTTCGAGACGGTTTAATACATCTCGACTACGACCAGATTTTTCAGCAATAAGCGCAGTAGGCATTTGAGTAGCCTGCCGAAGCGCCCGCACCTGTGAACCTACGTCTGAGAGAAATCTGATCTTATCTTTCATTGTTTTTTCATATTACTTGATATTATGTCCTATATAACTGACATTTTATCAATAAATAGAATATTTGTCCGTTTTATAGGACATAATTGTCCGGCCCTAAGCTAGAGTACGAACTTAAGTTGACATCCTCCCCGTCCTCAAGTCGATGACTGCCGCTTTCGCGGAAAGGGCGGGGATTTCTACGGTGCTCAGGCAAAAGCTGCCTGAGTCACTTCGGTGGGTTCCTGCTTCACTGAGCGGCCTGACTGCACCGACTCTCCACAGGCTAACAAGCGGTATCCCCGCTCTAAAATATTTATCGCACCGACCAAGTCGGCGTTTTCTTCAAAACCACAACCTACGCACTCAAACTTAGCCTGCGTCTTGCGGTTGTCTTTCGACGTGTGGGCGCAGCGAGGACACGTCTGACTCGTGTATTGGGGCGCAACCGCCACGAGCCAACCGCTTTTCCATATCATCTTGTACTCAAGCTGGCGACGGAATTCTGACCAGCCTTGGTCCAGGATTGACTTATTCAGACCGGACTTGGCTCGGACGTTTATTCCCGGTACATCGATCGTGCCGGCTGCAGAGGCAGACATATTGCGGACTTTCAGGTCTTCAACAACTACGAGTGCGTGGTTTTTGCTGATCGCAGCTGAAGCCTTGTGGAGAAAGTCTTTGCGGATGTTGGCGATACGGTAGTGCAGATTCTTGACTTTGGCCTGAGCCTTCTTCCAGTTGTTACTGAATTTAACTTTGCGGCTCGTGCGACGCTGGTATCGGCGCAGACGAGCTTCATGCTTGCGAAAACTGTTGACCGCTTCGATATGACTGCCGTCGCTCAGCGTGGCGAACCGGGCCACGCCGACATCGATTCCAACAGCACCGCCTTGTGCAACTGCATGCTTTACTGTTCGCTCGGTTTGGATCGATACAAACCATTTGCCATAACTCAGGCTAACAGTCACGTTAAGAACTTCGCCTAAAACGTCGCGACTCTTGCGGTAGCGCATCCAGCCGAGTTTGGGCAGTTTGATGCGCCCGTTGAGGTTGTCTAAGGTAATCGCTTGCGGAAAGCGGAAGCGGTCATACTGGCCTCGCTTTTTAAACTTGGGGAATGCTGCGCGTTTCTCGAAGAAATTCTTGTAAGCACGCTCTAGGTCCTTTAGCGCCTGCTGGACGATTTGTGAGTGCGCTTCTTTGAGCCAAGGTGTTTCGGTGCTGCTTCGCCATTCGGTCAGGTGCTTGCACAGCGAGGCGTAGCCAAGATGCTTTTCGCCAACTTCGTGCCTTGCCTTCTGCAAGGCGAGCGCCTTGTTATAGACGAACCGACACGCCCCAGCGAACTGACGCATCTTGCGCGCTTGCTCCCCAGTTTGACGTAGTTCGAATTTGTAGGCTTGAAGTTGTTGCATACTGTAATTATATACAGTCTGTCTATAGGCTTAAAATGCATACATCTAGGACAGCGCTGCTGTCCGAGCTATTCATCCCCGGCCTAAAGGCCGAGGCTTTCCGCGCACTCCGGTAAAGTCACAAGTACTCACTGCAACAGGAAACCACTATGACGCATCACCCTTCGATTTCTGAGTCTGGCTTGGGCAATTGGCGCGATGCACCGGCGGTAATTGGTGCGTCGGTTGACGCAATCGATACCCCTGCTCTGTTGATCGAACTTGATGCGTTTGAGCGCAACCTTGCTGAAGTACACGCAGTCATTCAAACCGCTGGCATTGCGGTGCGCTCGCACGGTAAGGCGCACAAGTGCCCTGACATCGCGTTGCGCCAGATTCATGCTGGGGCGGTTGGTATCTGCGTGCAAAAGGCTAGCGAAGCTGAAGCCTTTATCGAAGCGGGCGTCAAAAATATTTTGATCACCAATCAGGTAGTTGGTGTGCGTAAAGTTGAGCGCGTGGCCCGTCTTGCCGCGCATGCCCACATGGGTTTGTGCGTGGATAACATCGTGCAAGTGCATCAGATTGGCGCTGCAGCCAGACGCCATCGCGTTGCCATTGATATCTATATTGAACAAGATGTCGGCGGCGCGCGTTGTGGTGTTACGACCCACGCTGCGGCGATTGAACTGGCCGAAGCGATTGCCACCTATTCACCCTCATTAGTGTTTGCTGGCTTACAAGCCTACTACGGCCCCGCGCAACACATGCGCAAACCCGAAGAGCGCTTGCAAGCAATTGGCTCAGCCTGCGACAAGGTCAAAGGCTTGGTCAGCGCGTTAAATGCTGCGGGCTATGAAGTCAACGCCATCACAGGCGGTGGCACCGGTACCTACCCGATCGAAGCCGAATCAGGTCTGTACACCGAAGTGCAGCCAGGCTCATATGTGTTGATGGATAACGATTATC
>CAIZGG010000262.1 GCA_903932425.1 uncultured beta proteobacterium | reverse complement strand
CAGCCGATAATGTGCCCCAGGGCGGGGTTTTTGACCATTGGTGTTTCGTTAACCTCGGCTTTTTGAATGATTAAGGTACTAAAAACACGATGGCCAACCATTTTGATCTGACCGACTTGCAGCTGATGGTCAATATTGGCGATGCCAGCAGCCTGACCCGCGGGGCAGAAAAATCTCACCTTTCACTGCCCGCCGCCAGCAACCGGGTCAAAAACCTTGAAGATCATTTCGGCACGCGCTTGTTTCATCGAAACAGTCAGGGCGTGACGCTGACCCCCTCAGGTGAAGCGTTTTTGCGGCACGCGCGCCTGGTGTTGCGGCAAATAGATCACCTGCGTGGCGATATCCACGAGTATTCAAGAGGCATTAAGGGACAGATACGGGTGCTGGCCAACACCACCGCCATGACCGAATTCATGCCTGCGGTCTTAAGTCGCTATTTGTCCTCCCATCCAGATGTCACAGTCGAGTTGCGCGAGCGCTTGAGCTACCTGGTCGTAAAAGCGGTCACAGAGGGGTCGGCCGATATCGGTATCGTGGCAGGTCAGCCCGCAGCCTCAGCGCTCGAGTTTTTGCCCTACCGAGCCGATCGTCTGGTGTTGGTGACGTCGGCCGAGCACCCCTTAGGGGGCATGTCTGAGGTCGCGTTTGCCGACACGCTCGATTTTGAATACGTTGGGTTGTCTGAATGGAGCGCCATTCACGCCTTTTTGATTCAGGCCGCCGATAACCTGGGCCATTCGTTTCGCTTTCGGGTTGAGGTCAGCAATTTTGAATCAGTCTGTCGCATGATTGAAGCCGGAGTCGGAATTGGCGTGGTGCCCGAGCAAGCCGCAAGGCGCTACGCTCAGCGTCTGAATATCAACATCGTCAGGCTGTCAGACGAGTGGTCTGAGCGCAAACTACACATCTGCGTGCGCGAGCTACAACGCTTGCCGAGTTTTGCACGCGATTTGGTGACGATGTTGCTTGAAGACGCTACCTCTGCCGAGACTCACAAACTGAGATGAATAAGCTGACATCGATCGTACTTGCCTCTGGCAATGCCGGAAAACATCGCGAGTTTGACGCGCTGTTTGCGCCGCTTGGCGTGAAGTTGATCCCGCAAGGCACGCTTGATATCCCAGATGCTCCCGAGCCTCATCTCACTTTTCTAGAAAATGCTCTTGCCAAGGCGCGCCACGCCAGTCTGCTGTCTGGTCTGCCGGCGTTGGCCGATGACTCGGGTCTGTGCGTCGCGGCACTCAATGCAGCGCCCGGTATCCACTCTGCTCGGTATGCCGAAGCTGAGCATGGCTCGCGCAGTGATGCAGCCAACAATCAGAAACTGGTGCGAGCCTTACAAGGGCAGAGCAACCGCCGCGCCTGGTACGTTGCAGTCTTGGTGCTGGTGGCTCGCCACGACGATCCACAACCGATTGTTGCCGAGGCAAACTGGTTTGGTGAGATTGTCGATCAGCCGCGGGGGACGCATGGGTTTGGTTACGACCCGTATTTCTTTTTACCCGAGCAGGGCTGCACGGCTGCTGAGCTTGATCCAGCGCTCAAAAATACACTCAGCCATCGCGGGCAAGCCTTGCAGCAATTGCTCAAGCAGCTTGCCGCGCGTCAGCTCGTGACGGCGTCATCGTAATGAGTTGCCTGAGCCTGAGCGCAGCGCAAGTGACATGCGTATGAGTCGAGCGAAAAAAAAACTGCCGATGGGTCAACAGCAATGAGTCGTGTGATTCCGATTACGAACGTGCAGCGGCCAAAGGCGGCCATAGTTGCTGACATCGCAGATCGTCCGCGCTTAAGCGCGTTGCCGCCATTGTCAGTGTATGTGCACGTGCCGTGGTGTGTGCGTAAGTGTCCTTACTGTGACTTTAATTCTCACGAGCAACCCGCTGTGTTGCCCGAGGCGCGCTACCTTGATGCCTTGCAGGCTGATCTTGAACAAGCCTTGCCCGACATTTGGGGCAGGCAGGTGCATACGGTTTTTATTGGAGGCGGCACACCGAGCTTATTAAGCGCTCAGGGTATTGAGCGGCTTCTGGCGCTGTTGCGTTCGCATTTAAACCTTTGGCCTGATGCTGAAATCACACTTGAGGCCAACCCAGGCACCGCTGAAGCCGAACGATTTATGGCCTATGCCGCCAGCGGCGTTAACCGAATTTCTTTAGGCATTCAGTCGTTTGATGATGCCAAATTACTCGCGTTAGGAAGGGTGCACGATTCAGGCCAAGCTCGCGCCGCCATTGAGATGGCGCAACGAGCAGTTGGGCGCGTCAATTTAGATCTGATGTTTGCGCTACCGGGGCAGACCCTTGCGCAGTGTGAACAAGACGCACGTGAGGCGCTTAGCTTTGGTACCGAACACCTCTCAATGTATCAGCTGACCTTTGAGCCCAACACTGTCTTTGCCAAATATCCACCGGCAGTGCCCGATGATGAATTGTCCTTTGATATGCAAGAGGCGGTTGTTTCACTTGCCCGGGCCGCTGGCTTTGAACGCTATGAAGTGTCGGCGTTTGCTAAGCCGGGTGCGCGTGCGCGCCACAACATGAACTATTGGGAGTTTGGTGATTATTTAGGCCTTGGCCCTGGTGCGCACGGAAAGCTTTCGTTTCACGATCGTATTGAACGGCAGGCGCGCCAGCGTAATCCCGAGGGCTGGATGCGCGCCGCACTTGCCGGCGATGCCAGCCATATCTCTGAAAGGCGGCAGCTCAAGACGGCAGATTTGCCGTTTGAATTCATGCTCAACGCCTTGCGGCTGGAGGAGGGCGTAGCCGCCACGCTGTACACTGAGCGGTGTGGGTTACCACTCGCGTCAATGAATCAGGCACTGCAGTTAGCCACGCAGCGAGGTTTATTGCTTGAAAACCCCTTACGGCTTCAGGCAACTGATCTAGGTTGGCGCTTTCTGAATGAATTACAGGCTTTGTTCTTGTAAAATCACCGTTGTAGTGCGTAGTTTGGTGCAAGACGCACATTATTGGTGCTACGTTCCGCACTTTTTTGGGCATTTCAGTCAAAAAATGTCTGGCATGAATGTTGCTTATTATCAATCAAGATGATCTAGCAGCAATTTTTAATAGTCATAATTTTAACCTTTCCGGAGTCAGTATGAGCACCTCTCAAGATGTTCTGAAGAAGATTGCCGAAGACGAAGTCAAGTTTGTCGACTTTCGTTTTACGGACACCATGGGCAAAGAGCAGCACGTTTCGGTTCCCGTTAGCCAAATGGGCCCTGAAAAGTTCACCGATGGCCACGCGTTTGACGGCTCGTCAATCGCTGGCTGGAAAGGCATCGAAGCCTCGGACATGCTGCTGATTCCCGATCCAAACACAGCTCACATGGACCCGTTCCGCGAAGAATCAACAATGATTTTGACCTGCGATGTGGTCGAGCCTTCAGACATGAAGGGCTATGATCGCGATCCACGTTCATTGGCCAAACGCGCAGAAGCCTATCTGAAGTCAAGTGGTTTGGGCGACACCGCCTTCTTTGGTCCAGAGCCAGAATTCTTCGTTTTTGACGGTGTGACCTGGGGCGACGATATGTCAGGCTGCCACGTCAAGATCAAGTCAGACGAAGCCTCATGGTCGACTGGCATCGATTCAGAGGGCGGCAACATGGCCCATCGTCCTCGCGTGAAGGGCGGTTACTTCCCAGTTCCTCCTGTCGATTCGATGCAAGACATGCGTTCAGAGATGTGCTTGTTGCTTGAAGAAGCCGGCATCCCTGTCGAAGTGCACCACCACGAAGTGGCCGGCGCTGGCCAAATGGAAATCGGTACGAAGTTCAGCACCTTGGTAACACGTGCTGACTGGAACCAAATCCTCAAGTACACCGTGCACAATGTTGCCCATGCTTACGGCAAAACAGCAACGTTCTTGCCAAAGCCTGTTGTTGGTGACAACGGTTCAGGCATGCACGTTCATCAGTCAATCTGGAAAGACGGTCAAAACCTGTTTGCAGGCAATGGCTATGCTGGTTTGTCTGAATTTGCGCTGTATTACATCGGTGGTGTCATTAAGCACGCTCGCGCGCTCAATGCAATTACCAACCCTGGCACAAACTCGTATAAGCGTTTGGTCCCACACTACGAAGCACCTGTGAAGCTTGCTTACTCAGCACGCAACCGTTCTGCCTCGATTCGTATTCCTTACGTCGCCAATCCAAAAGGCCGTCGTATCGAAACACGTTTCCCAGATCCACTTGCTAACCCATACCTGGCTTTCTCAGCCTTGATGATGGCAGGTCTTGATGGCGTGCAAAACAAGATTCACCCAGGCGATCCAGCAGACAAAAATCTGTACGATTTGCCACCCGAAGAAGATGCAAAGATCCCAACCGTTTGCAGCTCACTCGAGCAAGCGCTCGAAGAGCTCAACAAAGATCGCGAATTCTTGACGCGCGGTGGTGTGTTTAGTAATGCAATGCTTGATGCCTACGTGGATCTGAAAATGCAAGAAGTGAATCGCTTGCGTATGACGACCCATCCCGTCGAATTCGACATGTATTACAGCCTGTAATTTGCTGTTTAACCTTGGAGTCGGGCCTGCTGTGGCCCGAATACCATGTACTCCGCTGAAGCCTTCGATCTGCTCTCCACCACGGTTCTTTTACTGAACACGGCTGGAGAAGTCGTAGAGGCGAATGCGGCAGCAGAAGTGATGTTTGGGCGGTCTCGGCGTAGCCTCTTGGGGCAGCCGGCCGCCTTTTTGTTTGATCGCGACAATGCGCTTGAGCATTCGATTCAACAAGCCTGTTGTGGCGAAGTTGCGGATTGTCGGCAATTTGCGCGTTTGCGCCGTGGCGCAGAAACCGTTGAAGTTGCGGTCACCTCGGTTGCCTTATCGCAGCCTCAGTGGTCTGCATTAATCGAAATCAAAGATTTAGAACAACGCGTTCTGGTCGACCGTAGCATTCGTCTGGTCGACGAAATTGATACCCAACACGAACTCTTGCGCAATTTGGCGCACGAGGTCAAGAACCCGCTTGGTGGTTTGCGTGGCGCGGCCCAATTGCTCGAGTCAGAGCTTCCTGATCCGGCCCTGCGTGAATACACGAGCGTGATTATTTCTGAGGCTGATCGCCTTCAGGCTTTAGTTGATCGACTGGCAGCGCCTCAACGCATGCCCGTCCAATGGCAAGCGGTCAATATTCACGAGGTGTGCGAAAGAGTGTGCGCGTTGGTGCGCGCCGAGTTTCGTGACGTCGCGTTGCTGCGTGACTACGACGCCTCAATGCCAGAGTTTAGGGCTGATCCGGCACGCGTGATGCAGGCGCTTCTGAATATCGTTCGCAATGCCGCACAGATTATGACGGGCTTCAAGCCCACCGAGTCACCCCACATCACGATTAAAACGCGGATTGCACGTCAAGTACTTTTGCGACATAAACAACATCGCATGGCCGTCGTTGTCACGGTGACAGATAACGGACCAGGCGTTCCAGAGACATTGAAAGAGCGTATTTTTCATCCACTTGTGACTGGTCGAGATGGCGGCACCGGGCTTGGTTTAAGCCTGGCGCAAGACTTCATCCAGCAACACGGTGGTGTTATCGAGTTTGATTCGCAACCCGGGCATACCGAGTTTCGTTTGCAATTACCTATGGAGCCTCTTTGATGAAACCCGTCTGGATCGTAGACGATGATCAAGCCATTCGCTGGGTGCTTGAAAAGGCGCTTAGCCGTGCCAATATACCCACACGCAGTTTCGTAAATGCCTCTGAGGTTTCAGCGGCTTTAAAGCTCGAGTCACCTTCGGCGCTGGTGTCTGACATCAGAATGCCTGGTATTGATGGCTTGACGTTGCTCAAAGAAGTGAAAGAAAAGTATCCAACGCTGCCAGTCATCATCATGACGGCGTATAGCGACCTCGACAGCACAGTCTCTGCGTTTCAAGGTGGGGCGTTTGACTACCTCGCCAAGCCGTTTGATATCAATGAAGCGGTGGCGTTGATCTCGCGCGCAATGCAAGAACCCTCGGCCGAAGAGGTTTCTGCACAGGCTGCGCTTCCGACTGCGCTTGCGACGGATAAGAGGATGTTGACGCAGTCGGCATCGGTGGCCATGCAAGAGGTGTTTCGGGCAATCGGTCGCTTAGCGCAATCCAACGTCACTGTGCTGATCACTGGCGAATCGGGCACTGGTAAAGAATTGGTGGCACGTGCGTTGCACAGCCATGGCGCACGCTCGAAGGGGCCTTTTGTTGCTTTAAACACAGCAGCCATCCCACGCGATCTGCTTGAGGCTGAGTTGTTTGGCCACGAGCGAGGCGCCTTTACCGGGGCGAATGCCTTGCGTCGAGGCCGTTTCGAAGAGGCGGGTGGTGGCACCTTATTTTTAGATGAAATTGGTGACATGCCCTTTGAGCTACAAACGCGCCTATTACGCGTGTTATCCGAAGGAACCTTCTACAGAGTTGGTGGCTCGCAGCCGGTGCGCGTCGACGTGCGTATTGTGGCCGCAACGCACCAACCGCTTGAAGAACGTGTTCAAGAAGGCAAGTTTCGTGAGGATTTGTTTCACCGCTTGAATGTCATCCGTTTAAGGTTGCCAGCCTTGCGAGAAAGGCGCGAAGATGTCGCCGATCTGGCCAAGCACTTTTTGGCGGTGTCTGCCCGAGCGGTTGGGGTTCCGGTTAAGCGTTTGTCAGACGCAGCAGTGCAGGCTCTGTCGCACTTTGACTACCCCGGCAACGTGCGACAGCTTGAGAATTTTTGCCACTGGTTAACCGTGATGGCTCCTGGGCAAACTGTTGAGATGGGGGATCTGCCTCCAGAGGTTCGCGCTGCCAAGGCTAGCGTGACGTCAGTCGGCTCTGAGCAGCCCCCTGGCTCTGGCCAGACATGGCAACAATTGCTGGCGCTTGACGCGAACGTTCGGTTGTCCCGTTCCGAGCCCGAGGTTTGGACTGCCCTGACACGCCAGTTTGAACGCGCCTTGCTGCAGTCTTCGCTTGAGGTTTGCCGCGGTCGCAGAGTCGAAGCGGCTGCCCGTTTAGGGATGGGGCGCAACACGATTACTCGAAAATTGCGCGAGTTAGGGATGGATCCGGTTGGAGCAGACTCTGATGCCTGACGTGCAGGGCGTTACAATCCTTTGGTTAACTGAAGGATAGCCCTCATGTCAAAGTCAATCATCCATACTCACGCAGCACCTGCTGCAGTGGGTCCGTATTCTCAAGCCGTTGTCGCTCCGGCTGGTCGCACCGTGTATCTGTCCGGCCAGATCGGCCTGATTCCCGCAACGGGCGCCATGGTCTCAGAAGACTTTGAAGCGCAGGTTCGCCAGTCTTTTGCCAATATGCAAGCGGTGATTGAAGCGGCGGGTGGGCGCCTGGAAAGCATCGTCAAGCTGACCTTATTTTTGACTGATTTAGGCCAATTTACGATTGCGAATGGGATCATGGCCGAGTTACTACCCGAGCCCTTTCCAGCGCGTTCAACTGTAGGCGTCGCGAGTTTGCCTAAAGGCGCTCAGTTTGAAATTGAAGCGATTATTGTTATCTAGCCTTTAGGCAAAGCGATTTTGCCGTGGGTACCGCTCAGCACACCCCCGCCAAGCATCCCGCTCGCCCAAAAAATACCGCAACGACCAAGCAAAAGCTTGAGCGGTTAGGCTTGGTGAGTGCGCCTGATTTAATTTTGCACTTGCCACTGCGCTACGAAGACGAAACCGAGATCATGCCGATCTCTTCGTTGCGTCCCGGGCGGGCAGCGCAGATCGAAGGCGTGGTCATTCGCTCTGATGCCAGTTACCAACCGCGCCGGCAGTTGACAGCCATCCTGCAAGACGACACGGGCGAGATTGGGCTTCGCTGGCTGACGTTTTATCCGAATCAACAACAACAGATGCAGGTGGGGCGTCGTTGGCGGGTGAGAGGTGAGGTGCGTGGTGGTTTGCATGGGTATGAGATTATTCACCCTAAGGTAACGGTTGCAGACTCGCCATTGCCCGCCGCGTTAACCCCGGTATACCCAACCACAGATGGCTTGTCGCAACCGAGTTTGCGCAAGGCCATCGGGCAGGCACTCGAGCAAGTCGAACTGACGGATACGCTTGATGCAGCACTCGTCAAACGCTTAGGCCTGCAAAGCTTTTGTGAGGCGATTCGTACGCTTCATGCGCCCACGCCTGAGATGGACGCGCACGCTTTACTAGAGCATACGCATCCGTCATGGTTGCGGATAAAGTTTGATGAGCTACTGGCGCAGCAATTGTCCCTGGCTGCGGCGCGCGATGCAAGACGTAGCTTGCGTTCAAAGGTGCTACCCGCAAATTCAACGCCCGATAGTCTGTGCGCGCGCTTGCTCCAATCCTTGCCTTTCAGTCTAACGCCCGCTCAGCAACGTGTGAGCGCTGAGATCAGTGCAGATCTACAGCGCGAGTTTCCAATGTATCGCTTGCTTCAGGGCGACGTGGGGAGTGGCAAGACGGTGGTGGCGGCTCTTGCCGCCCTGCAGGCGATTGATGCGGGTGTGCAAGTGGCCTTGATGGCACCTACTGAAATTTTGGCCGAGCAGCATTTTCAAAAACTAAAAATCTGGTTCGAGCCCTTGGGGATTGAAGTATGTTGGTTAACGGGCAGCATCACGCCTAAAGCGCGAAAACTCGCAAATGAGGCCATCTCAACTGGGCGCGCGCGCTTAGTGGTTGGTACGCAAGCGCTGATTCAAGACACCGTCGAGTTTTTTGATTTGGGTTTGGTCATCGTTGATGAGCAACATCGCTTCGGCGTGGCTCAACGCCTGTCGCTCTCCAAAAAAGGCGAAGAGCCTGATGCGACAACAACACGCACTACGACCAGATTTGATGCCGAGTCTAAGGTGCAAACCCTCGCGAATGCTCAACGAACGACCGGCAAGCCTTCTGAAAATCGAGACTGGATCCCGCATCAACTCACCATGAGTGCGACGCCCATCCCGCGCACGCTTGCCATGACCTTTTACGCTGATCTCGAGGTGTCATCGATCGATACCTTGCCACCAGGGCGTACGCCTGTTGTCACAAAATTAATTTCTAACGTGCGCCGCGAAGAGGTGCTTGGTCATGTTGCGCAGGCGTGTGCGACCGGACAGCAAGTCTACTGGGTCTGTCCGTTAGTGCAAGAAAGCGAAACCCTTGATTTACAAACCGCGGTTGATACCCATCTTGCCTTGAGTCAGGCTTTGCCCGATTACACGGTCGGCTTGGTGCATGGCCAACTCCCTACCGCTGAAAAGGCGGCAGTGATGAAAGCATTTCGTGAAGCTCAGATCAACGTGCTGGTGTCAACGACCGTGATCGAAGTTGGGGTCGATGTGCCCAATGCCTCATTGATGATCATTGAGCATGCCGAGCGGTTTGGTTTGGCGCAGTTGCATCAGTTGCGCGGTCGGGTAGGGCGCGGCGTTGCAAAGTCGGTATGTGTGTTGCTGTATCAAACGCCGCTCTCAATGCTTGCACGCCAGCGCTTAAGAGCGATGTACGAAACACAAGATGGTTTTGAAATCGCTCAGCGTGACCTTGATCTGCGCGGCCCCGGTGAATTGTTAGGTTCGAGGCAATCTGGCGTATCGTTACTACGCTTTGCAGACCTTGCAACTGATAGCGCGCTAGTTGTGGCTGCACGCGAAACTGCCACAGAGTTAAGAGCAACGTCTCCGCATATTGTCGAGCGTCACTTAGCCCGTTGGATGCGTGGTCGTGAAGATTATTTACGTAGTTAGCTCAAACAGAGGGTACGTTCGTTGAGAGTCATATGCATGCAACGTCTTTGGCTGTACGCCCGCTTGGTACGCCTCGATAAGCCGATCGGGATTTTATTGTTATTGTGGCCCACCTTATGGGGCCTGTTTGTCGCTGCGCAGGGCTGGCCGAGTGTCAAGCACTTGGCGATTTTTGTCTTAGGTACTATTTTTATGCGGTCGGCCGGGTGCGCGATGAATGATTATTTCGATCGCGACGTAGATCGTCACGTAAAGCGTACTGAGCATCGCGTGTTGACAGCCGGGCTGATTCAGCCGCGCGAGGCATTGTGGGTGGCTGCAGTATTGGGATTATTGAGTCTGGCGCTCGTTTGGACCTTAAACGGGCTGACGCTTTTATTGGCCGTTGTTGCCGCAGTCTTAGCGGTCACCTATCCGTTGTTCAAGCGATTTTTTGCGATTCCACAGGCGTACCTAGGAGTTGCTTTTGGATTTGGGATACCGATGGCCTTTGCTGCGACCGTTGCAACCGTACCACCGGTGGCATGGTGGCTGCTATTAGCAAACATTTTTTGGGCGATCGCCTATGACACCGAATATGCGATGGTCGATCGTGATGATGATATTCAACTGGGTTTAAAAACCTCAGCAATTACCTTTGGTAAGTACGATATATTGTGTGTCGCGCTTTGCTACCTCGCCACGCTGCTGTTGTTGGGTTGGGTAGGGTATTTACTCGGGTATGGCTGGCCCTATGCTTTTGGGCTCTTGGCCAGTGCTGCGCTAGCTGGGCTTCACCTTTTTTGGATCAGGCACCGTACACGCGAGGCATGTTTCCGTGCCTTTTTACACAACACTTGGATAGGCTTTACCGTGTTTTGCGGTATCTTTGCTCAGACGATATTATTTTCTTGATAATTTAAAGATTACAAATGAATCAAATTCCTTCAGTCGCTTTTATTGGTGGCGGCAATATGGCAAATGCCTTGGTGTCGGGCTTGCTCAGTCAAGGCTGTCCAAGCACTCAGTTACATGTGCTTGAGGTCGCTGAGGCCTTACGCGAGCAGTGGCGAGTCCGAGGCCTGAGCGTCGCGAGCGCGCCTGACGCTTCTTTGTCTGAACAACAAGTCTGGATCTTCGCCGTCAAGCCCCAACAAATGCGAGAAGTTGTCTTGCAATGCAAGCCCTGGCTCAAGCCCGATACCTTGGTCATCAGTATCGCAGCGGGCATTGCCATCAAATCCCTGTCTGACTGGCTTGGATCGCCCGAGCAACCTTTCGAGCGTATTGTGCGCTGCATGCCTAACACCCCAGCTCTGGTGCGTGCCGGAGTGACGGGTATGGCTGCCGCTGCGGGTTTACCCAAGGCTGAACAAGACATTGCCACCCACCTGCTTAGCGCGGTTGGGCAAGTAGTGTGGGTGGATAATGATCAGGCAATCGATGCAGTGACTGCCTTGTCTGGTAGCGGCCCAGCCTACGTATTTTTATTTTTAGAATCATTGATTGCCGGTGCGCAAGCCCTTGGCCTCTCGGCCTCACAGGCCCGTGCGCTTGCGCTTGCGACGCTTGCGGGCTCTACACAGTTGGCTGCCGAATCGACTGAAACACCTGCAGTGCTGCGCGAGCGCGTGACCTCAAAAGGCGGAACCACAGCAGCAGCCTTAGAGGTATTTTCGAAGCAAGCATTTTCAACAATCGTCGCGCAAGCGATGGCGGCGGCTAATGATCGCGCCGCTGAATTATCAACTGAGTTTGGTCGCTAACGCGAGCATTCTGTCACTTTATTTTTATAAGAAAAAGCGCATGAAAAAAATACTGATATCGGTCGTAGTGCTTGTTGGGTTGGTGGTGTTGGCCTGGCTTGGGGCAAGTGTCTACGTTGGTCGGTCGGCCGCCGCAATCGTCGCGAGCCTCAGCGCAAAGGCGGGGCAAAACGCAGCTGTTCGCCTTGCAGAGCTTGAGCATAAGCAGGGGCTGCTGTCCTCGGCAGGTAAATTTGAAATTCGTTTCAATGATGTTGCCGTTGATCAAACCAGTGGCAAACAATTGTTTGCGCTGCAGGTAAACTACAGTGTTGAGCACCTGTTGCTGCCTTCTTCTTCGATGCGCTTTAAATGGGAAGTCAAACCCGTGGGACAAGCTGGAACAGAGTTCAATCGACTCTTTGGGTCTGAGATCAAGCTGACCGGGCAAGGCACACTCGCATACGGCGGCAAAGCGTTTTCGAGCCTGAAATTGCCAGAGCTGACGATGAAACAAGGGAAAGATTTGTTTCATCTCTCGCCTTCAAGCGGCAACGTTGTTTGGGGTGACAAGACCGTTGCACTGCACTGGAAAACTGACCGCCTGAGCTCTCGTGGTGATGACCATGCCCTTGATGTGCAAGGGCTGGGCTTTACCAGCGACATTCAGAATCGAGCCAGGGGCCTCGGAACGATGCAGTTTGCGATTGATAAATTCAGCACCAAAGAGGTGACGGCAGAGTCTATTGCCGTCAACGTGGTGACAGCCGAAAACAACGCGAAGTTCGAACTCAGCGTCATTCCAAAAATCGCGAGCGTGTCCTTTGCCGGCCAAAAGCTCAATGACTTGTTGCTCGAGTTCGCAGTGAAGGGCCTCGATATCACAAGTGTGGATACGCTTTCTGCGATTGGTACCGACTCAGGCGATTTTCGTGCGCTGACTGCGGATGAACAAAGCCGAGCCAGCGGCGCCTTGCAAAACTTAGTTGCCAAGGGCTTTTCAATTGGCTTGCCACAGATTTCAGCAAAGATGGGCACTGGATCGGTCAAGGGCGATTTGTTGATCGAAGTGACTAAGCCTGCTGGTAGCGCGTCTGATAAGTTTTCGTTTGCGCAGTCGGTTAAGGCCAGTGGCAAGCTTGAAGCTCAGGGTCGAATCATCGATAACACGCAGAAGCGTTTAGCACTGATGCTCGGTCTAGCGACTGAGACACGCGAGGGCTTACGGGCAAATTTCCAGTTTGCCAATGGCACACTCAGAGCGAACGGCAAATCTCACGACGTGCGAGACAATCTTGCATATCTTGATGAAGCCATCAATGCCAAACTTTATCCAAAGTAGCTCGGTTCAATCGCAGCCAGGCTGCAAAGAGCCTGGCCTTAAAGGTAATAAGTTTGAAAATTATGAGGCCTAATAGCTTTAGGCTTTTTCAAGGAGAATAGGATGCGGGTTTTTTTTGCGGCACTTGGAACTGAAACCAACACGTTTTCGCCTCTTCCAACCAGCCTCGCATCGTTTAAAGACCGTGACTATTATCCGAGTGGTACCCATCCGGGCAAACCGACGTTCTTGAGCGCGCCCTTGCATGTGTTGCGAGAGCGCTGCGCAAGCTTGGGCTGGGAGCTCGCAGAGGGTGTGATTGCTGCCGCACAGCCTAGTGGCACGACTACGCGTCAAGCCTACGAAACACTGCGCGATGAACTTTTAGCTGATCTGACCAAGGCAATGCCCGTCGATATGGTGGTGCTTGGCATGCACGGTGCGATGGTGGCCGACGGTTACGACGACTGCGAAGGTGACGTCCTGGCGCGTGTGCGGGCGATTGTCGGGCCACAGGTCGTGGTTGGAGCCGAGCTTGATTTGCATGCGCATTTAAGTTCGCAAATGGTGCAGCAAGCCGATCTATTGGTGCTATACAAAGAATACCCTCATACAGACATCATGGCGCGTGCGAAAGAACTGGTCGACTTGTGTATCTCGACCCATGAAAAGAAAATCAAACCCACTGCTGCGCTGGTTGATTGCAATATGATCGTCCCGATTCACACAACGCGAGAACCGGGCGCAAGTGTCGTGAAGCGTTTGCAATCCTTCGAGGGCAAAGACGGTATTTTGTCTGTGTCTGTGGCGCACGGGTTTGCCACGGGTGATGTCCCCGAAATGGGTACCAAAGTTCTAGTCTACGCAAACAACAATCTTGCAGCCGCTCAGGCGCTGGCGCGGCAATTAGCCGATGAATTGATTGGGATGCGCGAGTCGCTGATGGTGCCATATCGTACGATTGATCAAGCGCTTGACGAGGCCCTTCATTCAGCTGACAGCCCCGTCGTGCTGGCAGATCGCGCCGACAATCCTGGCAGTGGTGCGGTGGGTGACGCAACCTTTATGTTGCGACGGATGCTCGAGCGCAATATTCAAAACTCGGCAGTCGGGCCTTTTTGGGATCCTATCGCCGCGCGAATTGCCTTTGATGCCGGCGTGGGTTCGACGCTACAGATGCGGATCGGAGGCAAAATTGGGCCTCTGTCTGGTGATCCTGTCGACGTTCAGTGCACCGTCAAAGCCCTTAAACGCGAGATGTCGATGACAAGCCTTTCGGGCGGGCAAACACCCTTAGGCGATTGTGCACTTGTTGATGCGCAGGGGATCGATATCGTTCTGACCTCAAATCGTAATCAAGCGATGAACATCGATTTGTTTACACAACTCGGTTGTGAGGTGACCAAAAAGAAGCTGATTGTGGTGAAGTCTGCCCAACACTTTTATGCATCTTTTTCGACGATCGCAAAAAAAGTGATTTATGTGGGTGGAAAAGGCGTCGCTACGCCCGACTGGAAAACGCTGACCTACACAAAAATCCGGCGCCCCAAATGGCCCCTCGATACCTAGAGTGTTAGCGAAAAAGGCTTGGGCAGTTCAATGCGCACTTTTAAGCCGGGGTGAGCATCTTCAATGAACAGCGCGCCATCGTGTAATTGCGTGAAGGCCGAGACAATTGAAAGTCCCAAGCCGCTTCCGGGGCGGTTAGAACTTAAGCGATAAAAGCGTTGCAACACCTTGGCGCGTTCGTGCACTGCGATGCCAGGTCCATTATCTTGCACGACGATTGAAACAGCTTGGGCCGTTTCTCTGACCTGGATGCGGACCTCTGCCGGCGAGCCCGCATATTTAAGTGCGTTGTCGATCAGGTTTGCTAAGATTCCAGCCAACAGATCTTTGTCACCGGGCAAAGTGGGTTCGCCTTCAATATCCACGATTAGCGTGATGCCAAGGGCTTCGGCCGCTGCGTCGTAAAGCTCAAGCAAATCAGTCACCACGGTGCGCAGCAACACTGGTTCGAAAGGTTGTCGACGCGCTCCGGATTCAGCTTCGGCGATTTGCAATAACTTCTCTAAGACAACGATTAAATCGTCGATTGCACCGATGGCAAAATGTCCGGCGTTTTCAAGTTTTCGCTGATCGGGTACCCCTCGTAAAGCTTCTTCGAGATGCCCTCTGATCAAACCAAGAGGCGTACGCAGATTGTGCGCAATGGTATTTGATACGTGACGCACACCTTCCATTAAGTGTTGAATACGGTCAAGCATCCGGTTGATGTCGGCACTTAAACGTTCAAATTCGTCGGGTGTCCCTGAGAGCACAATGCGACGCCCGAGATTGCCGGCCTCGATCTCTTGGGTGGTGTGTCGGATCGCCCAGATTCGCCGTTCAAGTTGCCGACGAAAAACAAGCGTTGCAAGAATCGCGAGCAGAATCGCAGTGAGCCCGCCGATCACTACTGCGCGGGCAATTAAACTGCCAATCTCGCTTAAATCTTGCATGTCGCGGCCTACCACCAACAGCGCGCCATCCTTCATTTTATGCAAACGTATTCGGCTTGGCACTGATCGATCTCCACGCTGAATAATGTGATCGTTGGTTTGATCCAGCGGCGTTGAGCGTTCGCTCCAGCCTGGGATATTGCCCGCGAGCTTTTGACCGAGTTCATTGGTCAATAATAAGATTTCAACGTCAGAGTCAACACCATCGCTTAAAGTTGATTCGATCCGTTGGGCAACGACAAACTAGCCATTGCTTTATGCGTCTTCACTTAGCTTTTCGGTTATTGACAGGATTTTTCCATCAATATTTCTAGCCAATAAACCGAGTGATACAAAGTAAAAAACCGAAGAGAGGACGAGTACCGAGGCAACCACTAAGCCGCCGCAAAGCAGGGCGAGGCGAAACGCGACCGAATGCCAAATCCTATCCATCTAGACCAAACCGGTAGCCAACGCCGCGTACCGTATGAACAAGCGGCGTGTTGTGTCCTTTATCAATTTTGTTTCTTAGGCGGCTGATTTGAACATCGATCACATTCGTGCCGGGATCAAAGTGAAAATCCCAGACAGATTCAAGCAACATGGTACGGGTGACCACTTGCCCTTGATTGCGCACAAGGTATTCAAGCAGCTTAAATTCGCGTGGTTGTAGTGTGATGGGTTGACCGGCACGCTCGGCTTTGCGCTTTAATAAATCAAGCGTCAAATCTGCCAGTTTGAGCTGACGGCTGTCGAGCGACGAGTTTGCTGAAGGCGCGGCGCGACGGATCAGCGCCTCAAGACGCGCTAAAAGCTCGGGAAAAGCGAAGGGCTTAGTGAGGTAATCATCACCCCCATCACGCAACCCGCGCACGCGATCGTCTAAACTCGCAAGCGCGCTTAAGACAAGGACGGGGGTTTGCAGTGCCGCTTGACGGACCGCTTTGATGATTTCGAGGCCATCTTGTTCGTTAGGCAGCATGCGGTCGACGATCATAACGTCCCACGGTTCATTGAGGGCAAGTTGCTGCGCGTGTGCAGCTTGATTGGCGTGCGTCACGCTATAGCCTGCCTCTTCGAGGCCTTTGCGCAGATAACGAGCCATGTCTTGCTCGTCTTCAATGAGCAAGAGTCGGACTGTTGGCGTGTTCGGTAGCATTGGTGAAATATTAACCTGTTGTACTGTTGCTGCGTCTGTAAACGGATCTGCAGCATGGGTGTGCCTAAAAATACGGGTATAGCGGTACAGCTGTAATGACTTTTGCTATATGATAATGATTCTCATTACCAAATAAACCTCAGATTTATGTTTGTCAGCCACACACTTCGTTTAAACAGGTTCATTGTTGCCGCGCTCGTTGCGGCAACCTGTTTATGCGCGTCTGGCTGGGCCGTCGCTGAGGAACCTGAGTTCGAGCACTTTACGGCAAATGTGCAAGCAACCTGGGTTTGGCAAAAACACCCTAGTTTTTATGCGCCTTACTCTGGGGTCAGCAGTTTGAACCCAACGGGTGAGGTGGGCTATACCTTAAGCGGCACAGCCTTTTTAGGTGCTCGCCCCTGGAAAGGCACAGAGTTCTTTCTTGATCCTGAAGTGGCTCAAGGCAACCCGTTTTCTGGGTTAAGAGGCTTTGGGGGGATTAGCAATGGTGAGGCGCAAAAAGCGGGTAGTAGCGAGCCTGTCACGTATTTGGCTCGCGCTTTTGTGCGCCAGACAATTGGTTTTGGTGGCGGCACCGTCCAACGTGAGGCGAGCTTTAACCAGTTTGCCGAGTCTGTTGATAAACGTCGATTGGTGTTTACAGGTGGCGTCTACGCCATCACCGATATCTTCGATCAAAATGCGTTTGCGCACGATCCCCGTACCCAATTTATGAACTGGGCCATGATGGATTACGCCGCCTGGGACGCCCCAGCCGATGCGCGTGGCTATACCCGCGGCGTTGCGCTTGAGTACTACCACGACGACTGGGCGTTTCGAGTTGGCCGAAATCTCTTGCCGGTTGAATCGAATGGGTTGTTGTTGAATAACAATTTTTCAAATTCGTATAGCGACAACGCTGAAATTGAGCATGGTCACGAGATTTTTGGGCAAGCAGGTCGCCTTCGCGTTTTAGGTTTTCGCAATGTGGCTAAGTTTGGAAACTTCAACGACGCCCTGAGTTATTCGCGTCAGTTTGGTGGCACGCCCGACGTCGCCAATGTGCGTAAAGAGCAATCCAAGTATGGTTTCGGCATTAGCCTAGAACAGAATGTGACGGATAGCGTGGGCGTCTTTGCGCGCTACAGTTGGAATAACGGCGTCACTGAAGGTTATTCGTTTACGGATGTAAACGATTCAGCGTTGATGGGGGTTTCGATAAAGGGTAACGCTTGGGCTCGGCCTGATGACGTGTTAGGTTTGGCTTACGCATCAAATGGCATCTCGGGCGCAAATCGCGAGTATTTGGCAGCCGGCGGTCATAACTTTTTTTGTGGCGACGGCAAACTGAACTATCAGCGCGAAGGCATTTTTGAAATCTACTACAGCGCAAAAGTGCACAAGTCACTTTGGGCGACGGCAGATTACCAACGCATCCAAAACCCCTGTTTCAACGCCGATCGTGGTCCGGTGAATGTGTATTCGGTACGCTTGCATATCGAGTTTTAACGTAGCTCATTTAATTCGTTTTACGTTTTTCAGACTACGGAAATATTGTTCGCACCAAAAAATAAAAAAGGATCCAAATAAGGATCCTTTTTGACTAACACCAGCGTTACTTAAACCGGTGTAAACGCTGGCACAGGTGGGCCATCGCCTTCAGTTGGTTTAAACACCAGCTTTACTTTTTGACCAATTTTCAGTGCGGCCAAATCACAATCAACGATTTGCGTCATCATTGTGACGCCTTCTTCGAGTGTGACGTACGCGATGCAATAGGGGTTTGGATTACCGCGTTGCATGACGCTTAACGAGTAAATCACGCCTTTGCCTGAGCCTTCTTTCCATTCGGTTTCACCGAAGCAAAACGGGCATAGTGCGCGTGGATACCAGTGTGGTTTTTTGCAAGAGGTGCAAAATTTAACCAAAAATTTACCGGTACGTGCTGCATCCCAAAAGGGTTCGTTGCCGGGTTCTTTGGCTGGTGCGGGAAGTGGGTTGGGTTGATACATCATGGTCATGATTATGCACGCTCCAGAATCAGGGTTGCACTGCCGTGACGCGCGCCAAGCAGGCCGCCTGTACCGTGTGCCAAAGCAAGATCGCAGTTTTTAACTTGAACAGCAGGGTGGGCTTCGCCGCGCAACTGACGCACAGCTTCGATTACTTTAGTAATGCCGCCGCGGTTAGCAGGATGGTTGTTACATAAGCCACCGCCATCGGTGTTGAAAGGCAGTTTGCCCACGCCCGAAATCAAGTTGCCATCCGACACAAACTTGCCGCCTTCGCCTTTTTTGCAAAAGCCGAGGTCTTCAAGTTGCATCAAGACAGTGATAGTGAAGCTGTCATAGATTGAAGCGTACTTAATATCTTGAGGCGTAATGCCCGCTTCTTCAAAGGCTAGCGCCCCTGAGAGGCGTGCACCCGAGTAGGTCAAATCAACATGACCACCCAACTGGCCTTTAACCGACTCCCCAGCACCGCGTACTTTAACCAACGGACGCTTGAGTGTCTTGGCGATATCAGGATGTGCAACGATCAGTGCGCCACCGCCATCGCTGACCACGCAGCAATCGAGGCGATGCAAGGGTGTTGAAACGAGTGGAGAATTGACCACGTCTTCAACTGTGACTACGTCGCGCAGCATGGCGTGTGGATTGTGTTGCGCATGATGCGAAGCAGCAACTTTGATCCAGGCCAGTTGCTCTGAGGTTGTACCGTATTCGTACATGTGGCGAGCCGCGACCATCGCATAGCTGTTGACAGTCACTGGGCCAAAAGGGGCCTCAAACGGAACGTCAGGGATGTCAGCACCCCAGCTGCGTGGTTGCATACCAGACGAACCTGCCGAGCGTGGGCGGCCTGCCAGAGTGATCAGTGCAATCTTGCACTTGCCGGCAGCAATCGCTTGGGCTGCGTGCGACACGTGAATCAGGTACGAACAGCCACCGGTTTCGGTTGAGTCGACATGGCGTAAGTTTGTCAGCCCCATGTAGTCGGCCATGTTGAGCATGCCCAAACCGGGGGCATCGCCTGCACAGAAGTAGCCGTCGATGTCGCTGAGCGACAGGCCGGCGTCGGCCAGCGCGCCTTTTGCAGACTCGGCATGGATTTGAGCAACCGACTTATCGGGTGCTTTGCGAGTAGGGTGCTCATAGGCACCAACGATATAAGCTTTGTCTCGTATGGTCATGGGTCGTTGTGTTTATCAAGAGTCAAAAAAATAGTGCTGAGTGAGGCACTCACCAATT
>CAIZGG010000261.1 GCA_903932425.1 uncultured beta proteobacterium | reverse complement strand
GTACCAGGTGCACCACTCGCTCCGGTTGCCCCCGCGATGGCTGCGCTACCTGCAGCGGCACCAGGCGATTGATTCAGAGCATCTTTCAATTGCTGAACGTTTTGCTGTAGGTTCTCTACGCGCGATTGAATTTCTGCCAGCTCTTTAGCTGCCGCGACCCGAGCATCTTCGCGCTGCTCTGCCGTACTTGCTGAGGTCAGCAGCACACGATCCGCGCCCGTTGGGGTCGGTGCAGTGCTAGCAGCAGAAACCACGCCCGACTGCGTCGAGCCAGTGGGTGCCACGACCGCCGGTGTGCGAGGCGCGGCGCTTACAGTACCGCTATCGCCGCGCGAACGGTTCAGTGCCAACCAATGCTTTTGAAACATCTCACGCGCCAATTTTGCATCAATCGCGCGCACTGTTTGGGCATCAGGCATGGTAAGCGTCACGCCAGCTTTGAGCAGGTTCATGTTTTGAGAGAAGAACGCCTGCGGGTTTGCTTGATAAAGCGCCCAAAGCATCTGGTACAGGTCTGCACCGGAAACCGGGTGTGCGAGTGCAATCCCAGAAAGTGTGTCACCAACCTTGACTAGCACCGTACCAGCCGAACCTTCATTCGCACGAGTTAGTACAAGAAAACTAGATTGAACTTGGGTTGAGCCGCTTGCAGCCGACACCTCGACCAGCACGTCGATGATCTGTTTGTCAGCGACCTGATTTGAAACCAGTGAGAGCGTGCGCGAATCTTTTGTGAAACCTTGCTGAATTGAAACGGTAATCGAATCAAGGCTCACGGGCGGTGTTAACCCAGCATTCGCCCAAGCTGCGGGCGGGGCAACCTTAGCCTGTAAAGTTGGAATATCAGACGCAACAACATCAAGCAGAGGGATCAGCACGCGCAATGGCGTACCAACCGGCGAGTCAACACGCCCATGTCCTGCTTTAAGCGCAAAGGCCTGCGACGACACCGCGAGCGTTAGCCCAAGTGCTGCACCAACCTGCAATGTTTTGCGGCATACAACGTTCAGTTCATCGCGCATCACGACCTTCCTTTGACTTACAGTTCGCCTAACGAAATACGCAACATTCTACGCAGGGGTTCGGCAGCACCCCATAACAGCTGATCACCAACCGTAAAGGCCCCCAGGTACTCAGGGCCCATCGATAACTTGCGCATACGACCAACCGGAATATCAAGCGTACCCGTCACCGCAACGGGTGACAAGCCTTCAAGCGTAGCTTCTTTCGTGTTGGCAATGACTTTAGCCCAGGCTGTACCGTTTTTGACGATATCGGTAATCTCGTCAAGCGGGACATCGCGCGTGAGCTTAATGGTGAGTGCCTGGCTATGACAACGCATGGCACCAATACGCACGCACAAGCCATCAATTGGAATTGGGGTAGACCCAAACCCAACCCCACGGCCTAATATCTTGTTGGTTTCGGCTTCGCCTTTCCATTCTTCGCGCGACATTCCATTACCCAGATCCTTGTCAATCCAGGGAATAAGATTGCCTGCCAACGGGATGCCAAAGTGCTCGGTGGGTAACTGACCGCTTTGCTGCAAAGCCAGTACGCTTCGGTCAATTTCAAGAATCGCTGAGGCGGGGTCGTCAAGCTGCGCCTTGACTGACGCATTGAGTAAGCCAAACTGCGTCAGCAATTCGCGCATGTGTTGGGCGCCGCCGCCCGAGGCCGCTTGATAGGTCATGCTGGTCATCCACTCGACCAACCCTTCATTAAACAGACCTGCTAAGCCCATCATCATGCAACTCACGGTGCAATTACCACCAATAAAATCGCGCACGCCGCGCTTGAGCGCAGCATCAATGACTGGACGATTGACGGGGTCGAGCACAATCACGGCATCGTCTTTCATGCGCAGTGTACTGGCGGCGTCAATCCAAGTGCCTGTCCAACCCGCAGCGCGCAGTTTTGGGTAGACCTCGGTGGTGTAGTCGCCGCCTTGAGCCGTCACAATAATAGGCAGCTTTTTCAAGGCATCAATGTCGAAGGCGTTTTGCAGC
>CAIZGG010000260.1 GCA_903932425.1 uncultured beta proteobacterium | reverse complement strand
GCAAATATCTATGACACTGAAGGCTGTTTTTCTTATCCGCTTGGCAGTTTGTGTGGCTACCGTCTGTACCTTAACAGCCTGTATCACCTTGGGCCCTGACTATGACGCCCGGCAAGCGACCCAAGTGCCCAATCAGCCGCAAGTCTGGAGCACGCCAGTGGCTCATGGTGGAGATCTTGCCACGTTAAAAGATTGGTGGCGTCAGTTTAATGATCCGACCTTGGTCGAGTTGATCACTGCCGCTCAAGAGCAAAGCAACACGATGGCACAGGCGGCCCTAAAAATCGCCCAAGCGCGAGCTTTACTGGTTGGCACGAATGCTGCGGCACTGCCCGTGGTGAATGGTTCAGCGGACGCAACTCGCGGTACCTTTCAGGTGGGCGGCCCCATCGTATTAGCGACTGTGAATCAAGCGCTGTTGCAGTCCAGCTGGGAGCTCGACTTATTCGGTGGTTTGGCTCGTGGCGGCGAGGGTGCCCGTGCAAGGTTAGAGGCTCAGATCGCCAATTGGCACGACGCGCGCATTGCAGTGGCTGCCGATACGGCTAACTTGTATGTCAACTATCGAGCTTGTGAGCAGTTTGCGGCCCTAGCCTTGGCCGACGCCACGTCTCGTGCTCGCACCGCCAAGCTTACCGAGCAATTGGTGGGCTCTGGGTTTCAATCGCCTGCAAATGCGGCGCTTGCGCGGGCAAGTGCGTCAGAGGGGCAAGGGCGCTGGGTTGCGCAAAGTGCCGACTGCGATTTAGCAGTTAAGTCGCTGGTGGCGATTACCGGTTTGACCGAGGCAGATTTACGCCGTAGCTTGGCGCCTCAGTCTGCAGTATTACCCAAACCATTGTTGCCTGCGGTGCAACACGTACCGGCGCAAGTTCTGTCGCAGCGCCCCGATCTTGCAGCGGCTGAGCGCGAGTTAGCGGCCGCCAGCGCCGACATTGGGGTTCGTGAGGCGGATCGGTTTCCGCGCCTGTCGCTCATAGGCAGCATCGGACCCTTAGATTTTAGTACGACGGGTTTAACGATCAGTGGATCGACCTGGTCGATTGGCCCCTCGCTGACGATGCCGATTTTTGATACGGGTCGCCGTGCGGCGAATCTCGACGCCGCCAAGATTGCTTATCAAGCCGCTGAAGTGAATTACCGGAGCCAGGCCCGTCGTGCGGTACGTGAGGTTGAAGACGCGCTGATCCGATTGAACAGTTTGTCGGCGCGCGACACCGAGGCTGAGATTTCTTCAAAAGGCTATCGACAATCTCTAACCGCTGCAGAAGATAAGTTCAGATTTGGCTTGGCGAGCATCTTGGATCTTGAAGAAGTCAGACGTTTGTCGGTGAATGCCGATAATATTTTGGCCTCTGTACGACGTGATCGTGTCAATGCCATGATCAGTCTTTATCGCGCGGTGGGCGGTGGCTGGACCGTGACGGATTCTTCGGCTCTCACGGGTCTGGCTCAGGCAGCATTGAAAGATACGACTATAGGCAATTCAAAACCATGACATTTACCGTGTGCTCGAGTCTCAATAGATCAGTGTTCCGCACTTTGCTTAGTGCCTGTTGCTTCGTCCTCATGCCGCATGTCACGGCGCTCGCTCAGGATGCACCTCGGGCGGGTCTGACCGTGACGGTGACCCGTCCCGCGGTCACTCAAATCTCGGCGGTCATTACGGCGAATGGCAGCGTTGCCGCATGGCAAGAAGCCCTCATCGGTGCGCAGGTAGGGGGCCTACGCATGGCAGAGGTGCTCGTGAATGTTGGCGATGTGGTTCAAAAAGACCAGGTGCTCGCTCTCTTTGCAACTGACACTGTGCTGGCGGACTTGGCTGTGCAAAAAGCGCAGCAAGCCGAAGCGGCTGCCGCG
>CAIZGG010000259.1 GCA_903932425.1 uncultured beta proteobacterium | reverse complement strand
CAAAATGATGGATAAGATAGTCAAGCCTTCAATCCAGCTATTGCCTTTTACCAGTTGTAGCGGAGGCAGCATCTCGGTCACGATGCCGTATTTAGCGGGTGAATACGCTGCAGCGCCAATGCCCACTAGGGCGTAGGCCAAGCAGACTAAATTGACCTGCGCACCAGTCGATAAACCTAGAAAGGCATAGCAAAACATCAAGGCGCAGCCGCTGACCTTGATGGCATTGGTCATAAACATAACCCTACCCTTTGGGTAAGAGTCTGAAATGGCACCAACAAAGGCCGCAAGCAGCACGTAAGCGGCTGCGAACGACCATTTCATGACGGGGGCCATCCAGTCGGGGCCTTGCAGCTGCTGAATGAGAGCGATCGCGGCAATAAAAAGCGCATTGTCAGCAAGCGAAGAAAGCGCCTGCGCCGCCATGACGGTAAAAAAGCCTCTGTTCAACTGGTGCGTCTTTTCAAAAGGGTTAAATCCAAAATATTGACGGAGCCTGGGTGGGTTCACAGACCCGCTTCGCAGTTGCTTGAGTATAGCGACAGATCTTTGTGTCTTCAGGCACAGCGCAGGCACGCCACAATGCGGGATTTTGAGCGAAAAGTGAATGAGGGATTGCCCTTGGTACAGATTCAGCCGGAACAGCCATTTGCGCCGGTTGTCAAGGCTAAATTCGCCTCAGGCTGCGTTATGATCAAGGGTATTCCATTCCAAATTGTGTCTAACTACTGTGCGCCTGACCCAGATCAAACTTGCCGGCTTCAAATCTTTTGTCGATCCGACCGTGATCCCAACCCCTAGCCAACTGGTCGGTGTCGTGGGCCCCAATGGTTGCGGCAAGTCCAACATCATCGATGCGGTGCGTTGGGTGATGGGAGAAAGTCGAGCATCTGAGTTGCGCGGCGAATCCATGCAAGACGTGATCTTTAGTGGTTCAAGTCAGCGTAAAGCCTCGGCGCGCGCTTCAGTCGAGCTGGTGTTTGATAATAGCGATGGTCGCGCGACCGGGCAGTGGGCCAGCTACGGCGAAATCGCTGTGCGTCGGGTATTGACCCGTGATGGCACCAGTAGCTATTTCATCAATAACCAGCAGGTCAGACGTCGTGACGTTTACGATATTTTTCTCGGTACGGGTTTAGGTTCGCGCGGCTACGCCATTATCGGGCAGGGCATGATTAATCGCCTGATTGAAGCCAAGCCTGAAGAGTTGCGTGTGTACCTTGAAGAGGCTGCAGGGGTCTCGCGCTACAAAGAGCGCCGTCGCGAAACCGAAAATCGTTTGTCCGATACGCGCGAAAATCTTGTGCGTGTTGAAGATATTTTGCGTGAGCTTGGCTCGCAACTCGAAAAACTTGAGGGGCAAGCCGAAGTGGCGCGCGAATATCGTGGTTTGCAAACCGAAGGCGAGGCTAAGCAAAATGCCCTCTGGTTTTTAAAAGAAGCTGCAGCTCAAGAAGAACGCGACCGCACGCAACAAAATATCGAACGTGCTCACACCGAACTCGAAGCTTCAACGGCTGGCTTACGGGCCAGCGAAGCTGCGCTCGAGTCACGTCGCCAAGCGCATTATGCAGCCGGCGATGCGGTGCATGCCGAGCAAGGCGCGTTGTACGAGGCCAATGCCAAAGTCAGTAGTCTAGAGGCTGAGATTCGACACGTTGTTGAGTCGCGTAACCGGGTGCAAACCCGACGCGCCCAATTGCAAGTGCAGATCACCGAGTGGGAGTCTCAACGCGAGCATTGCCAACAACAGATTTTGGATGGCGAAGACGAACTCGCCACGAGCGCGGCGCGCTCTGAAGAGGCGCGTGAACTTGCGCTCGCGGCGCAAGCCGGTTTGCCTGAGATTGAAGCTCGTGTACGCGAAGCGGCAAGTAAGCGCGAAGAAATGCGTATCACCTTGGCGCGGGTCGAACAAAGTCTGGCGCTGGCGGCTCAAACGCAGCGCGATTCTGATCGCCAGTTGCAGGCGCTTGAGTTGCGCCGCGAGCGTTTGACGCAAGAATTAAAAGGCGTTGAATCGCCTGATTTGGCGGCGCTTGAGCAACTGACCGGTGATAAAGTTTCCTCAGAAGAGCTTCTCGAAGAGGCGCAGGGCAAACTGTCCGAGCTTGAAGACCGCTTGCCGCAGGCCGATGCGCAGCGCAATCAGGCACAGCAAACAGCCCTGACCGAAGCCGAGGCCTTGGCGCGCTTAGACGCCCGCTTGTCGGCTTTGGTGCGCCTGCAAGAAGATGTACAAAAGAAAGGGGCGCTTGAACCCTGGCTGGCTAAACATGAACTCACCACGTTGGGGCGTTTGTGGCAAAAGTTGCATGTTGAACCGGGCTGGGAGACGGCCATTGAGGCCGTGCTGAACGAACGCATGACAGGCCTTGAAGTGCGTAATCTGGATTGGGCACGCGCCTTTGCGGCCGATGCCCCCCCTGCGCGTTTAGCGTTTTATCAATTGCCGGTTGCGGCCGCAGCGGCTGCGTCGCCTGCGGGCTTGACGCCCCTCACGTCGCTGTTGCGCATTAGCGATCCAGAATTGCGAACCTTGCTGCAGTCGTGGCTTGGGCATGTGTTCACTGCAAAAGATATTACCGAAGCCTTAGCTCAACGTGCATCGTTGCCTGCAGGTGGTTTGCTGGTGGTGCAGGGCGGCCATTTAGTCGATGCGAACAGCGTACGCTTCTATGCCCCAGACTCTGAACAAGCTGGTTTGCTTGCGCGTCAGCAAGAGATCGAAAATTTGCAGCGCGAAATCAAGGCGCGTCAGCTCATCGCTGATCAGTCTCGCTCGGCTGTCGCACAGGCCGAATCCGCCTGGCAGCAAGTGTCTCAGGCTTTGCCGCCCATGCGTCAGCGCGTTGGTGAAATCACCCGTCGCTTGCACGATTTACAACTCGAGCATACGCGTTTGGTGCAGCAGGTTGAGCAGACGCGTGAGCGCTCGGGCCGACTTGAGCAAGACTTAGCCGAGGTCGCCTCGCAACAAGAAGAATTGCAAGCCACCAAAATCGAAGCCGAGACGCGTTTCGAAGAGCTCGACGCTGAAATCGCAACCTTGCAAGAAGCCTACTCTGAGGCTGAAATGGCCGGCGAAGCGTTGGCAGATGAAGCGCAGACTGCGCGTGATCGCCTGCGTGACCAAGAGCGTGGCGCGCAGGAAGCCGAGTTCAACGAACGCGGCATTCGTGCTCGCATCGCCGAGCTGCAACGCAACTTGCAAGTTGCCACCGAGCAAAATACCCGAGCGCAGCAAGAACTCATCACACTTGAATCAGACCTCACCACGCTAGACGCGGCTGCGGCCGAGGCTGGTCTGCAAGAAGCCCTTGAGCTGCGTGCCGAGCGCGAAGAGGCCTTGGGTCGGGTACGCATCGAGATGGATACGTTGGCTGCGCAATTACGTGAGGCAGAGGAAGAGCGCCTCACGCTTGAGCGCTCGCTTGAGCCACGCCGTGAACGCATCATGCAGTTGCAGTTGCAAGAGCAGGCGGCTCGCCTAGCCGCTGAGCAGTTTGCCGAGCAACTCAACGAGCGTCAGGTTGACCGTCTTGCGGTGCAGGCCTCGCTTGCCGATCAGCCTGAAGAATGGTCGCGCCCCGCTTGGTTGCAGTCCGAGGTTCAGCGTATTACGAAAAAAATCGAAAGCCTGGGTTCGGTCAACCTGGCCGCGCTTGATGAGCTCAATGAATCGCGTGAACGTAAAGGTTATCTTGATGCGCAATTCTTAGACCTCCAGACTGCCATCAATACGCTCGAAGACGCGATCCATAAAATCGATCGTGAAACCCGCGATTTGTTGCAAACCACCTTTAACGAAGTTAATACGCACTTTGGCGAGCTGTTCCCCAAACTGTTCGGCGGGGGAGAAGCGCGCCTGATTATGACTGGCGATGAAATTTTGGATGCGGGCGTTCAAGTGATGGCTCAGCCACCCGGTAAACGCAACACGTCAATTCATTTGCTTTCGGGTGGAGAAAAGGCCCTGACTGCAACCGCGTTGGTGTTTGCTTTATTCAAACTGAACCCAGCACCCTTCTGCTTGCTTGATGAGGTGGATGCGCCACTTGATGACGCCAACACTGAGCGTTATGCTAACTTGGTGGGAAGTATGTCAGAGCACACGCAGTTTCTATTTATTTCGCATAATAAAATCGCGATGCAAATGGCGCGGCAATTAATTGGTGTCACCATGCAAGAGCAAGGCGTATCAAGGATTGTGGCAGTTGATATTGAATCGGCGCTGCAGCTTGCAGCAGAAGCGGCTTAATTCTAGGATCTACACATGAGTGAGTTGCAGATCTATCTGATTATTTTGGGCGCAGCTGTTATTTTGCTGTTGCTGGGCTTTAATTGGATTCAAGATCTGCGTGTGCGTAAGCGCATGCAGGCTGAGTTACCCAAGATCGACCAGGATCCCCTCTTGGGTGAACCTGCCTTTAGCGATAGTGGGCGTCGCGAGCCTGGCCTGGGAGGCGGGGCGGTAGTACTGCCCTTCACAGGGGGCGCGCAAAGCACCGCAGACGCTGACTCGCTTGAGCCTGACTCAGCCACAGAGGCTGTGATTGAAATGACCTTCCAAGGGCCCATGACGGGTGAAGATTTGGCGCCTTTGCTGATGACTTTGCGCGTAGCGGGTCGTAAAGCAGTTAGGGTGTTTGTGCAAAACGTGCAAGGCCAGCACTCATTGCAGATTGACCCTCAAGATCAATATATTTCGGTTCAGTTGGCCGTCTTGTTGGCCAATCGCAGTGGCCCGTTAAGCGCCATCGAGTGGTCGCAAATCTTTACGCGGGCGCAAACCTTGGCCGATCAGCTTGAGTGCACGCTCGAGGCGCCAGAGCAGCAGCAAGTGGTCGAGCTGGCACGCCGCCTAGACCAGGTCTGCGAAGGGCTCGATACCCAGGTGGGCTTGACGTTATTGCTGGCAGGTGTGCGCTCAGTCGCAGATGTGAGCAGCGCTGCGCAATCGATGGGTTTTGTGCCGTACATGGGGCGTTTTGCCTGGTGCGGTGACCACGGTTTTGTTTGTTTTACCTTGTCGCGCGCTGACGAAGAGTCGTTTGATGCGGGGATGGCGGGCGTTGATCGTCTAAGTTTGTTGTTAGATGTACCACGCAGCCCTGTTGATACGCGTGCGTTTGGCAGAATGGCTGAAATTGGTCACGAATTGGCCCGACGCCTGGGTGCTGAGTTGGTTGACGATCAAGATCGTCCACTTCAAGCCGGAGCCGAACTTTTAATCGACGAGCAACTTAAAACCGTCTATGTCAATTTAGAACATGCCGGCTTTAATGCAGGTGGTGCGCGCGCCTTGCGCGTATTTGTTTAACGCCTGCTGGGGCGGTGTATGACAGAAGCCCTTACACGCGCGGCATGGTTGCGCGGCGAGATCGAGCGACATAATCACGCTTATTACGTGCAGGATGCGCCCCAGACCAGTGACGCCCAGTACGACCTGCTGATGCGCGAACTGCAGGCGCTTGAAGCGAGTTATCCAGAGCTCATCACGCCCGACTCACCTACACAACGTGTGGGTGCTGCCCCCTTGACGGCGTTTGGCAGCGTGACGCACGCGGTCCCCATGCTGTCGTTGGGTAATGCCTTTGAAGCTGAGGATGTACACGCGTTTGATAAGCGTGTTGGCGATACGCTTAGAGCAGCAGGCAAGCTCAGTGGCGCTGAGCAGGTGGATTACTTCTGCGAACTAAAGCTTGATGGCCTGGCGATTAATTTGCGCTACGAGCGTGGCGCGCTCGTGCAGGCTGCGACCCGCGGCGACGGGCAAACCGGTGAAGACGTCACGAGCAATATACGTACCATCAAGTCGATTCCGCTTCGTTTAACGGGCGAGCCTCACGAAATCCCTGAGGTGCTTGAAGTTCGTGGTGAGGTTTTTATGAACCTGGCTGATTTTGATCTGTTAAATGAAGCGCAGCGCACGCGTGGTGAAAAAATATTTGTGAACCCGCGCAATGCCGCAGCGGGTAGTTTGCGGCAACTTGATCCTCGTATCACAGCCCAACGCCCGTTGAGATTTTTTGCGTATGGCTGGGGTGATGTGGGTGGCTTGCAATTGGTCAAGCATAGCGACATGCTTGATTGGATGGCGCGCTTAGGCTTACCTGTCAACGTGACGCAGCATGTCGTGGCTCAGGGTGCTGCTGACCTGTTGCGCTATTACGAGCAAGTGGGCGCGCGCCGTGCGAGCCTGCCCTATGATATTGATGGCGTGGTTTACAAAGTTAACGATCTTGAGGCCCAACGTGTTTTGGGTTTTGTGGCGCGTGCACCGCGTTTTGCGGTCGCACATAAATTTCCGGCGCAAGAGGCTTTCACCACACTGCTAGACATCGAAGTGCAAGTAGGGCGCACGGGTGCGATTACCCCAGTGGCACGCTTGGCCCCAGTGTTTGTCGGGGGCGTCACAGTCACCAATGCCACCTTGCATAACGAGGATGAGATTCGTCGTAAAGACGTGCGTGTGGGGGATACGGTTGTTGTGCGTCGTGCCGGCGATGTAATCCCTGAAGTCGTGGGCCCTGTGCTTGAAAAACGCCCTGCGTTTGCGCCGCAATTTGTGATGGTGACCGCGTGCCCGGTCTGTGGCTCTGCGATTGAACGTCTTGAAGACGAAGCGATTGCGCGTTGCACCGGCGGCTTGTTTTGTGCTGCTCAGCGCAAGCAAAGTTTGATTCATGCGGCTGGTCGTAAGGCGCTCGATATTGAAGGCTTAGGCGAAAAACTTGTCGAGCAACTTGTCGATCGCGAGCGGATTCATTCGCTTGCCGATATCTTTACCCTGCAAGCGGCTGAGCTTGCGGGCTTTGAGCGCATGGGGCAAAAATCTGCGGACAACTTGATTGCCGCAATTCAACAGGCTAAACAGCCGCCTCTTGGTCGCTTAATTTTTGCGTTGGGGATTCGCCATGTCGGCGAAACCACAGCCCGTGACCTTGCACTGCATTTTGGCTCGATTGAGAACGTGATGGCCGCAAGTGTTGATGACTTGTTAGGCGTCAATGACGTTGGGCCTGTGGTCGCAGGTTCGATTGCCCGGTTTTTTGCCGAAACGCACAATCAAGAGATTGTGCACGCTTTGCGTGAGCAAGGCGTTGAGCCTCAAGCTGAAGTGGCGGCACGTAGTGCGGGCTTGTCTGGCAAAACCTTTGTCTTGACGGGTACGTTGCCCGTGTGGTCACGCGAAGAGGCGTCAAGCCTGATCGTTGCCGCAGGCGGAAAAGTCACCGGTTCGGTGTCAAGAAAGACATCGTTTGTTGTCGCGGGCACCGACGCCGGCAGCAAACTTGAAAAAGCGCGCGAGCTAGGGGTGACCGTGCTTGACGAAGACGGCTTGCGCGCTCTTTTAGCGGACGTTGAATTTACTTGATCGTTGCTTTGCCGCGCAATTCAGCTTGATAGGTTGACAAAGCGGTTTGCTTCATCATCTCTTCGAGTTGAGGGCGAACCTGTTCAAACGGAGGAAACTCGATCGGGCGAATATCAATCACTTCAATCACGTGCCAGCCATATTGAGATTGAACGGGTGCACTGGCGAGTTCGCCTTTTTTGGTTGCAGCGACGGCTTTCGCAAAGGGCTCAACGTAGTTGGTGTTAGGAGCCCAACCAAGATCACCACCTTTTTCAGCAGAACCGGTGTCTTTTGATTGCTTAGCCAAGTCTTCAAACTTAGCCGATTTGGCTTTGAGTTTGGCGTGCATATCAGTTGCAAGCTTTTCGTCATCAACCAAAATATGACGCACGTTGTATTCAAATTTACCGGATTCAGCTTTTTTGAGTTTTTCGTACTCGACTTTGGCAGTGGCTTCGGTCACGGGATTCTTTTTGACATAGTCGGCCATCAAGGCTTGAACCATAATCCCCTGGCGGCTTAATTCAAGTTGAATTGCAACGGTAGGGTCTTTGGCGATGCCAGCTTGCTCGGCGGCTTGCACCATGACCTGACGATTGATCAACTCTTCTTTGACCTGTTCGCGTAACTGCGGGGTATCCGTGGCGCCCTGGCCCTGGCTAATGAGCAGTTTGACAAATTGATCGACGCTTTCTTGCGTGATGGCTTTGCCGTTTACAGTTGCCACATTTTGTGCATACAGAGGTGCTGCAAGCGCCAATGAGGCAGCGAGCATAATGATACGTTTCATGGATTTCCTTTGGAGGGCGCCCGAGTTGTCAGCGCAAGTGCGTGAATCGGGAAGGGGATTAAATCGCGCAAAAGATCATACACCAGCCGATGTTGCGCAACCATCGGTCGGTTAGAAAAGCATTCGGCCACGATCGTGGCCCGGAAATGACTGGCCCCACCTTTATTGCCGGCATGGCCCGCATGTAAATGCGACTCATCTTGAATGTCGAGTTGGCTGGCGTTGAGTACGGCGAGCCGCTCTTGCAAAAGCGTCAGATGGGGGTTTGTCTGGGCGGCGCCAGCGTGCGCTGAGGGGGCGCTCATGACTTAGGCTCGCTGTCTTTGGTGTCAATGTGTTTGCCTAACCAAACCGATTGCCCAATGACAAAGGCAATCAGCAAGCCCATCAGCCCAAACACCTTAAAGTTGACCCATTGGTCAGTCGTGAAATAGCCCGAAAATGCGACAAAAAGATTGATGGCACCCGCAGCGATAAAGAACAGCGCCCAACTCAGATTGAGGCGCGTCCAGGCGGTATCGCTCATCGAGATTTTTTCGCCGAGCAGTTTTTGCATCAGGTTGCGGCCTAAAAATAGTTGACTCACTAACAATACGCCACCAAACAGCCAGTACAGCATGGTTGGCTTCCATTTGATAAAAGTATCGTCTTTAAACCAAAGCGTTGCACCGCCAAAGACGACGATCACACCCAGGTTGATCCAGTGCATGCCTTCGATCGGTTTGCCGGTAAATTTGATCCATACAATCTGCAAGATTGCAGCGGCCATCGCAACGCCCGTGGCGACATAGATATCGGCAAACTTGTAGGCCGCAAAAAATAAAATCAGCGGAAAGAGGTCAAAAAGAAATTTTTTCATTATTGGCTTTGCGAGACCTCGCCGTTTAGGGCGAGGAAGACCTTAAGGTTTGAGCGGCTCAAAAGTCAGTGAAAGTGAGTTAATGCAATAGCGCAAGCCCGTTGGGGGAGGCCCATCTGGAAACACATGCCCCAGGTGACTGTCGCAGACGTTACACATCACTTCGGTGCGAATCATGCCGTGCGTATGGTCGGTTTCTTCGCGCACATTGTCGCCATCAATCGCCACAAAATAGCTTGGCCAGCCGCAGCCCGCATCAAATTTTGTGTCAGAGGCGAACAGGGCCGTGCCACAGCCGACGCAGCGATAGATGCCATGCTCGTTGTGATCCCAAAAACGCCCCGTAAACGGCCGTTCGGTGCCTTTTTGACGTGCGACGTAATATTCTTCGGCAGAAAGTTGGGCTTTCCATTCGGCGTCGGTTTTGATGATTTTTTTCATATTGACTGTTGGAGTGCAGATATTTAAGAAAGTTCGGGGCGATGGGGCAAAAATTTTGAGTTGCCTAGCGAAATCCATTAGTCTAGCGAAGGCAGCCAAATCAGCAATGCGTAGTTTACGATGCTACGCGCGTTTACCGAGGGTTATCGTGCATAATCGGTCACCATGTTAATCGAGTTTAAAAACGTCTCTGTTGAGCGCGACCACCGGCTGGTGTTGGCCGACCTGAGTTTGACCCTGTCCGAGCAGCGTATTGGGGTCATTGGACCCAATGGTTCGGGTAAAAGCTCTTTTGTTCGGTTGATCAACGGCCTGCTTCTGCCCAAAACGGGGCAAATCTGTGTCGACGGCATCGACACCGCAAAAGCTGTGGCGGCCGTGCGCCGTAAAGTGGGGTTTGTGTTTCAGAACCCCGATAATCAGATTGTGTTTCCGGTGGTGCACGAAGACATTGAATTTGGCCTTAAGCACCGCGAACCCGATCCTGAACTGCGTACATTACGAGCGCAAGCAGCGCTCGAGCGCCTGGGCGTTGGTCACTTAACAGAGCGCAGCGTGCACACTCTGTCGGGCGGTGAGCGGCAGTTAGTCGCCCTGGCGGCCGTGCTCGCGACCGAGCCAGAGATCTTAGTGTTTGACGAACCCACCACGCAGCTTGATTTACGTTTACGGAATCGATTCGAGCAGCATTTAGCGAGGTTGCCTCAATCCGCCTTAGTGGTCAGCCACGATCTCACGCTGATGAGGCAAATGAATCGGGTATTGGTGATTGATCAAGGGCGTTTGGTGTTTGACGGGGTGCCGGCTCAGGCCTTGGATTGGTACCAAGAGCACTGCGCCTGATGCTGATACAACGCGCAACATTGAACATTAAGCCTTTGCACAGAAAATGATTGGCTCACTGTACCTTCCGGGTAACACGCGGTTGCACCGCGCCTCTGCTGGCCTCAAGCTGGCGGTGTTGGCAGTCGCTAGTACCGCGCTGATGTGGGTGCACTCACCTGCTCTATTATTTGTTGTGTTTGTGCTGGTGTGCTTATCCGTGCGCTCTACAGGTGCGTCGCTACAGCAAATCTGGCAACAAGTGCGCCCGCTTGTCTGGCTGCTGTTGGTATTGGGCGGTTTGTCTGTCAGGTCCCACGGTGTCTTACAAACGCTCGAAATGATCTTGCGGTTGTGCACGCTGGTGCTGGCTGCCTTGGTGGTGTCAATGACCACGCCACTCACGCAGATGATGCACGTAGTAGCTCGGTTGTTGCAACCTTTTGAGCGGTTAGGTTGGGTCGACGCCGAAAGGGTGGCGTTAGGCGTTGGGCTGACGTTGCGTTTAATTCCTGAGCTTGGCGTGCAGTGGCAGGATATTCGTGAGGCTCAACTTGCGAGGGGCTTGAAGCCT
>CAIZGG010000258.1 GCA_903932425.1 uncultured beta proteobacterium | reverse complement strand
GTGCCCGATTGACGCAGAAGTTGGTCAACCAATGTTGTTTTGCCGTGGTCAACGTGGGCGATGATGGCAACGTTACGCAATGCGCGTGACATACTAATCCTTTAGTGAGCCTGCACAGGCTCAATGCCTGCCGGTAGTTCGTGAATAGAACCGGGTGTGACAACACTCGGCGAAACTGCGGTTTTTGCTGCCGGAACAAGCCCAGCAGGTAAATCACTCATGGCAACTAAATGCGATTCGGGGTTAGTCATTGTTTGTAGCGTTTCAAGCTCGACTGCATGCTCAAGTAAAAACGGTCCTACCTGCGTTCGCCTGAGTGCCGACAAATGGGCATAACACCCAAGTGCGCGACCAATATCTTGCGCCAGCGTTCGGATATACGTACCTTTTGTACAGTGCACCTGAATTTGCGCCGACAGCGGCGAGAATGCTAGCAGATCAATGTTACGAATCGTAATTTCACGCGGCTCGCGTTCAAGCACGATACCTTGCCGTGCGTACTCATAAAGCGGCTTACCATCGCGTTTGAGGGCAGAAATCATCGGTGGGATCTGCATTTGCGTCCCCAAAAATGTCTGCAAGACTGCGGCTAAAGCCTCTTGGGTAATCCCAGAAAAGCCTTCAGCCGCTTGAGCGACAACGATTCCGGTTAAATCGCCAGAGTCAGTTTCTTGGCCAAAAGCGATCGTCGCTAAGTAACCCTTGTCAGCACCTAACATCGCGCCAGAAATCTTTGTTGCGCGCCCCATGCAGCAAACCAACAAGCCTGTTGCAAACGGATCAAGCGTACCCGTGTGCCCTGCCTTTTGTGCATCAAGCGCCCGTTTGGCGCGTTGCAAAGCATGATTGCTGGACAAACCCACTGGTTTGTCTAGCAACAAGACTCCATCGAGCACACGCCCGTGTCGTTTAGCCATCGTCAGATTCCAGGATAAGACGATAGCCTTACGGCTTGTCTTCAGGCTCGTCAGGGACACCCGCGTACTGACCAGGCAAGTTTGCCTGATCAATCAGCGCTGACATTGCAATGCCGCGCTTGAGCTGAGGGTCGTGAAAAAATCGCAAATTCGGAACAGTATGAATGTGCAGCAGTTTGTACAACTGTGAGTACAGCCAACCGGCCTTTTCGTTCAAGAGCCTTTCTGCCACCTCGGGCTCGGCTCCCAATACCGTGAAATACACTTTCGCGTGAGCGTAATCAGCTGTCAACTCAATACCAGACAGCGTGATCAATCCCGCGCGACTCATATCGATTTCGCGTTGGATAATAATGGCCAGATCTTTTTGAATCTGATCAGCGAGGCGCAAATTACGCCCCGGCGCGGTTTTCTGCTTGTGACGTGTCATTCAGGCGATCAAAGTGAACGAGCCACTTCTTTGATTTCAAAGATCTCGAGTTGGTCACCGACCTGAAGGTCGTTGTTACCACGCAAGGTGATCCCGCAATCAAAGCCTGACTTAACCTCTTAGACATCGTCTTTAAAGCGACGCAAAGAATCAAGCCAGCCGGCCCAATGCACAACGTTGTTACGCAACAAGCGCACTTGCGAGTCGCGACGCACCACGCCATCTACCACCATACAACCAGCAACCGTACCAATACGTGAGATGGTGTACACCTCGCGGATATCGACCAAGCCGATGATTTCTTCGCGCTTTTCTGGAGCCAGCATGCCCGACATGGCAGACTTGATCTCATCGACCGCATCATAAATGATGTTGTAGTAACGAATGTCTACGCCGTTGGATTCTGCAAGCTTTTTCGTGCTTGCATCGGCACGTACGTTAAAGCCAATCAACACAGCGCCCGAAGCAATCGCCAAGTTCACATCGCTTTCAGAGATACCTCCAACCGCCGCGTGAACCACTTGCACGCGTACCTCGTCGGTAGACAGTTTCACCAACGAAGTAACAAGAGCCTCTTGCGAGCCTTGTACATCGGTCTTGACGATAAGCGATAGATTTTGTGAACCCTCGGCAGCATTGTCAAACATGGACTCGAGCTTGGCGGCCTGCTGACGCGCCAACTTAACGTCACGAAACTTACCTTGACGGAACAACGCGATCTCACGGGCACGACGCTCGTCAGCCAAAGACATCAGTTCATCGCCGGCAACAGGCACTTCAGTGAGGCCTTGAATTTCAACTGGCATCGAAGGGCCTGCCGATTGAATGGGTTTACCATTTTCATCGAGCATGGCACGTACGCGCCCATAGCTTGAGCCGGCCAACACGACGTCACCACGACGCAGTGTGCCACTTTGAACCAAAATCGTTGCAACCGGGCCACGCCCTTTATCCAGGCGCGCTTCAATGACAAGCCCTTTTGCTGGCGCATCGATTGCAGCTTTTAGCTCTAACACTTCGGCTTGGAGCAAAACGTTTTCTAGCAAATCGTCAATGCCCTGCCCCGTTTTGGCTGACACCGAAATAAACGGCACATCGCCACCGTATTCTTCAGGCACAACTTGTTCAACCACCAACTCTTGCTTAACACGCTCGGGGTTGGCTTCGGGTTTGTCAATCTTGTTGACAGCCACGACCAGCGGCACACCTGCGGCCTTGGCATGGTGAATCGCTTCTTTAGTTTGTGGCATCACACCGTCGTCGGCAGCAACCACCAAAATCACAATATCCGTAGCCTTCGCGCCGCGGGCACGCATGGCAGTAAAGGCTTCGTGGCCTGGGGTATCCAAGAACGTGACCATACCGCGCTCGGTTTGCACGTGGTATGCGCCGATGTGCTGAGTAATCCCACCAGCCTCACCAGACGCAACTTTTGCGCGGCGAATGTAATCGAGCAAAGATGTCTTACCGTGATCCACGTGTCCCATCACTGTGACAACTGGCGCACGTGGCGATAACAGTACGTCAGCGTGCGGAGCATCCTCGTCCAAGAACGCTTCGGGATCGTCGAGTTTGGCCGCAATCGCGTTGTGGCCTAATTCTTGAACCACGATCATTGCGGTTTCTTGATCAAGCACTTGATTAATCGTGACCATCTGACCGAGTTGCATCAAATGTTTAATAACCTCGCCAGCTTTGACCGACATTTTGTGAGCCAAGTCGGCCACACTAATTGTTTCGGGCACATGGATTTCGCGCGCGATGAATTCGATCGGTGCTGGTTCGCGTTGCTCTTGAGCCTGATTGTTTGAACCGCGACCACCTTTTTTGCCGCCAGACTTGCTTTTACCGCCAGCGCGCCAACCCTCGCGCCCTGGTGCCGCAGGAGCATCACGCTTTTCAGCAGGCTTCTTACGCGAAGCATCGTCTGACCAAGTCGAGGCAATTTGACCCGACTTCAGTACTTTTTTGCCAGCAGCATCAGTTGCGCCTTCTTTTTTGGCACCTTTAGCAGGAGCACCGGCAGGCTTATGCAGCGTGCCAGACAAAGCGGCTGGATCGGGTTCTGGTGGTTTAACGACCTTACGCGGACGGTTCAGCATCTCGCGCAGGGCCGCGGCCTCTGCTTCAGAGGCGCGGCGCGCTTCGTCACGCACAGCACCCTCAACAACCACGTGCACAGGAGCTACAGCTCGACCGCGCGTGGGTTTAAACACTTTTGAAACTGGCGCTTCGGCAACGACTGGCGCTGCAACGACTGGTGCTGCAGCGCTTGGCGTCGAGCCGTCTGCAGGTGTGCTTGGTGCTTGCTCGATTTTTTCAACGACCGCGGGGCCAGCCTCGGGGGTGGGCTCAGTCGACGCAGTCACGTGAGCATCGGCGGGAACGGCGGGTGCCACCGCAGGCGCAGCCGCCGCAATGGTTTCCGGCGCAGCGCTGACTGGCTTGACGGGTTCGGCTTCGGGCGCGCCAGGCGCTGGCTGAGCCTGTTCGGTTGAGTTCGCCGGCGCGTCGGGTGCACTGGTATTGGACGCAGGCGACTCATCAACTGGCGCCTGTGGCGCACTGGCTGTCTGAGCGGCGTTGGTCTCAGGAACCGAGGTTTCAGGACTTGGCTGCGCGGCTAACTGCTCGGCCTGCACTGCCACCGCTTCAACCGGCGCCTGAGCAACAGCAGTTGGTGCGGCAACGGTCGATGGCGCATCAGCAGGTGCCGCACCAGGCGCCGAAACCTGAACAGAAGACTCTGCATTTTCTGCTGCAGGCGTTTCACCCGTTTCGGTTGCATCGCGCTTGACGAAGGTACGCTTTTTACGGACCTCCACCTGAATCGTGCGGGCTTTGCCAGTGGCATCGGCTTGCTTGATTTCAGACGTGGATTTTTTCACCAGCGT
>CAIZGG010000257.1 GCA_903932425.1 uncultured beta proteobacterium | reverse complement strand
GCCCAGGTGTGAATGGTTTGTTCGACATGGGGGCAAACGTCTGGGAGTGGCTGGCCGATGCTCAAGAGGGTTCTCGGCTAACGGCAGGCGGCTCTTGGTGGTATGGCCCGTCTAAGATGAAAATCGACGGGATGCAGTTCAAGCCTGCAGAGCTCTACGTCGTATATGTCGGGTTTCGTTGCGTATACTAGCTTTTATGCGTTGCGCCGAACTTTGATTTCATGAAAGAGTTCAGGGTAGTGCGTGATCGTTATTTTTCACTTTTTGCAGGATCTGACTGTGGCCACCCCAATTAATTCTTTGACGTCTGATTTTGCGGTTGCACCGCAACTGACCCCCGACGATATGGCTGCGGTTGCCGCAGCTGGTTTTAAAAGTGTCATTATTAATCGACCAGATTTTGAAGACGGCCCTAATCAGCCGACTTCGGCTGCGGTATCCGAGGCGGCTCGCGCGGCTGGCCTACGTGTGGCCTATCAGCCGGTGGTGAGCGGTCAGATGACGTCTGACGATGTCACTCACTTTGCAGAATTACTCCAAACGCTGCCGGCGCCGGTTCTGGCTTACTGTCGCTCGGGCACGCGCTGCACCGTGCTGTATCGTGCGGCAACTGGTAGTTCTTAAGTGTTCCTGCGCCTCTGCGCAAGCCCACGAGCCTAAGCATTGGGTGTCATCGAACGCCTTTTTAGCAGGCTAAAAGCTTGATAAAGATCAAAATCGCATCAATCGTTACTAGAATAAATTGGGCGAAGGGGCTAGGATAGGTGTTCGAACCCTTGTTATGGAGCGTGCACAATGTTTAAGAAAATCCTGATCCCTACCGACGGCTCGGCCCTGTCTGCCCAGTCCGCGAATGCGGGCATTTCGTTCGCACGATCAACAGGCGCTGAAATCGTGGCGTTGTATGTCACGCAGCCTTTTGCTGCCACCATGGGCTTTGACGGCATGTCGGCGGCCTATGCTTTTACCGATGAAGATTATGAAAAAGCAAACGCCGAGCAAGCTCAAAAGTACTTGAAAGCTATTATTGACCGTGCTGACACTGCCGGGGTGAAGTCAAGTGCCCACGCGGTATCAAACTTTAATATTGCCGACGGCATTGTTCAGGCAGCGATTGATTATCACTGCGACATGATTTTTATCGGCAGCCATGGTCGCAGTGGGTTTTCTAAGCTGCTGCTAGGCAGTGTGACCACCAAGGTACTGGCGCTGACGCATAACCCAGTGCTGGTTTACCGCGTGAAAGACGAGCCTAAAAAATAGGTATTCACTGGGCTATAACCCTATTGCTGATAGGGTAAAGGGGCTGGTTTCGGTGTGTCGCTTGCTTAGTAGCTTATGATAAGCGACACGCTGGGATCAGATGTGGTGGCCGTCGCTACCCGTGACCCCCTAGGAGAGCGCACATGACGATCAAAGTCGGCGATCGGGTACCCGATGCCACCCTCACAGAATTTATCGAAACTGAAACCGCCGGTTGCACCGTAGGCCCAAATGCCTTTCAGGTTGCTGACATGGTCAAAGGCAAAAAGATTTTGATGTTTGCCTTGCCTGGTGCCTTTACCCCAACTTGTTCGGCTAAACACGTACCTGGTTACGTTGAGCACATTGACGCGATCAAAGCCAAGGGCGTTGACGAGGTTTGGTGCGTAGCTGTGAACGACGCGTTTGTAATGGGCGCTTGGGGCCGTGAGCAAAAAGTGGCTGGCAAAGTGCGCATGTTGGCCGATGGTTCAGCTGTCTGGACCAAAGCGTTAGGGCTTGAATTAGATCTGACTGCACGCGGCATGGGTGTGCGTTCAAACCGTTATGCTGCTTATATCGTTGACGGCGTAGTCAAGGTTCTTCATAACGAAGGCCCTGGCAAGTTTGAAGTCAGTGACGCTGCTTCGATGTTGAAAGCAATCTAAATCACGATCACTATCGCTGCGCGATGCGCAAGCAGTGGTGTAGGTTCTAACGATGTCCCGCCATATGGTTGCTCTAGCAACATTTGGCGGGATATTTCATTTTCAGCTTCACTCTAATCTCATTACCCTAACTCGGCGCTGACCCAACGTTGCACGTGTCGATGCACATCTGCGATCGGCACTTTTTCAGCTAAAGCTTTTTAAGCGTTTTGGGCATGTGTTACCGCTGCGAAGCCTAAGCCACTGGCGATCCAGAAAAATATAATTTGCCGCAGAAAGGTGGCTGACATTTATTGCGCCCTCAGAGTTTTGCCCAGTAAGATTTTGCTTTAAGCGCAAACTCCATGGCTGTTCGAATTGTTTTTGTTCGTTGTATAAGTAGTTTAGTTGTGGTTGAAAGTTCGTTGATACGAGCGACTTCATCCAAAATGCGTGTGGTTGTGATCTCGGGGCTGTAGCCCTGCTCGACAAAGAGGGTTGGGACTTGCAAGGGTTCAAAGACAACGCTTGAAGTGGTGACCGATAGAAATACGCCTATTGCTGTCACGCCTGCTGTCGCAAAGGCAAAGGTTAAGTCTTAGTCTCGAAGGTGGCCACTTCGTACCCATTACAGCGTCCAACAGGAGCGGCTAATTATCGCAAAGGTATTAAAGATAGTGCATCTATCGATTGACAGTCATCGGACACCTAATTTATAAAACATGGTGTTTTTTTAAATGATTATGTTTTTTTAAATGATTATGCCTAGTCATGCACACTTGTTTCAGACTCTTTGCTAGTTTTGTTACGTTGTCTTGCCTGATCGCTGTTTCTCCGGCCAATGCCGTCGCAACGTGGATGAATTGCTCTGGCGAGCGAATGGATACTTTGCCCCCCGGCTCCTTTGTGATCACTGGAGTGGGTGATATGGTTTTTTCTAAGGATCACGAGCTTAATGCCCGTAGTTTGCAGGCTGTGGTTTCGCATCTTGTAAAGACGACCCCAGAGTTTGGTCAGGCTTCTTTCTTATTTGGTAATTTAGAGGGCCCCATTACAGAATTGACTGAGACCTCAAAACCCAGCATACCAGGGGTGTCCTATGCCTTTCGCTTTCCGGTTGGCACCGCTAAATTATTAAAAAACAGTGGCTTTCAGGCCGTGACCTTAGCCAACAATCACAGCTTGGATTTTGGGGGCGCGGGTCTCGCGGATACGCTCGGTCATTTGAATCAACACGGTATTGTTGGTTCGGGTCATGTGCGAGGCCAATTTGAGACCTTTGCTCTAGGTGAGGTCAACCTTGCGCTGGTCTCTGTGGGGTTTTATCCCCAGCAGAACAGTATCAACGACTTGGGCGTGGTCACTGAATTAATCGCCGCAGCGAAGCGCGCTGCGGATGTGGTCGTTGTGGCCATGCATGCTGGTGCCGAAGGCGAAGCACATATCGAACTGCCAGAGGGGCCAGAGACCTTTTTGGGTGAAGCGCGAGGCGATTCGCGAGAGTTTGCGCGTGCTGCGATTGCAGCGGGTGCTGATGCCATCGTGGGCTACGGCCCCCACGTTCTGCGAGCCGCCGAGTGCATTGCTGGACGCCCTGTGTTTTACTCGATTGGAAACTTTCTTGGTATCGGCGGGCTCAGCACCGCCAATGTGGCAGGGATCGCCGCGGTTGCACAGTTGGCGTTCGCACCGAATAAAAAATTATTAGGGTCTCGCTTTGTGCCAATTTATTTTGACAGCAATAAGTTTCCACAGGTCGATCCTGCGGGTAAAGCGATTGCTTTTATGTGGCATTTAAATGCGTTAGCTCAACAAAAGTTGAAGGATTTTGTACCTGCCCAGCCTACGTGGGGGGCATTGTCAGAGACTGATTATTGACGCCTAGGTCAGGATTCAGCGCAAATTAACATGCTGGCTGCCTGAGGGCCGTCAGACGCTGAGTTTGGGTAGTTTTGCTTTGAAAATTATGTTCTGAATTGCGCTCGCTCTTCTCTGCTAAGATAAAAACGCTCGAATGAGAATTAGTTTCTAGGTCATTAGTTATGGCGTTATACAAACCCGAAATTTTTGATGTGACAAGCCTTGAATTAGCCAAGGGCTGGATTTTGACGCCAGAGGAGGGGATATCGACAGAAGAGCGTTGGTTAAAAGAAACTCCCTGGACTGCCCAAGCGTTCATCGATCAGTGTGGAGTCAAGCCTAATCAGGTCATTATTGACTATGGTTGCGGTGTCGGACGACTTGCCAAAGAAGTGCTGAGGCGAATTGACGTGCAGATCATTGGAGTCGATATCTCTGCCAACATGATGAAAATGGCAACCGAATATGTCAGTGATCCGCGGTTTAGCGTTATCCATCGCGATCTGTTTATCGAACAAGTAGACACTGGTCATATCCGAGCCCATCACGGCTACGCAGTCTATGTGTTGCAACACGCATTTGATCCAGCACAAGACATCCGAACTTTATCAAAAGCCGTTGATAATTTATTCTTTCTAAATAACGCTGCGCGTGCCGTACCCGTTCATGCTGATGACGCAATTTGTCGTTGGGCAACAGATGGCGTGGATGTCGCAGACCTATGTGCAAAAGCTTTTAAAAAATCGAGTCCCTTCGCACTCGATTACACGCACATCACAAATCTGCCAGTTGGCTTAGTTTCTACGGTGTTCAGCCACCTGACTATTGATTGAATCGGCTTGTCTGTTTTTATGATCAGGCCGAATCCGACCAGCAGGTTTGGCATTAGCGACGCCGCATTCAATTTTTTAGGCGTTTTTTGCGCAGAGCTTCGAATTGTTCGGCGTATTTCTTGCCCAACAAGGCGTACGCCAATGTTCTCGGCATAGTCGTTGCGCAACGAGCAAGCACAATATGCATACAAAGCTAAGTTTTAGACCGGTTTGCATAACCAAATTAATCTTTATTTTTTCATTTTGACAACAATCTAATAAAAATTTAGATGAAATGTTCGTTTACTGCGAAATAACTTAGCTAAATGGCGTATTTTTGTTACTCTGCAGAGGCGTCTGACTGGGAAAAAATACAGAGCAGAAAAGAAACAATGCGCCCAAATTAATTCTTAGTAAAAATTGAGACCGCAGCGATTGAAAACTTATTCGCCACCTTGAAACCCTAACTTTGGGGGAGTGTGCTTGAAGCGCGTTAACGTCGTTCGGAGATTTTACGGCCGAACGCGCTACTTGAAGTTCAGTATTTCCGGGTTGCTTTCAACGCTACTCGCGACCGTGCTCGTCCAAACGGTTTTAAATAGGCCTGCCGCGGCCTTCACGTCGGATGTGACGGGTACTGTGACGGGCGAAGTCATTAGTAATGGCACACAGGTAATCAGTAGCGGTGGAGTCGCCAATGCGACATTCGTCAGTAACGCTGGTTCGCAGGTCATTAGCTCTGGTGGTTTGGCAAGCGCAACCGCAGTCAGCAGCGGCGGTATTCAGATTATTTCCTCGGGTGGAGTTGCAAGCGCCACGACTGTCTTAAGCAGTGGCAGTCAAATTGTCATGTCGGCTGGCGCGGCAAGCAATACGCTTTTGAGTAGGGGCGCAATTCAAACCATATCGAGCGGTGGGGTGGCGACGAGTGCGGCAGTCCTGAGTCAAGGGGTCCAAACGACTTCAAGTGGTGGTAGTGCAATCGGAACAACGCTTAGTAGCGGCGGCTCAGCAGTTGTGTCTTCGGGGGGCTTACTCGGTACTGCTACTGTAAGAGCTGGCGGATCTGTAAGGGTGGTTAGTGGTGGCAGTGCCATCGCTGCAACGGTCAGCTCTGGCGGATCGGTCATCGTTTCATCAGGTGGAAGCATTTCTTCGGTCACTATCAGTTCAGGCGGATCGATCCTAGCGTCTAGCGCCGGTGCCGTTGCGACTTCTACCACGGTGTACTCCGGCGGCAAGCTCGTGATCTCTAAGGCGGCATCGGCGACGGCAACAGTACTCAGCGGCGGCAGTCTTGTTCTCGGTAGCGCGAGTGCTACCTCCACCTCAGTTTATGCAGGCGGGATCGTAACAGTCTCTAGGGGCGGATCAGCGTTGTCATCGCTCATCTATGGCAGTGGTGTCATCCAAATTTCAAGCGGCGGCACGGCGAACTCAACAACAGTAAGTTCCGGCGGCACTGTGCGGGTGTCTGGTGGGTCGTCCTCAAAAGGCTATGCAAATGCCACGACGGTGTCCTCGGGTGGTTCGGTTGTTGTGCTTATGGGTGTTGCCAGCGGCTCAATATTGAACAGCAGTGCGTCGCAGACTGTGAGTTCGGGAGGGTCGGCAAGTAGTACTCAAATTAGCAGCGGCGGTGTTCAGACAATATCCTCGGGTGGGCGGACCTTCGCGACGGCACTGAAGTCGGGTGGTATTGAAACAATTCTGTTGGGGGGCATTGGTAGCACAACGGTCGTGAGTAGTGGTGGTTCACAAAATGTGAGCTCGGGTGGAACCGCGACAAGCACACAACTAAGCAGCGGTGGGGTGCTGACGATCAACGGTGGTGTTGCCAACGCATCAATTTTGAGCGCTGGGGGAGTACAGAGGATCAGCGCCGGTGGTACTGCAACCAGTGCAACTATTTTGCTGAGCGGTACTGCCACCGTCCTTGCAGACGGTCGCGCGATCTCAGCGACTGTGAGTTCAGGTGGCGTTCAAGTGCTTAGTTCTGGTGGTTTGACAAGTGCGACTATTGTCAGGAGCGGTGGAACTGAATCTATATTAAATGGTGGCGTTGCGAGTGCCACGGTGCTGAGCAGTGGTGGTGTGCAAAGTATCAGTTCAGGCGGTAGCGCGCTGTCTGCAACCGTCAGCGCAGGCGCAACGCAAACGGTGTACTCGGGCGCGCTCGGTTCAAGCGCGACGATTTTATCGGGTGCAAGTCAAACG
>CAIZGG010000256.1 GCA_903932425.1 uncultured beta proteobacterium | reverse complement strand
GGTCTCATTTGGGGCGATCTTCGGAATTGCCGCCATGCTGATTCAGATCATGTCAGCGATGGGGCCCGCTTTTTTTGGCGTGTTACACGACCTGAGCAACGGCTACCAATTGCCCTTGGGCTTAGCAGCGCTCTTAAACGTCATTGCGGCTGTGGTGATTTTATCGGGGCGCAGGCGTCTTTAAGTCGACGATCGGATTCATCCCCGTTTTTTTAATAATCGGCGCCGCTGCACTCGAAGCTAAGAACTGAATCAGTTCGCGCGCGGCCTCACTCTGTTGCGTGGTGGTGGTGATGCCCGCTGAAAACGGCACTGTTTGCTGTACCTCGGCCGGGATCTCACCCAAAAAATCCAACCCGGCAATCGGCAACAACTCACTAACCTGCTGAAAGCCTAACTCGGCATCTCCGCGGGCCACGACAGTTCCAACGCGCTCACTCAGAATTTTTTTTGCCGTCTCTTTAAGTTGCTCAGCGACGCCTAATTTTTGAAATAACTCTGTCGACAGGTAGGTGCCACTTGCACTGGCTGAATAGGCAATCGACTTGGCTGCAAGCAATGTGCTTTTCAGCGCAGCGACTGTACTGATATCGGGACGAGGCGCCCCCTTGCGCACGACCGCTCCGATCGTGGAATTTGCCAAGTCAACGCGGGTACCATTTTTTACCTGTCCGCTCTGGATAAAGCCTTCTAGCGAAGGGCCCGCCAAAATCAATACGTCGAAGGTCTCGTGACGTGCCAAACGCGTCGGGATCGCATCAGGCGCCGTCCCCATCGACGCGCCAAACGAAACTTTGACCGTGTTGGAAGATTGTTTTTCATAGAGTGGCACGAGTTCTTTGAAGGCTGCTGAAAAGGCTCCTGAGGTGATCACGTGAATTTCTGCGGCCTGAGCGGTCAAGCTCAAGCTCAACAGCAAGGCAACCGCAACAAGGGCTTGGCGCGTATGGCCTAGGATTTTCACGGGTGAGCTCCTGTACGTTTTATGGGATCTGTTGTACACACAATCATTCTACTAGGTGCAGATTTTTAAAAGCCTAGGTACAGATTTTTAAAAGCTTATCCTGACACTGAAGGTCAGAAGACGCAATTCGACGGCACCACACAAGCTTAGCGCATACAGGCTCAGGCTTTGCCCCGTCTACTCACCCCTGAACGACGCGATACCATTGAAGCCATCGCCACGGCGTCGCCGCGCAAGGTAGCAAGGTGCTTAGACATGGCTGTCGCGGCACTGTCTTGGTTCATTTCAAGAATTGCTCGCAGCACCGTTTCATGCTCATTGACAGAGATCGCCATCAAACCCGCATGAAACGTCACGTCCCGACGATAAAACTCGAGACGATTGCGCAGGCCCAAGGTTTGCTCTTCCAGATGACCATTGTGACTCGCGCGATAAATACATTCATGAAACTGGGCGTTAGCAGTATAGAAAGTTTCAGGGTCATCGTTTGCAGCGGCTTGCACGCAACGCTGATGCGCCTGTGTCAACGCCACTCGATCTTTCGCATCATGTCTTTTAGCCGCGAGAGCCGAACAGGCGGCCTCTAAATAACCCATGACCTCAAACATCTCAACCACCCGCTCAGCATCCAGTTGAAGCACGAACGCACCCTGACGCGGCCGAATTTCAATCACGCCAAGAACTGCCAGTTGCCGCAGCGCCTCTCTGACAGGCGTTCGCGAGGCACCAAAACGGTGGCAAAGCACGACTTCTTCAAGATGG
>CAIZGG010000255.1 GCA_903932425.1 uncultured beta proteobacterium | reverse complement strand
CAACCTCGCCGCGATGGGCACTGAGATGTTTATCAAGCTTGTGACGGCCATCGGCTTACCAGAACTTGCCGAAGACCCACGCTTTAAGCTGCTTAAGACGCGCGGTCAAAACCGACCCGCCTTGAATGCCGCGATCGCTGCGCGCACCAAACAAGAACCCACTGCACACTGGATTGAGTTGTTGAACAAGGCAGGTGTGCCTTGTGGCTCGATCAAGAACGTCAAAGAAACCATGGAAGATCCGCAGGTTGTGCACTTGGGGATGGCAAAAACTTTGCAGCATCCAAGCTTGGGCGAAATCAGCGTTGTGAATCACCCAGTGATTATGAGCCGTTCAAAGCGCGAGGTGTTTACGGCTGCACCCGATCGCGGTGAACACAACACAGAGGTCTATGCAGAATTTGGCATCGGCGCGCAAGAGGTTGATGCCTTGCTGAAAGACGGTGCAATCTAAGAGTCAGTCTTTTGATGGAGAGTCATGGTGAGTAAACCCTCTGTAACTGCAACGGTCTACACCGCGCGCAGACAAGCGTTTGTTGGGCGTGGCGCGGCAGCCACCAAACCATTAATTTCTAGCGGCCCTGCTAAAGCGCTGACTGCCTTTGATAACTTGGGTCGTCCTGAAAATCTGCCAGACGAAATCGCGCAGCAGTTGCGCACTCGAATCTTGAATGAAAGCCTGGCACCTGGACAGCGTTTGCCGACTGAGCAAGAACTCGGTGCACAGTTTGGTGTGAGCCGTAACGTTGTGCGTGAGGCGATTGCCCGGCTGAAGTTAACTGGCCTTGTTGAGACCCGTCATGGAGTTGGCACGTTTGTATGCGCCGATTTGGCGATGCGCCCCTTTGAAGTCTCGCATGATGATCTGATGGATTTGGCGCAATTGATTCATGTGCATCAGTTGCGAGTCGAAATTGAATCGGGCGCTGCAGCCCTTGCCGCCACGCATCGCACGAAGGCGCAACTCGATACTTTGCAACAAACCTTAAAGCGCGTCGAGCAAGCCTCGGCCGATTGGCAGGTGGCCGCTCACACGGCGGTTGATTTTCACTTGGCGGTAGCGCATGCCGCGAATAATCCATACTTTGTGCGAATCATGGGACACTTAAGCCACGTGATTCATAACGCTGTACGTACGTTTCGTTTTAGAAATACCGGCACACCGCGGATTGATGAAATTGGCAATGAGCATGTACTCATTGTCGACGCCATTGCCCGTCAGGATTCGGCCGCTGCTCGTCACGCCATGAGAACCCATTTAGATAACGCCATGGCACGTTATCGCAAATTACTAGGAGACCTTTGAAATGACCGTTACAAGACTATTGCAAGGCGAGATCACTGACAGCTTGATTGTTGAAAAACGTGGCGCAGCTGGCTGGATTACGTTTAATGATCCAGGCCGTCACAATGCGATGTCGTATGACATGTGGGTGGCTGTGCCTAAAGCGATTAAGCTGTTTGAAGCTGACGACGAGATTCGTGCCATCGTGTTGACCGGTGCGGGCGGTAAAGCGTTTGTGAGTGGCGCCAATATTTCTCAGTTTGAAAAATTACGTACGGGTGCAGATGCGGTGGCTGAATATGAGCGCGTGGGCGAAGAGGCTCAGGGCGCGCTGTACAACACCTTTAAGCCTGTGATCGCGCGCATCGATGGCTATTGCATCGGTGGCGGATTGAATATTTCGTTGTGCTGCGATATTCGTATCGCGTCTGACGTCAGCTCTTTTGCGATTCCCGCAGGCCGTTTGGGCCTTGGCTACCGCTTGACTGCGATCCGCAATCTTGTGTCAACCGTTGGCGCACCTCAGGCCTTGGATATCATGCTGTCGGCTTCACGCTTTACCGCACAAGAGGCCTTGATTAAAGGACTGGTGCAGTACGTGGTACCAGCCGCTGACT
>CAIZGG010000254.1 GCA_903932425.1 uncultured beta proteobacterium | reverse complement strand
CCTAGAGGCCATCAAAGAAAAAGAGCGTATTAAAAAAGAACTCGAAGCCGCAAAAGTCAAAGAAGCTGAACGGCTTGAACAACGTCGTCGTGACGCTGAACGCGCCGAGGCCGACAAAAAAACTAAAGAAGAGGCTGTCAAAAAACAACTCGCTGATAAATTAGCCGCAGAGAAAAAAGAGAAAGAGGAAGCAGAGAAAAAAGCAAAAGAAGAGGGCGCTAAAAAAGCGAAAGAAGAGGCTGCTAAGGTTGCTGCTGCAGAGAAAAAGGCGAAAGAAGAGGCTGCTCAACGGGCCGCTAAAGACCAAGCCTTGAAAGATATGATGCGTAGCGATGCCTTGGGGGCTGCCGGCCTGCCTGGCGGAACCGCCGACCGAAACCAGGCCGGTGGGGGCCGAGATGACGGCTACGGCGCAAAAGTACGCGCATGCGTACAACCGGGCGTATCATTTCCACCTCCACCCCGTGGCGGCGCGGGCAACCCTGCCGCCCAGTTCAGGGTCAGCCTAAAGTCCGACGGGCAAATTTCAGACGTCAGGCTGACAAAGTCGTCTGGCAACGTGAACTTTGACCGGGCTGTCGAGACCGGCATCCGTCGCTGCACGCCCTTCCCAAGACCATCTTCGGGAAGCTACCCAGGTTACATCGACGTCAATTACAATATGTATGATTGATAGGAGCCTGCAACATATGATGTTTGATCGACCCTACCCCATGCCAACTGCATTTAAGTCGCTAGGCGTCTCCCTTTGCGGGTGGCTATTTGCTTGCCTCGTCGTCACGGTCACTTTTTTTCACACAGAGGCCGCGCAGGCGCAGTTACGGGTCGATATTTCTGGTACAGGCGCGCAACAATACCCCGTTGCAATTGCCGACTTTAGCGGCGATGCTGCGGGCAGCCAGATTGCAGAAATTATCCGAGCCGACCTCACGCGTTCAGGCCAGTTCAGACTCATCGCTACAACTGGCTCAGCACTCACCGTTGACACGCCAATCGCCTACGACGAGTGGCGCACACGAGGCGCTGATTTTATTGCCTACGGTTCAGTGGTTCGCTTACCCGATGGTCGGTTTGAAGTGAAATACCGCCTAGGCGACACCGTCAAACGAGGCGCGCTTGACGGCTTTTCAGTGTCAGGCACCGAGAAAGAACTACGACGTGTTTCTCACCAGATTGCCGATCGTATTTACGAAAAAATTACGGGTATTAAAGGTGTATTTGCAACACGTATCGCCTATGTATTGAAACAGGGCAAAACCTACGAATTGCAAATTGCTGACGCCGACGGACAAAACCCTCAGGTCGCATTACGCTCGCGCGAACCCATTATTTCGCCTGCCTGGTCACCCGATGGTGCACGCTTGGCTTACGTGAGTTTTGAATCGGGTAAGCCGGTTGTTTATGTACATCACCTCACCACCAGCAAACGCGCACCCGTTGCCAATTACAAGGGTAACAACTCGGCACCTGCGTGGTCGCCTGATGGCAACACCCTGGCTGTCGTGCTCACGCGCGATGGTTTGTCACAGATTTACACACTGGGCGCGAATGACGGTGCCAATTTGCGCCGCGTGACACGTTCACCTTTGATTGATACCGAACCAACGTTTGCACCTGATGGTCGGTCGATTTTCTTTACAAGTGACCGCAGTGGTAGCCCCCAGATCTATCAAACTGGCCTTGATGGTGGTGAACCGCGGCGCATCTCGTTCAACGGCGATTACAATATCTCACCTCGAATTTCTCCGGATGGCAAAACTTTGCTAACTGTCACACGTCGAGACGGCACCTATCGTATCGCCTCTCTGAATCTAGCTACGGGCGCAGAGTCTCTTCTGACCGATGGTCGTGATGATCAGTCACCAAGTTTTGCTCCAAACGGAATGCAGGTACTGTATGCCGCAATTCAGGGTGGTAGAAGCGTGCTGGCCGGGGTATCCAGTGATGGTCGCGTTCGTCAAACGCTGTCTGTCCTGAACGGCGAAATACGCGAACCCACCTGGGGCCCATTTTCTCAATAACCGTTGAATTTCCTCTTAAAGGATCCATCATGTCGCGCATCGCAAAAGCTCTCACCATCGCCGCCTTAGCTGCCAGTTTGGCCGCTTGTAGCTCGGTTTCTCTTGACGATAAAGCTGGGGCGGGTGGCGCAGACGGCTCTGGCATTCTCGATCCGTTCAACCCACAAAGCATTTTGGCAAAACAGCGCTCGGTTTACTTTGATTTCAACAGCTATACAGTCAGCGACCAGTATCGCTCGCTGGTTGAAACCCACGGTAAATACTTGGTCAGCGCGCCTCAGCAACGCGTTGTGATTGAAGGCAACACCGACGCCCGCGGCGGTTCTGAATACAACTTGGCACTGGGTCAACGCCGTGCTGAAGCAGTGCGCCGCATGCTGACTTTGCAGGGCGTTTCTGACACTCAGGTTGAGACCATTAGCTTTGGTAAAGAGAAGCCGAAAGCCACGGGCAGTTCAGATGCGGACTACGCTGAAAACCGTCGTGCAGATTTCAACTATAAGCGTTAAGCTTAAAAGCTGTGATCTGAACTAAACAAGGCGGCTCACTAGCCGCCTTGTCGTTTTAAAGGGATATGTTATGTCTATGACCACCACTTCTAAGCGTTTGCTGAGTACTGGCCTACTTTTAATTGGCGGCCTCACGATTGCCCAGCCGGCATTGGCCTTTGCCGATGATGATGCCCGCAAGGCGATTGTTGAACTACGCCAACAAATTAAGACGCTCACCGAGGCCAATCTGCGCGCTCGAATGCAACTCGCAGATCAAATCGAAGCGCTTGAGCAAGAAGTTATCCGGCTGCGCGGCGATATGGAACAAATCGGGCGACCGACGCCTGGGTTGGGCTCACCCGGAGGCACTTCTGGTGCGCGTGCGCCCGATGCTAAGTCTGCCGACCCACGCGAGCAGTCAGCCTTTGATCAATCGATCGAGACCTTTCGTAAAGGCCAATACAAAGACGCCATCGACAACTTGAACGCCTTTTTAACGCTCTACCCTGACAGCAAGCTCACGCCAACGGCACAGTTTTATCTAGGTAGCAGTCGTTATGCCTCAAAAGACTTCAAGGGGGCGATCGCCACGCTTGACGCAATGGTGAAAAAATACCCCAGAGAAACTCGCGCACCAGACGCCTTACTGTTAATTGCGGGATGCCAGGTTGAACTGAATAATCGGCCTGCTGCGAAAGCCACTCTTCAGCGCATCGTTCAAGAATATAAAGGTACGCCAGCTGCCGAAACGGCTGCCAAACGGATTCCATTACTGTAGAGCGCGCAACAGACTAGCCGGTTCGAGATCAAGTATCGAAGCCTTGAACCAGCTTAGCCGCAAGCCCAACTCGTTTAGGTAGCGGCCAAAAAGCGCGTTATGCCGACGTCAGTAACAGGCAGGCCACGCCTATCACAATCAGTACAGTTCCAATCGTTTCTTGACGCGTGCTTTTGCTTGCAAACACGCGCCATGACAGCAATTGCGCAAACAAAACTTCGACCAAGCCCAAGGTACGCACATTAGCGGCTGCGGTCAGGGCAAAGCCTAGAAACCAGCCTTCTGAGGCCGAGGCACCCAGTAAACCGCCCCAGATTGATATACGCCAGGCTTGCAGGCAACGCACCCACGCTTCATAATGAAAAATCATCATCCACGCTGCCAGCAACAAAGTTTGTACGCCCAACCCGCAAGCAAGTGTCAGCGAAGCACGCATCAGAAAATGCCCGTCGCCTAAAGCGAGGATCCCCCCTCGAAAGGTCACCGCGGCAATAGCAAAACAGGCGCCGGCCAATAAACCCAACACAGCCGGCTGCCATCCGGGCCCCTCTTGAGGGCCGCTGACGGGTTTGCGCGCCATAATGGTCACACCTGTCGTCGCGACAACGATTGCCGCCATCGCAAGCCATGAGATCGTATCCCCCAGCACGACTAAACCGAACACAGCCACCTGAACAGGTTCTGTTTTAGTCCAAGCGGTGACCACGACAAATGCCCGCTGGCGCATCGCGGCAAGCATCAAAGCCGTTGCCGCGATTTGAGATACGGCCCCTGCCACGACAAACATCGCAAACGTCAGGTCCATTGCCGGAAAACTTGAGCCCGTTGCAAAGAGCGCAACCAACGCAAACAAGGCCGCGAACGGAAAACCGTACAAGAACCTCACCTGCGTCGCTCCAAGCGTGCCAAGCTTCTCAGTCAAGCTACGTTGGATGGCATTACGCCCCGCTTGAGCGGCGGCGGCAAAAATCGATGCAGGGATCCATAACCAAGTCCAGTCGTGCACGGCGTTCTCCGGTTAAGCGTTTGCGTGCTGCTGCAACAGCGAAACCGTTGCCGCATCCAACACGATACCGTTAGCCCGCTGCTGTGCCATTTTTTTCAATTCAATTTCACCCGGCACAATCACCGGCCGCGCCGGATCAACAGCGGGGCTATCGTGCAAAATCGCCGCAAAATCCATCATGCGCTCTGATAACCACTGCGCCGACCCTAACATGCGCGTATCAATCAAAATAAAAAAGTGCCCCAAGTTTTGTGGCTCGTCAGGCGCGTCGACCCAAGACTTTACGTGCGTCAGATAAGCTGCGTTAGACAACAGCCCAGCAAACAAGTCCACCAGCAAGGCAAGCCCATAACCCTTATGCCCCCCGACCGGCTGCAAGAAACCGTCGAGCGCAGCCTTAGGATCAGTTGTGGCGCGCCCCTGAGCGTCAGTTGCCCAAGTATCCGGAATCGCCTCACCACGCTTAAACGCATTACGTATTTTGGCGCGTGCGACCACACTCATGGCCATATCTAATAAAAACGGCGAGCCACCTGGGTTAGGCACTCCAAAACCAAGCGGACTATTACCTAGCCGAGCATCACTGCCCCCCCATGGCGCAATCGTCGTTGTTGCGTTACTACCAATCACACTGGCAAAGCCCTCTTCTGCCGCAATCAACGAGTAAGGCGAGATCGGCCCAAAATGGTTACTGCCGCGCGCAAACGCCATCCCGATCCCACACTGTCGCGCTGCGTCCATAGCCGCACGTAGCGCATGCATACCGACCAACGGCCCAACACCGTTATCACCATCCACCAACCGCAACGCAGGCGCAGGCGCTTGCACGGTGATCTTGGGCTGAGCGCTGATGCCCTTGACCAACAACCGCTCGCCATACGACTCGATACGTGAAAGCCCATGCGTACTTAAGCCAAAAAGATCAGCCAGCACCAATACCTTAACCACGTCCGCCGCATCAGCCTCCGTCAGCCCAAGCCCCTGAAATGCACGCATCGCCAAGTCAGTTAACTCTGACTCAGACCAAACCGTTTGAACCTGCGACTTCTCACCCATGCCACGCCACCAAATGAATTAATGAGCCCTCAAGCATACCCCCAGGCGCACCCAAAGTCAGCCCTGCCCCCGCATCAATCCACTTCAGCACTTGAGCAGCCCCGAGGTGGCGTATTTTGCCCGGCACAAATACCCACGCAGGGGCGGTTCAAGTGCGTGCGTAAGACAAGGCTGCTCGAGCGCGTGAGAATAAAGAGGGAAAAACAAGCGCATAAAAAAATCCAGACCGAAGCCTGGATTTTTTACTCTTACATAGGTCCCTGAGCCGAAGCTCAGGCCATGTGCAACTGAGCTTAGAAACCGCCCATGCCGCCCATTCCACCCATGCCGCCCATATCACCACCAGGCATACCGCCGCCAGCTGGCTTGTCTTCAGCCAGTTCGCAGACAGCAGCTTCAGTTGTCAACAACAAGCTGGCAACAGACGCTGCATTTTGCAATGCAGTGCGAGTCACTTTAGTTGGATCCAACACACCTTGCTCGACCAGGTCACCGTACAAACCGGTGGCGGCGTTAAAGCCGTAGTTACCCTTGCCGTTTGCAACTTCGTTGACCACAACGCTTGGCTCGTGACCAGCGTTTGCAACGATGATGCGCAATGGCTCTTCGATGGCGCGCAACACAAGCTTGATGCCTGCGTCTTGATCAGCGTTGTCACCCTTAACTTTCGACACGACGGCACGGGTGCGAATCAACGCAACGCCACCGCCAGGAACAATACCTTCTTCGACAGCAGCGCGTGTTGCATGCAGAGCATCTTCAACGCGTGCTTTCTTTTCTTTCATTTCGACTTCGGTCGCAGCACCGACGCGAATCACAGCAACGCCGCCGGCCAACTTAGCCACGCGCTCTTGCAGTTTTTCACGATCGTAGTCTGATGTCGCTTCGTCGATCTGAACACGGATCTGTTTGACACGTGCTTCGATTGACTTGGCATCGCCATGACCGTCGATGATGGTGGTGTTTTCTTTACCGACTTCAATACGCTTAGCTTGGCCGAGTTCTGCCAGTGTGGCTTTTTCAAGCGACATACCGGTTTCTTCAGAAATGACAGTACCACCGGTGAGGATAGCGATGTCTTCAAGCATGGCTTTGCGACGATCACCGAAACCAGGCGCTTTAACGGCGGTGGTTTTGAGGATGCCACGGATATTGTTGACGACCAGCGTGGCCAAAGCCTCGCCTTCGACGTCTTCAGCCACGATCAACAATGGGCGGCTCGACTTGGCAACTTGCTCAAGCACGGGCAGCAGATCACGAATGTTGCTAACTTTTTTGTCATAGATCAGAACATACGGATCATCCAATGCTGACACTTGCTTGTCAGGATTGTTGATGAAGTATGGCGACAAGTAGCCGCGGTCAAATTGCATACCTTCAACGACGTCGAGTTCGTTGTCGAGTGACTTACCGTCTTCGACAGTGATCACGCCCTCTTTACCGACTTTGTCCATTGCGTCAGCAATGATTTTGCCGATCGAGAAGTCGCTGTTCGCTGAAATTGAGCCAACTTGAGCGATTTCTTTGGTTGTGGTGCAAGGCTTTGACAGCTTCTTGAGCTCTTCAACAGCAGCTGAAACAGCTTTGTCGATACCGCGCTTCAGATCCATTGGATTGATACCGGCAGCAACGTACTTGAGGCCTTCAACAACAATCGACTGCGCCAACACT
>CAIZGG010000253.1 GCA_903932425.1 uncultured beta proteobacterium | reverse complement strand
TATGAGTCAACCCACCCGTACACCACCAGCAGCGTTAATCCCTGGGTTGCTCGGGCTGTTGCGCTTTTGGGGCTTTGCCTTAGCGACAGTAGTCGATACATGCATCGATCCGTTACTCGCACTGATGGCGCTCATCATGTATGGCGCGGTCATCTTAAGTTTCGTCGGCGCGTTATGGTGGGGGATGGCCGTGCATGCGCCCGCAAGCGCGCCACGCGTAACGATGTTTGTCTGGAGCGTGATACCCGCGCTCGTTGGCTGGGGTGCCACGCTGACTACGCCAGAAACAGGCCTGCGGCTGTTGATGGCGGGCTTAGCGTTTCAATGGTTGCTTGACAGCATGCTGAGGCGCAAGATGCCTGAATTAATGCTTGGCTGGGTCTTTCGCTTGCGTACGATGCTGACAGGCGGCGCGCTAAGCGCCTTGGGCTTTGCCTGGTGGCAGTTGGCTTAAGCCATGGAGCTTAGAGAGTCTGCTCTGACGGCGCTGTGTCACGATACCTGGCAAGCTAAGGCTGATTGTCTAGGTGATTTGAGTCAGAGTACGACACTTGATACCGCGCGTATCTTTTCAGCCCCAGTCGATATCCCTGGTCGACCCGCGATCAAACTTGTACCACCCGCGCAGCTAGGTCTGCGCAGTGTGCATACGCTTGAAGGGCGCGCGGTGCTCATCCATGCACTGGCCCATATTGAATTCAACGCCATCAATCTTGCGTTAGATGTGCTGTGGCGTTTTGCGAACATGCCCGACCAGTTTTATTACGACTGGCTGCGCGTCGCACAAGAAGAGTGTGAGCACTTTGGTTTGCTCAATCAGCATTTACAAACCTTAGGCTTTCAGTACGGTGATTTTTCAGGTCACGATGGCCTATGGGAAATGGCTGAGCGGACGCAAGACGATGTCTTGGCAAGATTGGCCTTAGTGCCGCGAACACTTGAAGCAAGAGGATTGGATGCATCGCCCGCGGTACGCCATAAGCTTGCGAGTGGGGGCGATCGGGCGGGCGCTGCGATTATCGATATTATTTTGCGTGATGAAATTGGCCACGTAGCGATTGGCAATCATTGGTATCGCTGGTTGTGTACTGAGCGTGGGTTAGATCCCATCAATACCTATGCCGAACTGGCGGCGACGTATCGCGCGCCTAAATTAAAAGGGCCGTTCAATGTTGAGGCACGCTTAGCGGCTGGCTTTGACGCTGCTGAGATCGCATTGTTATGACCACAACACAGAATATTTTATTCATCATGGCTGATCAGTTTCGGGCGGATCACCTTGGTTGTGAGGGGCACCCTTATTTAAAAACAACCAATCTTGACGCGCTAGCTAAGCGCGGTGTGCGCTTTAGCCGAGCCTTTGTGAACTCGGGCGTATGTGGGCCTTCACGCATGAGTTATTACACCGGACGCTATCCTTCGAGTCACGGTACGACCTGGAACCGAGTGCCTTTGTCTGTTGGTGAAGTCACCTTTGGCGAATATCTTGCGCAGGCAAGGCGTGATTTGGTGTTGGCAGGTAAAACGCATGTCATACCGGATCTTGCTGGTATGAAACGGCTGGGTATTGAAGGCGACTCTGAGCTCGGTTATTTGTTAGCACGTGGTGGCTTTCGTGAATTGGATCGCTATGATGGGCATCATCCACCAGGGCTTGAGAGCGGCTATCCTGCCTACTTAAAGCGTCAGGGGTATCTCTCGGACGACCCCTGGACCGATTTTGTCATCGCGGGGCAAATGCCTGATGGGCAGATCGTCAGCGGCTGGAATATGCGCAACACCTATTTGCCCGCTCGGGTGGCTGAGCCTCATTCTGAAACGGCCTATATGACCAATCAGGCGCTTGAGTTTATGCGCGAGCAGGGCGATAAGCCATGGGTCTTGCACTTGAGTTACGTCAAGCCTCACTGGCCTTATATGGCGCCAGCACCGTATCACAACAGGTACACAGCAGAGCAGTGCTTGCCCGTTGTGCGCAGCGAGGCTGAACGGCGCGATGCACACCCAGTTGTTGCGGCGTATCGGCAGCACGAAGAAAGCCAAAATTTTAGTCGTGATGAATGTATCCGAATCGTGCGCCCTGCCTATCAAGGCTTGATTCAGCAATTAGATGATCATCTCGGCCGGTTGTTTGAATACATGGACGGCGCGGGCTTGATGAAGAACACGCTGATTGTGTTCACCTCAGATCACGGCGATTTACTAGGTGATCACTGGCTTGGCGAAAAAGAATTGTTTTACGACGCGGTGCAGCGCGTACCGTGTATCGTGATGGATCCCGACGCGCGCGCAGACACTACGCGCGGTACAGTGGATGACCGGTTTGTTGAAGCTGTCGATATGGTGCCTACCTTTCTTGAGGCGCTAGGCGTTGCAGGTGCGCCTGAGCGTATCGAAGGGCGCAGCCTGTTGCCCCTCACGCGCGGTGAGCCGATGCAATGGCGTGACGCTGTATTTTCTGAGCTTGATTACAGTTTTAGGCAGGCGCGGCTGTTACTGAATAAAAGTCCGCAACAATCGCGCGCCTATTCGCTTCGTACGGAGCGTTGGCGCTATGTGTATTGGCTTGACGAGCCCGAACAGTTATTCGATTTAGAGAATGATCCGAACGAGCTCAATGATTTGGGCCGCGAAGCGCTGTACGCCAGCACGCGCGAAGCTTTACGAACGCAGTTGCTTGAGGCGCTCGCGCGGCGTAAGCGGCGCGTCACGATGTCTGATGAGGCCGTTGAGCGCGGCACCAACGCGCATAAACGCGCGGGCGTTTTTTTTGGACAATGGTGAGATAGGTTTAGATTGGAGTGTTCACGCCGATAGGTGCATTCAGAAATGCAAAGGGGTTTAGAAACTGTCTTCGCCAAAATAGCGTTTGATCGACTTCGCTTAACGAGGCCTCTTCACAAACCCCTTGCCAGGCGTGCTCGATGATCTTGACTTGTTGATTGACAATACTGATGGCGTCGTTTTGATTGAGCAGAAACAGTGAGGCTGCGGCGATGCATGTGCCGACTTGACTCGTGCGATCGTTGTCGCGAATCAGCATGGCTTGCGAGGCTTGTTGTCCGGTCCGTGATTGAGGACAAATGTCATAAGCTGGGGTCAGTGTTAGTTGTTGTCCATCCCAAAATGCAGCATGATTGCGCGCGTGATCATCGGTATTACCGCACAAAATATTGAAAACAATTCTTGAGAAAAGCTCCCGCAGAGTGGCCTTTGGATTTGAAAATCGGTGCCGAATAATTTCTGCGAGGTTTTCGTAACTGGCGTAGGCCGCCATCATCTCGTCGAGCTCGAGTATCGTCAGCGCAGACACCATCGCGTGCCTCTGCCAACTTTCGTCGCGCCATGTTCTATCAAAGCGTTCAATTAACAACACGTCTTTACCCAACGCGCGCCGTAAATGTACGGGTGCCACATTTAGCCCAACTTTTTCGGCGAGGCGCATCGCGATAAATTCTGCTTTGACGACGCTGTACAGATCGTTGCTTGCAGAAAACTTAGCGATGTACTTGTGCTCACCATCGTTAAGCATCACTTTTGGTCTGGCCCCGCCCAGCGAAGTGCCGTGCAATAAGGCCTGGTCAAGTTCGGATGAGAGCGGCATGCCGCGATCGACTTTTTCGGCCGCTGTTAACAGTTCTTCAAGGGTGGGTTGCGGTGTGTGTCTTGCGACATATTGCGTCGCAGAGTGTTGAAAATCTAGTGCACCGATTCTGTCAGAGCCTGACTCAAGCAAATAGGTCAATTCGCTGAGTTCAATCTGTGAAGGATCCACCCCCGCTATGCCGAGTTTGCGGTTAATGAGCACACGCCGTCCCCAGGCATCTGGTGAGGCGTCTCGGATACAACTGGGCATACCCATCATCGGTAATAGTGGTTGTGACCCCGGGCGCAGCGGTAGTTCGGGCGCATATAAGGCGATCGCATTGTCTCGGGCGAGATAGCTTCGACCATAGTAGAACACTAACTGTTGGCCTTGTTGTGAGAGCAGCCCCGCTACGACTGGTTCGGTGGCCT
>CAIZGG010000252.1 GCA_903932425.1 uncultured beta proteobacterium | reverse complement strand
GTTTTTGGCGTAGAGTCAAACTACTTGGTCGGGTGCCCCCTGCCCCGGCCAGCAACAGGAGCCCGTCTTTATGTTTGACATTCTGGTTTACCTGTTCGAGAACTACTACACCCCCGAGGCCTGTCCGTCGGCCGATGTGTTGGCAAAGCGCCTTGCTGCGGCGGGCTTTGAGCACACCGATATTGACGACGCGTTAGGCTGGTTGGTGGGCTTGGCTGAGACCACTGCACAGTGCGTTGAACTGTCGCAGACGCCGGGTAGCGGCTCGCGCGTGTACGCTGACTTTGAGCAGCAACACCTCGACCCTGAAGCGATTGGCTTTATCACTTTTCTTGAAGCGACTGAAGCGCTGTCGCCCGCGTTACGTGAAATCGTGATCGACCGTGCTTTGGCCACCACCGAAGGCTCTGTGTCGCTGCAAAAAATCAAAATCATCGCGCTGATGGTGCTCTGGAGCCAAGAGTCTGAGGTCGATCACCTGATTCTTGAAGAATTACTGCGTGACGACGGCGACCGGCTTCTGCACTAAGATTGTTACGCACGGTATCGCCCTACGTTGGTCGTTTTGCACCTAGCCCCAGTGGTCCGCTTCACGCGGGCTCTGTGGTGGCTGCCATGGCCAGTTTTTTGGACGCGCGCGCCCATCGTGGGCAGTGGCTTGTCAGAATCGAAGACTTAGATACACCCAGAACGGTGCGAGGTGCTGCAGAGCTGATTTTGCAACAGTTGTCAGGGCTTGGTATGCATTGGGATCGCGAGGTCACCTACCAGTCGCAGCGGTTAAGCCTTTATCAACAAGCTTTTGATCGTCTTTTGGCGGCCAGGCAGGTGTATGCCTGTGGTTGCACCAGACGTGAAATTGCTGATTCGGCGCTAAGTCAGCACGATGCGAGTGCTCACTCAGAGCGTCCATACCCTGGTACCTGTCGTTTAGGCCCGCCAGTTGGGCGCCAGGCGCACTCGTGGCGCCTGCGTGTACCAGAAGAGACGATCGTTTTTACAGATCGCTGGCTGGGCGTACAGCGTCAAGAGGTCGCTCGGGTGGTGGGTGATTTTGTATTGAAGCGTGCCGATGGGATTTGGTCGTATCAGCTGGCGGTCGTGGTCGATGATGCTGAGCAAGGGGTGACCGATATCGTACGAGGTGAAGACTTACTTAGCAGCACCGCGCGTCAGCAATTATTGGCCCGCCTATTAGGCTTGAGCCTGCCTAGGGTGTTGCATGTCCCGGTGATCTACGACGCCAGGGGCTTGAAATTGTCTAAGCAAAATGGGGCTCAGGCGATCGACCTGTCTAACCCCTTGGGGGTGTTGCAGCAGGCCTGGCAAGCGTTAGGTTTCGAAAAACTCATGGTCTCTAATATAGAGACATTTTGGTCTTTGGCCACCCAAATTTGGGGTCAAGGCCCTGAACGTGCGAACTTGCACGGCATTCATCACCACTCTTATGATGCGCGTTAGCCTGATTTAGGCCTCGCGCCATGCTTGGTAAACCGCTTTAAGAGTTGTATCTGGACAAGAATGACTAAAACCTTAATCATTGCCGAAAAACCCTCTGTTGCACTCGATATCTCGCGTGCCTTGGGTGGTTTTACCCGCGAAGGCGACTTTTTCGAAAACGAAAAATACGTCTTGTCATCAAGCGTTGGCCATCTGTTGACCTTGATCGCCCCGAACGACCCCGTTAAAGGCAAGTGGAGCTTTGCGCATTTGCCGGTTGTGCCGCCTGAGTTCGATCTGGCGCCCACAAAAGATAAGCGCTCGGTCGACCGGCTAAAAATGCTGGTCAAACTCATCAAGCGCAAAGACGTTAGTGCGTTGATTAACGCCTGCGACGCCGGGCGTGAAGGCGAACTGATTTTTCGCTACATCGCGCAATATGCGGGCCAGAAAAAGCCAACGAAGCGCCTGTGGCTGCAGTCGATGACTCAAGACGCCATCCGTGAGGCGTTTGCAACCTTGCGTGCAGATGACACCATGAAGCCGCTTGAGGCGGCTGCCCGGTCGCGCGCCGAGGCAGATTGGTTGGTGGGGATTAATGGCACTCGTGCCATGACCGCCTTTAATAGTAAAGATGGTGGTTTTTTCAAGACTCCGGTCGGGCGCGTCCAAACGCCTACGCTGGCCTTAGTATTTGCTCGCGAAGAAAAAATTCGGCACTTCGTACCGCGTGATTACTGGGAAGTGAAAGCGAGTTTTGTCGCGGCTGCCGGTATCTATGAAGGGCGTTGGATTGACCCCGCCTTCAAAAAAGTCGCTGACGATGCAGAGCAAAAAGAGTCTCGTGTCTGGACCGAAGCCGCTGCGAAGAGTGTGGTGGCGGCTTGCCGCAATCAGCCAGGGGTGGTGAGCGAAGAGTCAAAGCCCCGTTTTGAAGCTGCCAAGCCCTTGTTTGATCTGACCTCGCTACAGCGCGAGGCTAACGGACGTTTTGGCTTTTCAGCGAAAACGACGTTGTCACTTGCGCAAAGCTTGTATGAGCGCCACAAGGCGCTGACGTATCCACGAACGGATTCAAAATTTTTGCCAGAGGATTACCTCAATACCGTACGCGAGACCATTGCAGGTTTAGCTGAAGGCAAAGGCATGTCAAAAGGTATCGCGCCCCACGCCGCGACGATCACCAAAAATGGTTGGGTCAAACCCAACCGCCGTATTTTTGATAATAAAAAAGTGTCGGATCACTTTGCAATTATTCCGACGATGCAAGTACCCACCGAACTGAGCGATGCTGAGGCAAAGGTCTACGACATCGTCGTTAAACGTTTCTTGGCGATTTTCTTTCCACCCGTTGAGTGGCGCGATACGGTACGTACAACCATCGTACAAGGCCATCACTTTAAAACCGAAGGTAAGGTCATGGTGTCGCCGGGTTGGCGCGCTGTAGAGGGACGCGAAGCGCAGGGTGACGATGCCAACTTGGTGGCCGTGGCAGAGGGTGAAAAAGTTCGCACCGAAGACATCGAGACCGTGAGTTTGGCGACTCGGCCACCTGCACGCTATAACGAGGCGACTTTGTTGTCTGGCATGGAAAATGCAGGCAAGTTGGTCGATGATGATGGCTTTGCTCAGGCAATGGCACAGAGCGGTTTGGGCACACCAGCAACCCGTGCCACGATCATTGAAGGTTTGCTTGCAGAAACCTATTTGCGCCGTGATGGCCGCGATCTTGTCCCAACGGCAAAAGCCAGACAGCTTATGACCTTGCTTAACGGCTTAGATGTCAAAGAGTTGACCTCGCCCGAATTGACCGGCGAGTGGGAGCACAAGCTCAAGCAAATCGAACAAGGTGAAATGCAGCGCGAAGCTTTCATGCTTGAGATCGCGCAAATGACGCAAGTCATTGTGAAACGCGCCAAAGAATACGAACGCGATACGGTACCCGGCGATTACGTCACCTTGAAATCACCTTGCCCAAAATGCGGCAATGTCGTGAAAGAAAACTATCGACGTTACGCCTGCACGAGTTGCGACTTTTCGATCGGCAAACATCCCGGCGGCCGCACGTTTGAGCCTGAAGAAGTTGAGACTTTAATTACCGATAAGCGGATCGGGCCGATGCAAGGCTTTATTAGCAAGATGGGGCGCCCCTTTGCGTCGATCTTAATTATCAATCCTGAATTCAAGCTTGAATTTGATTTTGGCCAGCGCGACGAAGAGGCCAACGAACCGGTCGATTTTTCTGGGCAGATGGCCCTTGGCCCGTGCCCAAAATGCCACGCGCCGGTGTTTGAACATGGCATGAGTTTTATTTGTGAAAAATCTGTTGGCCCCGAGCGCAATTGCGATTTTCGTTCGGGCAAGGTGATTTTGCAGCAAGAGATTAGTGCCGAGCAGATGACCAAGTTGTTGGCGACTGGGCGGACTGACCTTCTTGAAGGTTTTGTGTCTAATCGTAACAATCGTAAATTTAAGGCCTACCTTGCGCGCGGAGAAGATGGCAAAGTGAGCTTTGAGTTTGAAGCGCGCCCTGAAAAGGCGGGCGGCAAAGCGGGCACGGGTCGCTTTGCAGCAAAGGCCGCGGGTAAAACCGCGAGCAAAACTGCTGCGAAAACGCCGACTAAGACGGTTGCTAAAAAAGCGACAAAGAAGGCGGTTAAAAAAGCTGCTGCCAAAACAACCGCTACTGTCGCGACAGACGCGGTCGACACGGTCGTGGCTAAACCTGCAGCCAAGGCCGTAAAAAAAGCGGTAAAGAAAGCGGTAAAGAAAGCGGTGAAAAAAGCTGTGACAAAAACCGCAACCAAGACAGCAGCCAAGTCCGCGGTCAAAAAAGCCGCAAAATAAGCGCTTGCTGACTTCTTATTAACGGCTAATGTTCTGTTTTGAGTTCGCATGCAGAAATTAAGCGCGTTACGGTACCCCAACTCATGGCGTGTAAGGGTCAGCGCAAAATCGTGGCGCTCACCGCCCATAATTATTCGACGGCACGCATCATTGATGAGTATGTTGACTTTATATTGATTGGCGATTCGACTGCGATGGTGGCCTATGGGTTGCCCGATACGCTAACAATCACGGTTGAGCAAAGTGGGCAACACACCGCCGCAGTCGTGCGCGCGACACAGCACGCCTGTGTGGTCGCCGACATGCCGTTTGGTAGTTATCAAGAATCTTTGGCGCAAGCGTTTCGCAATGCCGCGTATTTGATTGGGAAAGGTGCCAGCGCAGTCAAGCTTGAGGGCGGCGTGGTGATGGCCGAAACGGTGCGTTACCTTGTTGAGCGCGGTATCCCTGTGATGGCCCACGTCGGGCTGATGCCTCAATATGTGAACACGATGGGTGGGTATCTGGCACAGGGCCGTAGCCCCGAAGCGGCCGCCCGCATTCTTGCTGAGGCACAAGCGCTTGAGCAAGCCGGTGCGTTTGCGATTGTGCTTGAAGGTGTGGCTGAGGCCTTGGGCGAAACGATTACGGCGGCGCTCGCGATTCCGACAATTGGGATTGGTGCTTCAGTGAAATGCGATGGTCAAATACTCGTCACAGAAGATATGCTTGGCTTAAGCGGCGAGCGTGTGCCAAAATTCGTTAAGCGCTATGCCAATCTTGAAGAAATGATGCGAAGCTCGGTTCAGCGTTATGCTGATGAGGTTCGCGCCAGTAAATTTCCCGAGCCGCAGCATTGTTTTGGTGTCAAACGCACCTGAATCTAGATCACATATAAATGACTACATCTGAAAAGCCCTGGCACGTTGTCCGGCAATCTAAAGTTCACGGTAACGGTGTTTTTGCGGCGCGTAACATCCCCGAGGGAACCCGCATTATTGAATATGGTGGCAAAACCATCAGCGCCAAAGAGGCCGACCGGCGTCATCCTACCAACCCAGATGACCCGTTTCATACCTTCTTTTTCTCGTTAAGCTCGGGCAAGGTGATTGACGGCAATGATCACGGCAATGAAGCCCGCTGGATTAACCACGCCTGTGAGCCAAATTGCGAAAGCTCAGAGGGTAAGGGCGGCAAACGCGATTATATCTTGGCTAAACGCGATATCAAGCGCGGCGAAGAGCTCAATTACGACTACGGCCTGGTGATCGACGACGAGAAACTCACCAAGTCATTGAAAGCTCAATACGAGTGCCGCTGTGGTGCACCGAGCTGTCGCAAAACAATGTTGGGTATCCCCGAAAAGAAAGCCAAGAAAAAAACAAAAAAAGCGGCTAGCAAGGCTTAACTTACGTTATGAGTCAACCCACCCGTACACCACCAGCAGCGTTAATCCCTGGGTTGCTCGGGCTGTTGCCCTTTTGGGGCTTTGCCTTAGCGACAGTAGTCGATACAGGCATCGATCCGTTACTCGCACTGATGGCGCTCATCATGTATGGCGCGGTCATCTTAAGTTTCGTCGGCGCGTTATGGTGGGGGATGGCCGTGCACGCACCCTCGAACGCACCGCGCGCGACGATGTTTATCTGGAGCGTGGTGCCGGCGTTGATTGGCTGGGGCGCTACACTGACCACGCCAGAAACTGGTTTGCGTGTGTTGATGGCGGGTTTAGCGTTTCAATGGTTGCTTGACAGTATGCTGAGGCGCAAGATGCCTGAGTTAATGCTTGGCTGGGTCTTTCGCTTGCGTACGATGCTGACAGGTGGTGCGCTGAGTGCCTTGGGCTTTGCCTGGTGGCAATTGGCTTAAACAATGGAGCTTAGAGAGTCCGCTCTGAAGGCGTTGTGTCACGATACCTGGCAAGCGAAGGCTAATTGTTTAGGTGATTTAAGTCAGAGTACGACACTTGATACCGCGCGTATCTTTTCAGCCCCAGCCGATATTCCTGGTCGACCCGCGATTAAACTTGTACCCCCAGCTCAGTTAGGTCTGCGCAGTGTGCATACGCTTGAGGGGCGCGCGGTGCTCATCCATGCATTGGCCCATATTGAATTCAATGCCATCAATCTTGCGTTAGATGTGCTGT
>CAIZGG010000251.1 GCA_903932425.1 uncultured beta proteobacterium | reverse complement strand
CAAGACCGCCCCGAGCGCGGCACCGACCCCAGAGCCCAAAAGCATCCCGATATAGGCGCTGCTCGAACCCACTGCCCCTACCAAACCGCGCTTGTTTGCCGGGGCTTTCTCAATCATATAAACCAACGAGGTCGGGTACTCGCCGCCCACCGAAAGCCCCTGAATGATGCGGCAAAGTGTTAACAGGATCGGGGCAGCGATCCCAATTGTCTCGTAACCCGGCATGATTCCAACTAAAAAGGTTGGTATCGCCATCGCGACGATAGATACGGTCAATGCGGCCTGTCTGCTGACACGATCGCCGATGTACCCAATCACAATCCCGCCAAGCGGTCGCATCAAAAAGCCAATGGCAAAAATACCAAAAGCCATCAACACTTGTGCAACAGGGTCTGCTTTAGGAAAAAAAACGCGACCAATCGCGGTTGCAAAATACCCATAGATCGCAAAGTCGTACCATTCAAGAATATTTCCGATTGCTCCGACGGCAATGGCTTTGCGGGACTGTGGTGTTGACATATTTGTTCTCAATTTTGGTTGTCTAAGGGCAATATACCCACCAAAACTTAGGCAAGCACCAGACGGTTGAGATTTTCGTAAATCGACGCGAGTTTGCGTGATTCAGATTTTGCAAATAGCGTCTTGGCAATAAGATTTGCTTACATAATCTTACAAAAAAACACTTGATTTTCGATTGTTCAGCATCTAATATTGATATACATAAATGGATATCATTTAAAAAAATTTTATGCCAAGCCTGCGACTTTCAAAGTGGGGTAACAGTGTGGGGATACGTATCCCCACTGAATACTTACGTCTAACCGGGATGAAGGCCGGCGACCATCTTGAAGCAAGTTTTGATGCCGATGGCGCGCTCACTCTAAGATCAGTCGCCTTCAGTAGAAAGGCTTTTGCACTTGAGCTGACGGCTCAACAACATGACATGCCGATGGGTGAGTCTGTGATTGAAGCACTACGGCAAAGCGCGCGCTATTAATGCTGTACGTCGACACTAGTGTGTTAGTGGCCCTACTCACTCAAGAAAGCAAAACTTCCGACGTCATAAAGTGGTATGGCAGTTGCAAACAAGATCTTGTGTCCTCGCACTGGTGTGTCACTGAATTTGCCAGCGCCCTTGGCCTGAAGCAAAAGACCGGCCAGTTGACGAAAGCGCAAGCCCAAGCCTCATGGACAAAATTTGAACGTTTGTGCCAACAAGACCTGCAACTCTTATCCAATGCTGCGATACATTTTTATGACGCAGCCCTACTGGCCATCGACACTGCAATTAACGTGCGAGCAGGCGATGCATTGCATTTAGCCTGCGCCACCGCAAACAAAGCCAAAGGCTTAGTTAGTTTGGATGTCGGTTTATTAAAAAGTGCGAAGTTGCTAAAACTAAAACCCATTGCACTATGAGAGCTGCCCGGCCATGCTGGTTAGCTATTGGGCGACCGTTTGGAAACGCTAAAATGATTCCTCACTCAGCGTAACTTCTATCACCTTTCGCAAAGCGATGCGACGCTAGGCGTGCCAAAAGCTTCTCTTTTTGCTTGTCATACATCAAACTACTTTCAATTAATTCAGGCCAACGCTCGAACGCCTTTGACACTGTTTCTTTAATCACACTGGCGCAAGGCTTT
>CAIZGG010000250.1 GCA_903932425.1 uncultured beta proteobacterium | reverse complement strand
GTTCACAGACGCTTCCAATGAAGCGGCTGCTCAAGGTCTGTTTGTGCACGTTTGTGTCGACAAACAGAGCCAACGCCCAACCGAAACACCCGAAAATTTTCGGACGGCGCTTCAGGCGTTAGCGGTAGGCCAATAACGATCGCGTAAGATTTTTTTATAGAGCTTGCCTGTGGGATGTCGCGGCAACTCAAGCGCGAAGTCAATACTGCGCGGGCATTTAAAATCGGCCAACTGTTCGCGACAGTAAGCGATCAACTCGGCCGCGACACTCTCGTTGCCTGCCTGCTCTTTAACGAGCTGAACAACCGCCTTCACTTCTTCGCCAAAATCCAGATTGGGAATCCCGAACACAGCAACATCCATCACAAAGGGATGCCCAATCAAAACGGCCTCAATTTCTTGTGGATAAATGTTGATGCCCCCCGAGATAATCATGAAGGACTTACGATCGACCAAATACAGGTAGCCTTGTTCGTCCATTCGCCCAATATCACCGAGCGTTGTCCAACCCAACGCATTACGAGTCTCAGCGGTTTTGGCAGGATCTGCGTGGTACTCAAATTTTGGGCCATCCGAAAAATAGACCAGTCCCGTTGCGCCAACCTCTAGCTCGAAGCCCTCTTCATCGCAGATATGTGCCACTCCCAGCGCAGCTTGACCAACCGAGCCCTGGTGCTGCAACCATTCAGCGCTCGTGATCGAACAAAAGCCATTATTCTCGGTGCCCGCGTAATACTCATCAATCACAGGACCCCACCACTTAATCATCTGCAACTTAACATCGATCGGACAAGGCGCGGCGGCGTGAATCGCTCGTTTCATTGTGCTCAGATCAAAACTCAACCGCGTGGCATCAGGCAATTTGAGCATGCGCACAAACATCGTTGGCACCCACTGACTGTGCGTAATCTGGTGTTGTTGGTGCAAAGATAAGGCTGTTAGAGCATCGAACTGACTCATCACAAAGACCTCACCCCCGAGCTTGATATTCGTCATGCTGTGGCGCAAAGGGGCTGCGTGATAGAGGGGTGCAGGCGATAAATAGCGGCAGTTTTTACCGTAGCCGTAAAGCCCTTCTAATAAATCCACCAAAAAGGTGCGCATGCCCGAGGGGCCCTCAGGCAAAGGCCATTTCACACCTTTAGGTCGCCCTGTCGTACCAGACGAATAGAGCATATCGAGGCCCTGCGCTTCATCTGAAATTGGAGCCACAGAAAACTGTTCTGCACTGGCCTGCCAACTGGGCCAATTGTCATGCGCCTGACCAACGATAAATTGTTGAATAGGCACCGTCAATGCCTGGCTGACCTTCACCGCCAGCTCGAGTAAGTCTTCACCAACGATCAAGACTTTAGCGCCGCAGTCTTGCACGATGTAAGCAATTTCAGCAACAGTTAGACGTGTGCTTATCGTGGTGTAGTAAAGACCTGCGCGTTCTGCGCCAAAACATATTTCAAGAAATTCACGCTGATTTTTAAGCAAAATCGCAACGTGGTCGCCTAAGCGTGCGCCGCAGGCCCTAAATAAATGAGCCGCCTGATTTGCACGCTGCTCAAGCTGACCATAGGTCACGACTTCAGGTTCGTCACAAATTCTAAAGGCGATCGCGTCTGGATCTTGATCTTTGGCGTCGATGGGGTAAAGCAGTCTCATTTCTGTTCATGCGAAATGCAGATTTTTCCGAATTGTGCTCCACTTTTAATGTAAGCAAATGCTTCTTTCAATTCAGTAAAATCAAATACTCGATCAATAACGGGCCTAATTTGATACTGTGTCATTGCGCGCAGCAACGCCTCAAACGAATCGCGATTGCCCACGGTGACCCCTTGCAGCCGCACCTGACGGGTAATAATCAGACCCAATGAAGCAGACATAGCAATACCCGACAAAATCCCAATCATTGATAAGGTGCCGCCTGGTCGGATACACCTCAAAGACTGCGGTAAAGTTTTTTCACCGCCTAACTCAACGATATGGTCATAGCCATTACCGTCAGTCAGTTCACGCGAGGCCTTCGCCCATTCAGGGGTTGTTAGATAATTCAAGGTGTGATCAGCACCCATCGTTTTTAAGCGCTCGATCTTGGCATCACTTGAAGAGATGACCGTCACCTGCGCACCCAACATTTTCGCGAACTGCAAAGCGAACAAAGACACTCCACCTGAGCCTTGCAACAACACCCGGTCACCGGGCTTGACCTGACCACATTGCACCAAAGCGCTCCAGGCTGTCACGGCTGCGCAAGGCAGAGTAGCCGCCTCAAGATCCGATAAATACGCAGGAATCTTAACCATCCCCTCTTCAGACAAACACATATACTCAGCCATCGTGCCATCAATCGGCCCACCTAACGAATACGTCAGCCGTTCTTGATTCGGTTCGCCCGAAATCCACTTTTGAAAATATGTTGGGCACGCGCGATCGCCCACTTTAAAGCGCGTCACACCCGCACCAATTTCGATGACCTCACCAACCCCATCTGACACTGGGATCAGGGGTAAAGTGCCCGTCGCTGCGCCATAGCCGCGCTCGGGAACGATTGGATCACGATAATTGACCGACGAGGCTTTCATTTTCAGCAGTACTTGCCCTGCAGCCGGCATTGGGGTCGGGCGTGTGCCGAGCTTTAAGTGTGCAAGTCCCCATTCGCCTTCAATCTGAAATACGCGCATTGCGTTCAACCTATATTTTTAAGTTTTTACTAATTCTTTCGAGCAACATTTCAGTTGAACCATCAACCAACGTCGCCACCTGTGCCGCGGCAACATGACGCATTAACGGGTAGCTGTCTCGCAAACCTTCTGCACCCATCGCGTGCAACAGTGCCGGAAGGTGCCGCTGCGCGGCTCGTGTGGCAAACACCTTAGCCTTGGCTGCCAGATCTTGCGACTGACGGCCCTCGTCTATTGCGTGCGCCGCACAGTCGACTAAAGCGCTTGCCGCTTCAAGGTCAACCGCCGCATCGGCGAGCAGCCAACGCCAGCCTTGATGTTGTTCTAAATTCTGACCAAAGGTTTGGCGACGCTGACCATAGGCTTGCGCAAGGCGAAGGCTTTCTTGCAACATGCCCACACACATCGCTGCGACATATACCCGTGCACCGTTAATAGACTCGAGCGCTCGTTTAAAGGCCAGACCTGGGGCATGCAGCATCTCGTCAGCCAGAGCCACATAGCCCTGCAAACGAAAACCGCCTGTGCTGCTCAAGGCCGCCGCTGAAGTGAACGCATCAACCGATCGTTCAAAACCTTCTCGCTTTGCCTCAACTACAAAGGCGGCGATTCCGGCAGCGCCCGCGCCAGGTTGGGTCTGCGCATACACCAAAAATACATCTGCAATCTTCGCATTGATGATCCAAGCTTTTTCGCCGTCCAACCGCCAGCCGTCCGTCGTCTGCACCGCTCGCATTGTGATTGCAGAAAAATCAGAGCCTGCCGCGCGTTCAGTCAATGCGGTACACCCAATCTGATCGCCCTTCAACAAGCCAGGCACCCAGCGCTTCGAGACCGAAGCGGGTAACCAACGAGACACATCATCAGCGACATTTTGTGAGTTGATGATGGCCATTGAGACGCCGAAATCAATGCCAGCGAGGCGTTGGGCAAGCTGCGCCTTGATTGAATACGGCGCACCAAAGCCGCTATGCTCGAGTCTGACTTGAATTCCAGTCAATCCATAACTTGCGGCAACAGCGATTCGCTGCCGCTCGCGCGCTGCATCATAAGGGCTGAGAAGAGAGGCGGGGCTCATCGCTTGAGCACAAAACCGCTCAAGCTCCTCAAGCCACTGGGTCAAACTACGCGTACTTTGCGTCATTGCACTCAACGTCTTTTAAAAATGCTTGTGAACAAAACCCAAGCGTGCGCCAAAAGTGGCACAACTCCGCGTGGCATAAAAATTGTCGTAAGCACCAGCAACAAACCATACACAATGAGACGATACGTCTCGGCGACGCGCAACACCTCTGGTAGAGCGACCACGAGAAAAGCACCGATGACCGGCCCTGCCAAGGTCCCACTGCCACCAAGAATCACCGCAAGGATCGCATTCAAAGACTGATCTACACCAAAGGGTTCAGGATTTAAAAAGCCAATGAAATGCGCGTAGAGCGCGCCCGCGACACCACATAATGCTGCGCTCAGCACAAAGGCAAACATCTTATAACGCCAGGCGAACACTCCCGCTGCCTCAACAAGTGGCTCGTTTTGCCGAATGGCCAACAATACCCGCCCGACTCGTGAATGTAAAACCAAACCGCAAACGACGGTAGCGAAGACAGCAAAGATCAGCGTGAGGTAGTAGTAAGCATTGCGCGTTTCAAAGTTAAACATCAAACCAAAAAGAGAAAAGCTTTCTGGCTTGGGGACGCCCGTGATGCCCGATTCACCGCCCGTCAGTGAACTAAAGTTAACCAACACAATGAAAATCACTAAGTTATAGGCCATCGTCACGATTGCGAAATAATGGCCCTTCACTCTTAAACTGGGGTATCCCACCACGACCGCCAACAAACCAGCGATTACTGGGGCACAAGCCATGCTAGTCCAGACAGACCACCCGAGCTTAGTTGTCAGCAGCGTAGATGCGTAAGCGCCGACTCCCATAAAACCCGCGGCAGCGATCGACACGTAACCGGTAAAACCTTGCACCAGATTTTGCCCTTGCGCCACGATCACCCAGATTAAGGCCAAAATCCCTAAATGCAAAAAGTAGGGAACCTGCACTAGAGCGGGTGCAAACACGAGTGTCAACAGACTCAGCAATGTCCAACCCAAAGGGCTCTTGACCGTACTCATTTTTTACCCAAGAGGCCTTCTGGCCTAAATAACAACACGACAATCATCACTAAAAATGCGATCACGTCTTTATACGCCGACGATAAATAGCCCGCCGCCAGTGCCTCGCTAACACCCAAAATTAAACCACCGACAATCGCGCCAGGTACCGAACCCAGTCCACCCAGGATCAACACCGCAAAGCCCTTAATCACCAAGCTTTCACCCAAACCAGGCGCGAGCGCAAGCATGGCTCCCACTAACGCACCACCGGCTACGCCTAGCGCTGACGACAAGCCAAACACCACAAGCGCAACCGCATTGACGTTGACGCCCATCAAAATAGCTGCCGAACGGTTTTGCGCCACAGCGCGAATCGCGCGACCTGTTTTGGTTCGACTGACAAAAAAGGACATGGCGACAATCAGCACTGCGGTCGTCACCATCACGTAGACCCGCAACTCTGTTACCACTAAACCAGCGAGATTGAACACACTTTGAAACGGCGTACGTATCACCATCTGATCGGGTCCAAAGGCTAACAAATTCAACCCATCAATCATCATCGTCAATCCAAGAGCAATGATGAAGGCATTGATATGCGCAGCATTTTGTACCGGACGATACGCAAAACGCTCAACCAGTAATCCTAAAATCGCGCCTACCGACATCGCAAGTAGCATAGCAATAAAAAATGGCACACTCAGTTTTTCGATTAAAAAAAACGTAACGTAGCCCCCCGACATTGCTACGACCCCATGAGCAAAGTGCGCGATCCCTAAAATGCCGAAGACAATCGTCAAGCCAATGGCGATCAGGGTGTAGACGGCCCCAATCGCCAGGCCATTGAATACCTGTTGCAAAAACTCAATCACACATGCATCCTAATGTTGAGTCGTCGACGATCATTTACGCAGACTCTTCAAGTACGTTGAGTAGGCCGCAGGATCAGAGGGTAAATCTTGCACATAGATCCACTTACCTTTTTGCCATTGAAACGCACCGTTTGACGTGTAGGCCTGCCCGTTTTGATCAAACATCATGCCAGCCACCGGAAGATATTTCATCACCGCCTCTGTGGGCACACCGATCTTGTAAGCCGCCGCGGCGACCTTCAACGGATCGCTTGCACTACCGGCAGCTTCGATCGCATTTTTTAAGACATACACCTGGTCATAGGCGTAGGGTGAGCTAGGCGATGGAGGCGTGCCGTATTTTTTGGTGTAATTCGCAACATAGGTCTTCGCAGTATCGCCCAGCGCCTCAAGGGTCAGCTCAGTCGGGCGTAAATCCCAAACGCCTTCCATTTGCTCGGTTGTTGCAACTTTTAAGAATTGCTCTTCACTTCCGCTCGTGAAACCATAACGTGCCACCTTCATGCCCATTTCAACCGATTGCCGATATACGAACGCGGCCGGTTCAATGTAGCCCAGCACCAAAAGCGCATCGGGGTTCAACGCGCGGACCTTGGTGAGCTGGGGTGTCATGTCACGGTCTTTTAAACCAAAGGTTTCTTTGGCGATAATTTTCCCGCCACCTTTTACAAACTCTTTCTCAAACGCTTCGAGATATTGCGTATAGAAGCCCACATCTAGCGAGCCAATCACTGCGATATTTTTTGCGCCTTTGCTCGCGACAAACGTACCCGCCGCCGCGCCCGTAAAATCTGCTGGTGGACGCGTGCGCAACAAGTTCGTCGCACCCAAGGTCGTGATGCTGCGCTCGGCCGCATTTCCCACTAGCATCAAAACCTTTTCTTTACCGATGAAGGATGCCACGGCGCTCGTTGGCCCAGAACAACAAAAGCCAACAATGTATTGCGCGCTATCGCGATCGATGAGTTTGCGCACAGCGTTCGTGCCTTCAGTTGGGTTCGCCTTATCATCGTAAGCAACGACATTCAGCTTGTAGGTATCGGCGCCCGCTTTGATTCCTCCCTTCGCATTAATCTCTTCAGCTGCCATCTTGACCGCATTGGCCTGAGGCAAACCGTACACTGCGCCGGGCCCTGTCAGTGAATCATTGAGGCCAAGCGTCAGTTGCTTCTCGGCCGCGCCAGCAAAAGCCATTGCTGCGGCCAGGGCGCCACCTAACATGCGCGACATAATTATTGAGGTACTAGTTTTCATATTTTGCTCTCCTGATGTTTTTGAGTCATTCTTTTTTAGATCAAATTCTTTTGCGTTGAACCTTTAAAAAAATCTGCCATTCACTGCGTAACGACTTGAAGTCTTAAGTACCAAGATACGCCTTACTCACCTCTGGATGCGATAGCAATTCGGCTCCGCTTCCTTCTAAAACAATGTCACCCGCTTCATACAGATAAGCGTGATCTGCCAGGCCGAGGGCCATCTTTGCGTTTTGTTCGACCAACAAAATGGTCGTGCCGCGCGCCTTGATTCGCGCCAGCGTTTCACCGACTTCTTGCACAATCTTTGGGGCAAGCCCCAGTGACGGTTCATCGAAAATACAGAGCTTCGGCCGCGACATCAGTGCTCTAGCAATCGCAAGCATCTCTTGCTCGCCACCAGATAACGTACCCGCCATTTGTAAAGCACGTTGTCGCAAAACTGGAAACATTTCAAACATCTCGCTCAGATCGTCTGCTTCGTGATGATCGCTTCGAGTGTGCGCACCCATCTTCAAGTTTTCTAGTACAGACATTGCACCAAACACTTGACGACCTTCTGGGCACATTGTGATGCCGCGACGCACGATCTGATGACCTGGTAAACGTTCGAGCGAGGCGCCTTCAAACGTAATCGACCCTGCTCTCGCAGGCAGCAAACCGGTGATGCATTTCAAGGTGGTGGTTTTTCCTGCGCCGTTAGCACCAATCAGCGAAACGCATTGTCCAGCCTTGACTTCAAAACTCACGCCATGCAAGACGTCAGTTTTGCCATAACCCGCATAGAGATTGGTCACACGCAGCATTTAGTGCTCAGTCCCTAAATAGGCATCGATCACGGCCGGATTTGCACGTACTTGAGCAGGCGTCCCATCGGCGATTTTTTGTCCGAAGTTCAGCACTGCAATACGTTCACAGACTTCCATGATTAAGCCCATATGGTGCTCAATAACTAAAATAGCCACACCCCGGTCGCGTATCCGCAAAATAATTTCAGACAATTCGGCTCGCTCTTTAGCAACCATTCCAGCTGCAGGCTCATCAAGCAGCAAGACTCTGGGCTGCGTTGCGAGAGCGGTCGCAATCATTAATAACCGTTGCTGAGCCGAAGAAATCGCCGCGGCCGGTTCGTGGGCAACGGCCGATAGCCCGGTGAACTCGAGTAACTCTGCCGCTTGTTCTCGTTTTGCCCGATCTTCACTACGATACGATCTAGTGCGGAAAATCGCTTTCGCTGGCGCGGTCTGATAGCACGTATGGGCCCCCAAGAGCACCTGTTCTAACAAACTGAACTCAGGAAACAGGCTGGTCGTTTGAAAAGTTCGTGCTAACCCAAGAGC
>CAIZGG010000249.1 GCA_903932425.1 uncultured beta proteobacterium | reverse complement strand
TGTAGAAAACTTGGTGGGCTGGGCGAGACTCGAACTCGCGACCAACGGATTAAAAGTCCGCTGCTCTAACCAACTGAGCTACCAGCCCCAAGCCCGCTATTATGACTTTTTACTGTTTTGCTGTCAAACAGAAGCGACTGGCATTAGGGAAAATGCCCGTTGTTTAACGTTCACCGCTAATTTAATATTTATTAATTCCTGTCTGTCTGCTATCTATTTATTAATTCCTGTCTGTCTGCTATCGCACTTTTCTCAAAAGTTCATATAGATCAAGGAATTAAATCTAATCACGTCAATCTTCGCCAGGAAACAAGCATGAACAAATTAAAGTTAATCGCCGCCATCGCCACGACTGGTTTGCTTGGCATGGCTAGCCAAAGCGCACAGGCGCAAGCCGAAGCGTGGCAAGGCCCCTGGGTTCACGTTGGCGTTGGCGCCGCAACCTTCATCCCTGGGTTTTCGGGCGGCCAATATATGGGGGCCTATCCTTACTCGGGGACTAAAAAAGACATCAACACGGCCATTGCTAGTATCTCTGCAGGCTACACGCTTGCTGTCTCTGGCCCTTGGAGCTTAGGCATCGGCGCGACGATCGCCCCCGGCACAAGCCCCTCGGCTGATTACGCGGTTGAAATCACTACCCCCCGCGGCACGTCCGTTGGCCCAGGTACGTATAACGTCGCTAACATCTACAGCATCACGCTGCAACCAGGTTACGCGATTGACAAAGAGAAACTTGTTTACGCCAAGGTTGGTTACACAGGCGCAACGACAAACACCAACTCGGATACTTTGGGTAAGGCCTCTGCTACCCTCAGCGGCTATGCCCTAGGCCTTGGCTACAAGCAAGTGATCTCGGGTGGCCTCTACGGCTACGCTGAGTTCAATTATGCCAACTACAGCAATGTCACCGTCCCCTACTCGCAGCTAACCGGCAACATCAATGCAACAGGCATGGATGTCATGGTCGGTTTAGGTTATCGGTTCTAAGCTGTCAAGTACGCGCCCCGCAACGCTTGTATAAAAGCGTTGGGGCACGCAAGACGATTGAAAAAAAATGCCGCGAATCTTTCGATTCGCGGCATTTTTTATGACTGACGACATTAAGCGTTCTTTACCGTTACGCAATGATTCTTGCACAACGCCACGAACGCCCTAGCAGCGCTCAAAAATCCCTGCAGCACCCATACCAGTACCTACGCACATCGTCACCATGCTGTATTTCAAATGACGACGATGAAGGGCATGAATCGCGGTGGCACTACGAATCGCACCGGTGGCACCTAAGGGGTGCCCCAAAGCGATCGCACCGCCCAACGGATTCACCTTGGCAGGATCAAGTTGCAGTTCTTGCATGACCGCCACGGCTTGTGCCGCAAACGCTTCGTTCAGTTCAATCCAGTCGATGGCGTCTTGCTTTAAGCCCGCCAAGCGCAGCGCAGCGGGGATCGCCTCTTTGGGCCCAATGCCCATGATCTCAGGTGCAACCCCTTTAATCGCAAAACTTACGAAGCGTGCCAAAGGAGTCAAATTAAATTGTTTCAGCGCCTTTTCGCTCACGATCAGCAAGGCGCCAGCGCCATCTGAAGTCTGCGAACTGTTACCCGCAGTGACACTGCCTCTAGCGGCAAACACTGCGCGCAACTTAGCGAGCCCTTCAAGCGATGTATCTGCGCGCGGACCTTCATCTTGGGTAAATGACTGCCAGGACACATCGACCTCACCAAGCGCCAGATTCATCTTGCGTTGTGCAATTTGCACCGCAAACGTCTCAGCCTTGAACTCGCCAGCGGCTTGCGCTGCTAACGCTTTTTGATGAGAGGACAATGCAAAGGCGTCTTGCGCTTCGCGACTGACTTTCCATTGCTGAGCAACTTTTTCAGCGGTTAAGCCCATACCATAGGCAATACCGATATTTTCATCCTTAAAAATATCAGGCGATAAAGAGGGCGTGTTGCCACTCATGGGCACCATACTCATCGATTCAACACCGCCCGCAATCATGATGTCTGCTTCGCCCACGCGGATTCGATCAGCAGCCATCGCGATTGCATTGAGCCCTGAAGAACAAAACCGATTGATGGTGATGCCCCCCACCGTATTCGGCAGGCCCGCCAGCAAAAGAGCAATACGCGCAACATTCAACCCCTGCTGCGCCTCGGGCATGGCGCAACCGACAATCACGTCTTCGATGGCAGTTGGATCTAAGCTTGGAACCTGCGAGAGCAAGTGTTTAAGTGTTTGTGCAAAAAGATCGTCGGGCCGTGTGGTACGCAACGCACCACGCCCTGATTTACCAACCGGGGCTCGGGTTGCTGCGACGATGTAGGCATCTTGAAGAGCTTTCATTAGTAATTTCCTTTCTCGATTATTTCGGACTTGGGCCGAGCACTCACCAATTCAACCGTGACGGCACCTGGGTCAATGACTATTTTTTACTAATTACGCACGGGCTTACCGTCTTGCAGCAGCCCCATCACGCGCTCGATTGATTTTGGATGTGCGATGAGCTCGATGAACGCTTTGCGCTCAAGCTTAAGCAACCACTCTTCAGTCACCAGCGTGCCCGCCTCAACATCACCACCGGTGATCACGTCGATGATTTTTTTAGCGATAAAGCAATCGTGCTCTGAAATAAACCCGCCGTCGCGCATATTGACAAGTTGCCCCATCACAGTGGCTGCGACTGAGCGTCCTGCAACTGCGATCGGCGCTTTGACAGGTGGTCGATAGCCTGCGTAATGCATCGCCTTGACTTGCGCTTGCGCTTGAGCCAACAATTCGTACACGTTGGCCACAATGATGTCGTCTGACTTAAGGTAATCCATCTTCAAGGCCTCGTGCGCTGAGCCCGAGACTTTTGCCATCGCCGCGTTTTCAAATGAACCTGTGATGAAATTCAGAAAGTTTGCGGCGGCGGGCGTTTGTCCAATTTTTTCGACACCACGCGCCGCCCTGATCGCAGCCTCTTTTAGGCCACCACCGGCCGGCAACAAGCCCACACCGATTTCTACAAGACCGATATAGCTTTCGATCGTGGCAACTCGTCTTGCGGCTTGCAACACCAACTCACAACCGCCCCCAAGCGCGATCCCAGATACGGCGCATACCACGGGCACCTGGGCATACTTCACCCGCATCATCGTGTCTTGAAACAACTGAACAAAAGGCTCAACGCCTTGCGGGCCCCCTTTCATCACCAAAGGCATCGCCGCCTCTAAATTAGCGCCCGCAGAAAATGGCCCGCCTGGCACTCCCGACTGCAGCGAACTCGTCTGCCAAATGACCACCCCTGCATAGTGATTTTCAGCTAAGTCAATCGCTTGCTGAATACCGTTCAATACATCGGCACTAAAGGTGTTCATCTTTGAGCGAAACGACACCACCAACACCTCGGGTTGCTCGGCAGCTACCCAGGCACGCAGGTCATTATTTTCAAAAACAGTTTGGCCCGCCTTGCGTGGGTCGGGCGAACCGTCACCAAGCAAGGGCGCCCTGAACACTTGCTTTTGATACACCGGCAAACTTGATCGAGGCAGGTAAGCGTTTTGCTCAGCCGACCATGAGCCCTCGGGGGTATGCACTGCTTGACGTTCGGCGACAGGGCCGGCAAAGACCCACGCTGGCAAAGGCGCAGAGCTAAGTGCCTTGCCTTGCTCAATATCCTCTTTCACCCAGTGAGCAACTTGCCCCCAGCCGGCATCTTGCCAGTCTTCAAAGGGGCCGCGCTCCCAGCCGTAGCCCCAGCGCATCGCAAAATCGATTTCGCGAGCTGAGTCGGCAATGGACTCTAGATGCACGGCAATGTAGTGGAAAATATCGCGAAAAATAGCCCATAAAAACTGCGCCTGCGGCTCATCTGTTTCACGCAACAAAGCGAAGCGCTCGGCGACGGGCTTTTTGAGAATACGATCGACAATAGGTGCAAGCGTTGCGGTTGAGGGCTCGTACTCTTTAGTTGCTGGATTTAGGACCAAGACAGCCTTGCCTTCTTTTTTAAAGAAGCCCGCTTTAGTCTTCTGCCCCAAACGCCCTAGCGATATTAAGGAAGCAAGAACTTCAGGCACTTTAAACAACGCAGCAAAGGGATCTTGCTTCAGACCATTTTCCATCGTGCGAATCACATTGGCCAAGGTGTCAAGCCCAACCACATCGCTGGTACGAAAGGTCGCCGACTTGGCACGCCCAAGTTTGCTGCCTGTCAGGGCATCCACGACATCAAAACCCAGTTTGTATTTTTCTGCCTCAGCAAAGACAGCCAAGATCGCAAATACACCGACGCGGTTGCCGACAAAATTAGGCGTATCTTTGGCGCGCACAACGCCCTTGCCCATCGTCGATGTCATAAAGGTTTCGAGCTGATCCAGAATCAAGGGATCGGTCGCTGGCAAAGGGATAAGCTCAAGCAAGTGCATATAGCGAGGAGGATTAAAAAAGTGCACGCCACAAAAGCGTCTTTTTAGATCCCCAGAGAAACCAGCCGACAATTCGGTGATCGATAAGCCGGACGTATTGGTCGCAAAAATCGTATGCGCCGCAATATGTGGGGCAACCTTTTCATAGAGGGCATGCTTCCAGTCTAAGCGCTCAGCGATCGCCTCAATCACCAGATCACACTCGGCTAAGCGCGCAAGGTCGTCATCGTAATTGGCCGCTTGAATCAAATCAGCGCTAGCGGCAACGGCCAGGGGGGCTGGACTCAACTTTTTTAAATTGTCGATCGCCCTGAGCGCAATCGTGTTGTTATGTTGTGGCTTACCTTCTTTTGTTAAGGGTGCTGCCAAATCAAACAAAATCACGGGCACGCCCACGTTGACGCAATGCGCCGCAATTTGCGCCCCCATCACACCAGCACCTAAAACTGCCACTTTACGTATCGGTCGATTCACTTGCATGGATTAAATCCTCTTTGCTGCGAGAGTTTGTTAAGTTCAAAGTTCATCACTGCTTGAAAACGACTGCGCACCAAACACGCAGCCGCTTCGTTCGTTAAAACAAGGCCGCATCCAGACTCATCAAGCTTGCTTCACCCGAACGCGCCAACTGCATTTGATAAGCGGCTTCGGGAAGCAGGCGTGCAAAGTAAAAGCGCGCCGTCGCCAGCTTTGCTTGATAAAACGTATCGCTGCTTTTTTTATTCGCCAAAGCCACTTTTGCCATCCTTGCAAACAAGTAGGCATACACCAGGTGGCCCAAGACTCGCAAATACGGCACGGCAGCCGCTCCTACCTCGTTGTGATTAAACATTGCCTTGAGGCCGATTTCTTTTGTTAACTTTTCAGTCTGCTTAGCCAGCTCTGCGAGAGGGTCAATGAACTCTGCCATCTCTTTACGCACACCTTCAGCCTCAATAAATTCTTCAACGATTTTGCCAAATTTCTTGAGCTTTGCACCCATATCCGACAGCACCTTGCGGCCTAATAAATCAAGTGACTGGATAGTATTGGTGCCCTCGTAAATCATATTGATACGCGCATCGCGCACAAACTGCTCCATGCCCCAATCGGCGATGTATCCATGCCCGCCAAATACCTGCAAGCCCTCGTTGGTCGCAACGAAAGCGTTGTCGGTAATGAAGGCCTTGACGATCGGAGTCAACAACGTCACCAAATCTGCGTGAGCCTCGCGTTCATCCCGATCAGGATGATTTTGCTCGACATCGATCATCAGCGCAATCCAATAAGCAAAAGCGCGCGCGCCTTCTGCATAGGCACGCTGGGTCAAGAGCATGCGACGCACATCTGGGTGCACAATGATAGGATCTGCGACCTTATCAGGGGCCTGAACACCTTTGAGGCTTCGCATCTGCAAACGCTCTTTCGCATAGGCGGCCGAGTTTTGGTAGGCAACTTCAGTTAAGCCAACGCTTTGCATCCCAACACCCAAGCGTGCCGCGTTCATCATAATGAACATTGCGCGTAAACCTTTGTGTGGTTCACCGACCAAGGTGCCGCGCGCACCATCAAAATTCATGACGCAGGTCGCGTTGCCATGGATGCCCATTTTGTCTTCAAGCGAGCCGCAACTGAGAGCATTTTTATTTTTGTCGTCAATGTCACCAGCAGCGTTAGGCAGATACTTTGGCACCACAAATAGCGAAATCCCTTTCGTGCCTGCGGGCGCACCGGGCAAACGCGCTAAAACAAGATGGACAATGTTTTTGCCTAGGTCATGCTCACCGCTTGAAATAAATATTTTGGTGCCGGTGATCGCGTAGCTACCATCAGCTTGCGGCTCGGCTTTGGTCTTTAAGATTCCAAGATCGGTGCCGCATTGCGGTTCAGTCAGGCACATCGTGCCAAGCCATTCGCCCGACACAAGTTTTTGCAGATACAGCGCTTTTTGCTCGGCCGTACCGTGCGCCTGCAGGCATTCGTAGGCGCCATGCGAAAGCCCTGGGTACATCGTCCAAGCCTGGTTCGCCGAGTTCAGCATTTCGTACAACGCGGTATTCAACAATACCGGCAGCCCTTGCCCGCCGTGCTCAGGATTACATGCTAACGAGGGCCAGCCCGCCTCGACATATTGCTCGTACGCCTCTTTAAAACCGTCTGGCGTTGTGACAGTTCCATCGGGAAGTCGGGTGCAGCCCTGCTTATCGCCGTTTTGATTTAGTGGCTGAACCACCTCTTTCGCAAACTTGGCGGCCTGCTCAAGGATTTGATTGACCGTGTCTTGATCAATATCTTTGTGGGCTGGCAGTGACTTAAAGACGCTTTGAACGCCCAAGACTTCATGCAGCACAAACTGCATATCTCGTAGGGGTGCGGTGTAACTAGGCACGTGGCCTCCTGTTTTGATCAATGATTTGTTGTATCGATTGCGTTGCGATATCAATGCTTCGAGAAATTTGTAAAAACCGCGCGTCGTGGTGAAGGCCTTGGACGTAGCTGTAGATTTGAAACAGCATGGCGTCAGGGGCACAGTCTGTTTTAAGATCACCCACTGCAACGGCTTGTTCAATTGCGCGCTTGAGTGCTGCACGCCAAATTTGAACACTTCGCACGAGCTCGTCGCGTACTGGCCCGGGCCTGTCGTCAAATTCAACGGCGCCCGAGATGAAAATACAGCCCGCGCTCAGCTCTTGAATACTAGTCTGCATCCAGAGGTTAATCATCTTTTGCAAACGGGCAAGCCCTCGAGGCTCTTGAAGCGCAGGCTGAAACACCCGAGCTTCAAAACGACGGTAATACTCTCGCACGACCGCAAGCTGCAGCTCTTCGCGCGAACCAAAGTGCGAAAAGACGCCGCTTTTGCTCATGGCTAAGGTCTCAGCCAACTGGCCGACAGTTAAGCCCTCAAGCCCTTGATGGCTTGCGATTTTCAGGGCCTGATCGACGATCACGGCCTTAGTCATTGCACCCTTTGACTGCGCCAGAATGCCGGGTTGGGCCAGCGTCATACTTGCACTGTTGACCATAGAAGCTAGAGTCAAATTGAACTCCCACGTTATCAGACAAAGATGAAATATTAGATTTCAAACAATAATAGCACGACCGTTCGTATTTTTTATTGAACGTCTACTAGTTAAAACGCCAATAGTGCTTACCGAGGGCCTAGCGCTATAGTGACCGCGCATCGCAATTTTTAGAGCAGCCCGAGCCGGAACAATACACATGACAGAATTGACTCACAACAGCAAGCCTTGGCTCAAAAACTACCCAGAGGGCGTGCCTGAAAATGTGGATATTTCAGGCCATTCGTCACTGGTCGCCTTGTTTGAAGACTCGTTTAAACGCTTTGCCCAGCGCACGGCCTACCTGTACATGGGTCGGGCCTTAACGTACGCCCAGCTAGATGCTCAATCCCGCAATTTTGCAAATTATCTGCAAACGCTCGGTTTAGCGCCGGGCGCAAGGGTCGCGATCATGCTGCCAAACGTCTTGCAATTTCCGATTGCCATGATCGGAGCACTTCGGGCCGGCTATGTGGTGGTCAACACAAACCCTCTTTACACCGCCCGCGAACTTGAACATCAACTGAACGACAGCGGCGCCGATGTTTTGATTGTTTTAGAAAACTTTGCGCATATCTTTCAAAGCCTTTTGGGCAAAACGCACGTCAAGCACGTCGTTGTGACAAGCTTGGGCGAGCACATTCGACTCAAAGGAAAGCTTGTCGATTTTGTGGTGCGCCATATCAAGAAGCTTGTCCCGCAGTGGGATATTCCTGGCCACATCAGCTTTTCAAAGGCCCTTGCTGTTGGCAGACTGCAACAGACACAGGCCGTCACCCTGACCCATGACAGCATTGCATTCTTGCAGTACACCGGCGGCACCACAGGTGTGTCAAAAGGCGCAGTGTTACTGCACCGAAACATTCTCGCAAACCTTGAACAAGTCGACCTGTGGCTCGAACCTGCGCTAAGACGACATCAGATCGAACAGCTCGTTTTTCTGTGCGCGCTTCCGCTTTACCATATCTTTGCGCTCACCTCGTGCGCCATGGTTGGGCTTCGCGAAGGTGGTCTGAATATTTTGGTACCGAACCCTAAAGACATCAAGGGCTTCATCAAATTATTAGGGCAGCACCCTGAGATCCATATTTTTCCCGGGGTCAACACGTTATTTAACGCGTTAATGCATCACCCCGACTTTGCCAAGGTCAAACTGCCTAATTTACTTGTAACGATTGGCGGCGGCATGGCGGTTCAAAAACAGGTAGCTGACCGCTGGCAAGAGATCACGGGCACACCAATTGTCGAAGGCTACGGCCTGTCAGAAACGTCGCCGGTTGCATGTGTCAACACAACACTGATTGAACGGTACACAGGCACCATCGGCTTACCTGTGCCGGGCACCGAGGTTCAGATTCTGAATGATGACGGACAAGAAGTTGAGCTTGGCTCACCCGGAGAGATTGCCATTCGCGGCCCACAAGTGATGGCAGGTTACTGGAACAAGCCTAAAGAGACTGAAATCGTGATGACACCTGCAGGATTCTTTAAAACTGGCGATATCGGCTTTATGGATCAAGGTGGCTACGTCAAAATCATTGATCGCAAAAAAGACATGATTGTGGTCTCGGGTTTCAAGGTGTTTCCTAACGAACTTGAAGAGTTAATCGCCCGCTTACCCGGGGTATTAGAGTGCGCCGCGATCGGCGTGCCCGACGAGCATACCGGCGAAGCCGTCAAGCTGTTTGTCGTTAAACAAGATGCGGCGTTGACCGAAGAGCAGATTAAGATCTATTGCAAAGAGCAGTTGACGAATTACAAACGCCCCAAGCAAATTGTCTTCAGGGCAGAATTGCCCAAGTCAAATGTCGGAAAAATCTTAAGGCGCGAACTAAGAGATTTGGTGTGAGGCTTAACGTGCGCGGGAAATACGTACTTCAGCGCCGCGGCGCTTGACTTCAAGCCCCTCGCTTGGCGAAATCCGCAGGCCTTCAAGCCCTTTGATGTAACTTGAACCCTGCATTTGCATCACACGAATTTTGTTGCGCATGACCACGGGGTTATGCACCGGCATCCCGAACATCCAGACTTCGTCAAGAATGCGCGCAGAGTTGAACTCGCCAGTATGTTTCGCGGTGGGCCCTAAGCACAGCATGTGCCCTTCGCGACCAAAGGCAGGAATCGTGCCCAAATCACAGGAGATTGTCCAGACCGTGCCGCCCTCGTAGCGCCAGCCGGTGTTTAAATCCCACCAAGCTTCGCCTTTAGGCAGATAGACCTTCAGTTCAGTGCCAGGCTGCATCGCGGGGGCTACCAACACTGCAGGCCCCAACATATATTGTGTATCCCAGCGTTGCGCCTCAGCGTCTGCAGGAAACGACAACGCCATTGAACGCTGCACTGGCAGGCCGGTTCGCGCAGCATCTTCGATCGCACCCAACACATAGGGGATTAACCGATACCGCCACTGCAACCATGTCTGAACGTGCGCACGAGTCGCCTCGTCAAAACTGGTCGGAATGAGTTGCGCATTAGACTGAAACGCAAAGTTTGCTGAGAAAACAGCCATCGCAAGCCAGCGCAAGTAGAGCTCTGGCGTCATCTCGTCGGTAGGTGCCTGGGCGTTACCCAGCGCGTGCATTTGCACCGGCACACCGCTTGACCCAAGCGACAGGGCTGTGCGCAGCGTATGCTGCAAGCCCGCCCAGGTATTGGGCACGCGTGGGGCACTTTGCCAAAGCAGTCGCTGCGCGCCCGCAAATAAATCTGAACTGAAGACCACGCCCTCAGGCGGTACGCGATGACCTGCTGCAGCCTCAAACAAGGCTCGACGCGCCAAGGCGGGGTAGATCGAACGCAGTACCGCACCCGTTTCGCCACCCCGGGCCACCACCATATCCGGAATATCAAACTGCACATCACAGGCCGTGGCACCCACGCCGTCTTCGGCTAAATGACGATGCCGCTCTGACCACATATTCAAGACGTCGCGATGGGTCAGATCTAATAAGCCAAAAGGTTTGCCACCCGTGGCGGCAACGCCCTCAAATACATGTGCATCACCGCTTTCGTTGGCCAGCAGCCAGCCGCGGTCTTCAAGCTCGGTGAAATTAGTAGTACCAGCAATGGTGGCGGGAATCGTATGCATGCACACATGCACCGCATGTTTACCAAAGACACCCATCATTTGCTTAGGGTCTGGAAAGCGCTCGCTATCCCAGTCAGGTAGCAGTTTTGAGTCTTGGTAAGTCCAGGCGGCAGGCGGCAACATCAACACACCATCAACCGCCACATGCTGCGCACGAAAATCAGCGATCATTTCAGCGGTTTGCGTCCCGCTGTGACCCTGCGGCTGTTCAACCCACACACCCATTGACCACAACGCGGGTTGCCCTGCGCGACCTGTCAACTGCGTGTACTGGTTCAGAATTTCAGCGGGTTCGCCGGCAAACAGAAAAAAATCTAACGTTGAGTCTTCAATCGCAATCGCATATTCATTGTTATTTTCGCAACCGAGATCGTGTTCAACTCGACCAAGCGAATTGATATAAACGCCCCAGCCGCTCGGACTCCAGGCCAACGGCAAGGCGCGATGCTCAGGCACGTCGGATAAGATCGTTTCGCCGCGGCGATCGAGATCACCGTGCGTCTCGCCCAAGCCGAAGATTTTTTCTTGCGGCTGGAGCTCAAAACCTAGCGTCCAAAAATTTTCGGCACCTTGTATCCCGGCGGGAGACAGCACCAACAGTGGCTTACCGTGGCGCTTCAAGAGCAATTGAAAAGGATTGGCTTGCAACTCAAGAGTCGAGTCACCTTGGGTCAGCTGCCAACCCTTAGCCTCTTCGGTTAACGGTTCAAGAACCGACTCACCAATCGCCTCAGGACGTGCTAGTAAGACTTCGGCGTGCGCACGCCCGCGTCCACCCGGCAAAATATCAGCGGCAAGCGCTTCGGGACGGCCACAGCGAATTCTATAGACACCCGGCGCGTGCGGTTCGACCGCAAGCCTTAGTCCGGCGCCCACGTCAAAGCTTGCCTTGGTAGGCAGCGTTTCGACAAGCTTTAGGGTATCTAGGTACATGTTTAGCGCGAAGGTTTAAGCGGCCAAAGGAGCTATTCTGACGGATTTAGCCACTTTAATAAACTCAAACCGTAAAAATGCGGGTTAAATCTTATTTTGAAGAAATCGAACAGTACTGGACAGGCGAGCGCATCATCTGTGTGTCAGGGGTGATGAATTATTAAAATTGCTCTTTTATCCATCAAAGAACTGCTAATTTTTACTGATTCTTGCAATTATATCGTTTTCTAAGGGCGGCGGCTCGTTCGTCAGGGACGCAGCGATCAGATCACCCACTAAGCTGGCCCAAGTGAGCCCGCGCGACGCAAAACCAGTTGCCACGAGCAGGCCAGGCGCGCCCAGCACCGGCCCAACGATCGGAAACCGATCGGGCACCACTGCCCGCTGTCCCCCCCAACCTTTTAACAATGAGAGGGTCCGCGCGCTTCGCGAAAGGGGAACATTCAACAGTTGCGCGCCACGCTCAAGATTCTCTTGCCTCGCCAGGCTTGCAGCCTCAGCTGAGGCCAGGTCGCCATTCAGGTAACTCCCGCCAATCACACATTGTCCTTGCACAGCGGGCAATACATAACTATCACCCGACACGATGCAGCGCGGCCCACCAGCAAGCATCCCTTGGTCAACATAGGTCAGCTCCCCACCTAGCCCATATAACGAGGCTAGGCGCGAGCCAGTCGCAAGCAAAGCGCTGGCAGCGAGAAGCTTTTGCGTCGCTAGGCCTGCGGCGAGCACCATCTGTTCAGCCTCGATCAATACACGTCCTGTCGCGTCGATTGCCCGCCAACGTTGCCCGTCGCGCTCAAGACGTACGACCTCTGCATTCAGGCAAGTCACGCCCTCGACTTGCGCAAGCTTGGCCAGTAACGGCCCAGGCTGCACCCTGCGCGCGGTCGAAAAATACAAACCACCCCGCGCAAGACTCAGGCCAGCGAGCTCACTGGCCTGAGCCACATCAACAAAGCGCACAAACTGCTCGGGCAATTTCAACTCGTCGACAATTCGCTTTAGATCAACAATCCGCCCACTGAGTCGCTGTAACTGCAGCGCACCGCAAGGTGTGACGATTTCACGAGGCATCTGCGACCAGCGCGCCTGAGCCCGCAAGCTGCCCGCACGCGACAAGCGCGCGTACGGATCATCTTGACGCGACACCACGGGGGTCAGAGCCGCAGCCAGATGACCCTCTTGCGGTGCTTGCTCGCTACCGGCGTTCAGCACAGTGACTCGCCAGCCTCGCAGGGCTAAGGCTTGCGCCACATGCAAACCTGCCAACCCGCCCCCCACCACCGCTAAGTGCCGAGGCATCGTTGCCGAAGAAGCAGAGGAGATGCTTTCGACGCCAGCGACTGCATGCGTCGACGCACGTGCTCGCAATATGACGGTCGACGAGCGCTCCTGCGTATCACCCGCAGCAGAGGTTAGGGTGGGCGGCGGGCTTTGGTGAGCAGCCTGCTCGTGAAAAAGCAAGCTGGCTTCGAACCAGGCGGGCCACATGCGCGCCGAGCCGCTGGCCAACAATACAGCAGCTGGTTTGATCAGGCGCCCCAACCCAAGCGCCTCGCCTGCCCGCCCTCGGGGCGCCTCAGCAAGCTGCGCCTGAGTAAACAGCACAGCGTCGGCCGCCAGATCCAAGCGCGTGAGCATCACGCTTATAGGGCCAACGGCTAGCGTTAACGTGACACTTAACGCCTCAAACTCAAGTCGATGCATCCCCGGCATGTTCAAGGGCCATTGTTCAACCATTTGTTTAGCCAGTGCGTGGGCCTGCACGGACAGCACCTTGGAACAATGCTCAAGCACGCTGCTGGGCGAGGCCAGATTCTCAAGCACCAGCACGACATGCAATCTCGAACAGCGCCTTGGATCGCGACGCCATTGACTCCAAAGCGTCACAAAGCGCGACCCATACTCATCATCCAGATCCAGTAGAGTGTAGGAAGACCGACCCGCCCAAGCTTGCGGCAGGCCTAACAAACTGAGCATTTGCGCTTGCTGTGCAGCGTTGACGTTTGGCGTATTCATGTGCGATTGCTCATTTTGTGACTTTACCTGCAAAAGCGCCGTGCGAGCGGCGCATTTCGGGGTAGTATCTCGACACGCCTGACTCGCAGCCTTTTGATCACCTTTTACAGCACGCTCACCGCATGTCTCAACCCAATCTCACAAGCGCCTCGCCCTGGCGCGACAAAATTAATGGTGTGCTGTTTGTTGGCTTGCTAGCTGCCGCCGTCGTACAAGTGGCCACAACTCCAGCGATCAAGGCGATGGGCTTTAGCCCACTGGTGGTAGGCATTGTGTGCGGCATGCTCTACGGTAACTTTTTACGTGGCACGATGCCCGCTGAATGGGGCGTAGGGGTCCATTTCACGGCACGCCGCATGCTGCGGGTTGCCGTCGCGTTTTATGGCTTAAACATCAGCGTTCAACAAATCATCGAGGTCGGACTACCCGGCATCATTGTTTCAACGGCAGTCGTATTGAGTGTGCTCGTTCTAGGCACATTTATCGGCACACGGATCCTGAAACTTGATCGCGACACCGCCATGCTGACAGCGGCGGGCAGCGCAATCTGTGGTGCCGCAGCAGTACTTGCCTTCGAATCTACGCTAAAAGCTGAACCCCACAAAAGTGCCGTTGCCGTTGCTACAGTAGTTTTGTTTGGCACAATTTCGATGTTTTTATATCCAATCCTCTTTCAGACTGGGTGGATCGAACTCGACCCGCGCAGCTTCGGCATCTTTTTGGGCGGCACCGTTCATGAGGTAGCTCAGGTCGTGGGGGCCGCCAGCAACATCGACGCCGCGACCACCGAGGTCGCCACAATCGTCAAAATGACGCGTGTCGCCTTACTTGTGCCCGTACTGCTTGTGCTTGGTTTTTGGCTACAACGCTCGGGGGTCGCTTCGCCGGCATCAACAGGGGCAAAACCCAAGCTTCCAATCCCCTGGTTCGCCATTGGATTTTTAGTGCTGGCCCTCATTAACTCGGCTCACATTATCCCAGCGCCCCTACTTCAAACCTTGCGCACCCTTGACATCTTCGTCCTCACGATGGCGATGACTGCCTTAGGGATCGAAACCCGCTTTGCTCAAATACGCAAAGCAGGTCCGCGCGTAGTGGTCTTGGGAGTGATCTTGTTTATACTGTTGGGGTCGGGTGGTTATGCGCTCGTCAAGCTTGTTGCTTGATCGCCCTTAGCAGCTCCAGCCTTGCACGTTGGTTTGAACAGTACTGTTGCCCGGCCACGACTCATGACCCAGACTACAACTGACGCACCCACACCGGTTGGTCGCCTTGACCCCGAAGACGCACAGCTCGCACTCGCGACTGTGCAAGAGATGCTGCACCGTCACGAACTGGTCGAAAATCTGGTCCACCGACAAGAGCAAAATGACTCGCGCTCTGATTTAGTCGAAGGCTTGTTGCATCGGCAACATGAAGCTGAACTGTCGGCACTGGTAAACGGTCTACATCCGGCCGATATCGCCTTTATTCTTGAGTCCCTACCAAACGACGATCGCCTGTTGATCTGGCGCTTAGTCGGCTCAGAGCACGATGCAGACGTTCTGCTCGAAGTCGCAGACTGGGTACGCGAATCGCTGATTGAGGCGATGGATCGTCAAGACCTGGTTGCCGCGACCGGCAACATGGACGCCGGCGAACTGGCTGATCTGGCGCCGGATCTTCCGCCCGACGTAGTGGCCGAAGTGCAAAAAGGCCTCACGGTCGAAGAGCGTGCCCGGCTGATTGAAGCCATGGGCTACCCCGATGACAGCGTTGGCAGCATCATGGATTTTGAAATGGTGCGGGTGCGCGAAGACGTCTCCCTTGAAGTCGTGCTGCGCTACCTGAGGCGCCTGCCTGAATTACCCGACCATACCGATCAGATTTTTGTCGTAGACAGGCAAGACAAACTGCTTGGCACGCTTACTTTATCCGCCCTACTGGTCAACGAACCCGAAGTGGATGTGGCCTCGGTAATGAGCCCAGACTATCTGTCGCTCAGTCCGTTAGACTCTGACTCAGAGGCTGCCGGCGCGTTCGAGCGCTACGATCTGGTGTCTGCACCTGTGGTCGACGAACTGGGTAGGCTGGTTGGACGCGTGACCATCGCAGAGGTCGTGGACGTGATCCGCGAAGACTCCGACGAACAGGCCTTGTCGCGCGCCGGTATGCAAGAAGAGGACATTTTTGCGCCCGTCTCCATGGCGTTGCGTAACCGCGCGCCGTGGCTGCTACTCAATCTTTGTACGGCGGCGATCGCGTCCTTTGTGGCGTCGCGCTTCGAAGATACCGTCAGCACAATCGTGATGCTCGCGTTTTTAATGTCGATTGTGGCGGGCATTGGCGGCAACTCGGGCAATCAAACGATGACGTTAATTATTCGTGCACTTGCCGTCGGCCGAATTACTGAAAAAAATGTTTGGCAGCTCGTCAAACGCGAAATGTTGGTGACGTTTTTGGTTGGCTTGGTGGGCAGCGCAGTGGCAGCTGTCTTTGCCTGGGGCATTTCAAATTCGATCCCGATTGCGCTGGTGATGATGGCTGCAATGATCTGCAACATGCTGATCGGCGCTACGATTGGGGTACTCGTACCCGTCGTACGCACGCGTTTTGGTAAAGACCCCGCGATGGGCTCCTCGGTATTGCTAACCTTCGCAACCGACTCTCTGGGGTTCTTTATCTTTTTAGGGCTAGCGACGATATTTTTGATTTAGGCGCAAATTTATCTGCGAACTTGTCTGCGAATTTGGCTGCGAATTTAGCTGCAAAGTAAGCCCGCGCTTTGTGCTTTGCGAGATCGCTCACTTGCAGCCCCCTGTTAAGACACGCGCTGCACCGATGCCAGCACACGGTTCACATGCGTACTCACACGCTCAGAATCAATGCCATAGACATGCAGTGACACCGCCGGCATAGACTCATCTTGCGAGGCGTTGCCCAGGCGGTGGATCAACTCAAGGCCAGCATGGCCGCAAACGCTTTGTCCAGCGGCACGCGAGAGGCTATTAAAGGGGTAGGCGTGCCCTGCAGCCGCGTCCCAAGCGTAATGCGTTTCAGTTAAGACTCCGCTTAAGACGCGGTAGGCACACCACGTGTAGTGCGCGTGAACCGGGCTTGCCTGGCCCGGCGCCCAAACCAAGGCAACGACAGTAAAACGCCCCTGAGGATCAGCATGCAAAACATGACGCGAATAGGTGTGCTCGGCCCGTGGCAGGTTGAGCAAACTCGTTACAACGCCTGGGACTAAGGCTGGCGTCAAGACACGGTTTAAGGCTTGCCGCACACGGTAGGGCAATAAATCCGGGGCCTCGCGGCAGGCATGTGCAAGCGCGGTCGAGCACCCCGGTAGAAGTTGATCGAGTCTTGACTCGACCTGATGAGGATAACGATGCGCCGTAGGGCGCAAATGACGCGTGGTCAAGGATGAGGTGTTTTCCATGACACCATCTTAAAGAGGATGCTCGAGTAATTTCTTTCTTTTTTTCGCTTTTATGAACTAAATAGGGTTATATTTTCTATATAAATTGATTTTTGTAGAAATAAATTTTATTCTTGAAGATTCAATCAATTTCATCAGCGCTGACAGCACTTGATAACGAGCGATCAAGCGATTTTTGTAACGACCTATGGCGATTGATAAAAAAGACCGAGAAATTCTAGAGCTACTGCAGGCCAACGCCAGCTTATCTTTGGCCGAGGTTGCCAGTGCCGTCAACTTGACCCAAACGCCCTGCTGGCGACGAATTCAAAAGTTACAGGCTGATGGCGTCATTCAAAGGCAAGTTGCCCTGTGCGATGCCAAAAAGCTGAATCTAGGGCTGACCACGTTTGTGACCCTGCGCACCAGCCAGCACAACGAGCAATGGATGCAACGCTTTATGGCAGGCGCCACGAGCATTCCAGAGATTGTTGAGATATACCGCCTGAGCGGCAACGCCGACTATTTGCTAAAAATCGTGGTGCCCGATATCAGCCGTTATGACAGCGTCTATAAACGACTCATACGCACGGTTGATTTACTGGACGTAAGCTCGGCCTTTGTCATGGAAACAATCAAGTGCACCACGGCTTTACCGCTTGACTATGCGGAATAAAGCAGCGCTACGAGCCTAATATTGGCTCGCCGAGCGCCGCGCGTGGCTCAGGAGTCTGCGTCGTTAACAATCGACTCAGACACCCAGGCCTGGGCCAAGGTGTAAGTGACCGCGAGGGCAACCGGCCCAACAAAAATACCAATCAAACCAAAGCTCAACAAACCACCAATCACGCCTGCAAATATGAGCAACAAGGGCAAATCAGCACCGCGCTTAATCAGCATCGGTCGCAAGAAATTATCCAGACTAACAACAATCAGGCTCCATACCAATAAAAACATTGCCCAACCGGTATCGCCCTGCCAAAACATCCAACCAACGGCCGGAAACAGCACCAGGCTTGGGCCAACTTGCGCGATACAGAGCATCAGCATTAGGGCTGACAATATTGCTGCAAATGGCACGCCTGCAATCACCAGACCGACACCACCCAATACGGTTTGTACAACAGCTGTGACACCCACACCTAACGCGACAGCCCGAATAGCTTGCCCAGCGAGCACCATCGCACCTTCGCCACGCGCTCCCGCCAAACGAGAACCAAAGCTACGAATTATTTTGGCCGCTACTTCACCCGATGAGTACAAAATTGCAGAGATCGTGACCACTAATAAAAACTGGATCAACATTCCGCCCAAACCGCCAAACTGCGATAGCACCCACCTGCCCGTTGACGCGGCATAGGGCGCAACATGATCCATAAATCCGGCGGCGCCGCCCGCAATGAGATCAGTCCAGGCAGTATTGATTTTTTCACCAACAAAAGGAATGTGCTCAACCCAGTCGGGCAGTGCTGGCAGCCCATTGCTCGCTAACTGTTTACCCAACACCATAAACTGGTCTGACTTTTGAGTAATCGTGCTGATCGCCCACCAGAGTGGAGCGATCAAGAGCAACAACATACCCACCGTCATCACCATGACCGCTGGGGCACGCCGCCCTCCAAGAGCCTTTTGCAAAGAGACCAACCACGGCCAGGTCGCCACAACGAGCATAGTCGACCAAACCGTAGCGGCCAGAAATGGTCGAAGTACCCAAAGCGATAACGCAATTAAGCCCACGATACAAAACACTGCGAGGGTATTGCGGGTTAAGTCGTGGGGCATAGAAATCTCTCCGACTACGATTGTAAATCTATGTGATGACCACAGTGCGTCGCGATTAACGCCGGGTGGCAGGCCTCATTTTAGCGATGACCTAACACGTTGATATTTGCCTCGAAAGCTCGCAGGCGTTTAAAAACCGATAGTAGCTCAACCATTGAAGCCCAGTTACGCGCCAAAACCTGAAAAGACGTTTGAATACGCTCAAAGGAACGTACAGTCTGAGCAAACATACCCAAACTCAGCGTACCGGCAATCACCGTTGGACCCAACATC
>CAIZGG010000248.1 GCA_903932425.1 uncultured beta proteobacterium | reverse complement strand
GGTCTCCATGCGCTTGCGCGTCAAGGGGCCGGTATCTTCGATCTTGCCGCCCGCAAAACTGTGGATCACGCCACGTGGACCGAATCTCTTTTTAAACTCAGGGTCTTTGGGATAATCAACATACTCTGGCTCTTCTTCGGCATTCAGGTGATAGAGATTGCCGAAAAACTCATCGAAGCCATGTGCCGTCGGTAACATCTCGTCACGATCGCCAAGATGATTTTTACCGAATTGACCTGTTTTGTAACCACGGGCTTTGAGCAGCTCTGCCAGTGTTGGGTCTTCTTTTTTAATACCTTCGGGTGTGCCGGGCAAACCGACTTTAGTCAGACCTGTTCGAATCGGTGATTGACCTGTGATGAATGCAGCGCGCCCGGCTGTACTGCTTTGTTGACCATACCAATCGGTGAACAACACACCCTCTTTGGCGATACGATCAATATTCGGCGTTCTGTAGCCCATCATGCCGTTGTTGTAGGCACTGATGTTGAACTGGCCAATATCATCACCAAAAATGACAAGAATATTTGGGGCATCAGCGGCAAGCGCCTGTCCTGCCAGCAAGGACCCAGCAATGGCGGCTCCAAGCAAAGTCTTTTTAAATCGACGTATCAAGACGAATCTCCAAGGGTAATGTCATGGCAATCACCAATTCTGGCAACGGCCTGTCAGTAACTAAAAATTGCAAAGACCTCTATTTGGACGACGATCGCAGCGCAAGCCAAGTCCAAACGGCACCTGCTGCATCAATGGCTCCAAACAAAAGCATGCTGGGACCAAGTTTACCCAACAAAACAATCACCACGATGAACCCAGCACCGTATAACCTCATCGCCACGGTCCAGGGGATAAATTGATCAAACTTGGCGCGGACGATCAATAGATAGTATCCACCAATAATCGAGCCAAGCAGGCCAACAAAGCGAATCCAGACGTCATCACCTGCTGATAACCCAAAGGTGTTCAGGATAAACATAGGCATGAAAATAAAGCCAACGCCTACGCCAAAGATCATGTACAAACCGAAGAAGAACAGACTGCGTCGAGCATTATTCATATTTGACTATTAGACTAGGTTGATTTGTTGCCATTTAAGTGGCATCGACGTTAGCATATTTAAGTGACGCAAATTCGCTGACGCTGTTCTTTCACCCGTTGACAAAGGTACGGAGCGTATGCTGCTGCGAAATCATGGTTTGAGCTTGGTTACCGTCTACGAAAAGGGATATAGTTTTAACGAGATCATGTCCGAAGTTCAGTTCACAGATCTGGTTTCTTTAAAGTGTTACGCACCAGAACTCACTGAAGATCAGATCGCCAATGATGGTCTGGACAAAAATCTATGGGGCAGGAACGCCAAGACAAACGCTGAGATTTTTAACGAGAATTTTCCTGATTACGAGGCATTAGCCGCCGAGGGTAAAGCACATGAGCTATTTGACACCACTGATATTGATGTTGAATCCCTAGTAAATTACATAACTTGGCGGGAAGGAAAAAGACCGATAAAAACAAACGATTCAAAAAATTATCTCCCCGATCATCAACTGAGTGCGGCACGGAAGATTTTGGCTGTCGCACAACACACCGGCGGGAAATATCCGCAACGGAAGAAACCCAGTAACTTTGGCAGGATGTACTACAGCGGCACCAGCGTACAAAATGTCAATAAGAAGTTGCGAGCAGCAATGTTGGGTAACTCTTGGGAATACGATATCCGTTCGTGTGCTATTGCTTTCAAAATGGGATCTGCGGCTGAATGGGTTCAAAAGAACCAGCCAACCTCAACAGTAGACCGTGAGTTCTTTTACTCGGTATGGTATCTGGACGACAAAGCTGATTTTTTTGGCAGCGTTCAGACTGCGGTTTTTGGAGATGACTGCGATCTCACCGAACAAAAACAACTTGATCTGCTCAAAGAGGCGTTCACTTCTTTAAGTTTTGGAGCAAGGAAAAACGCAAAGAGTTGGTACAGTGAAAACGGAAAAGAGGAGAAGCCGGCACTTGTAGGTATTTTTAGCGACGAGGACGAACTTGAACGATTCATTGCCGATCCATATGTCAGCGGCTTCATTAAAGAACAACAGAACCTAGACAAGTATTTGTTTGACAGCGTCAAGGCAGATTCACCAGAGCTTATGGCCTTGCCATACTTACGCACGAAAAGTCGCGTTACCGGCAAATTAAAAGCCACAGATGTCAGCGAACCAAAATTAGGGCGTGTCACTAAGTCTAAAGTGGTGTCCTACCGGTTTCAGCACGGCGAAACCACTGTGATGAATATCGTGCGTGCCTCTCTGCCGATAACGCACCAACCGCCACTGGCCAACATTCACGACGCCATTGTTCTTAGAAACCGCTTATCGCCTGACGAGAAAGCTGAAATTGAACGCTGTATGCGAGACCAGACAGGTAACCCTTACTGGCGACTCGGCGAAAACGAGGTAAAGCGTTGGGTGTCTGACAATGATCCGAGCGAAGTGCTTTAACTCGGAGAACACTGTTAAGGTCAAAGACGAGAGTTGCCAGTTTTGGGCATTTTCTGAAACGGTATGATTGGTGAGCTGAAATTTCAACAGGGAATTAACGACATGGCCAACACATACATCATTCAAAGAACACGGGTTGTGCGAATACACGAGTGGTTGCGAACTCGTGCGGATAACAAAAGTGACGCCCTGTCCTTGATTGAAGCAAATGAGTATGAAACTGATGATTCGCAAGAACAGGACGAATTAGAAGCCGGTGAGGCGTCGGAAGGGACGACCATTGTTGATATCGAAGAAATTAAAGATGACTATTGAAAAGATCAAAGACAGCATCTAAGAAATTCTTTTACTTCAACAGGTATGTCGGCGCAGAGTCGGCGATGTAGGGATGCTGCTGGGGATTGAGTAGCTTGTGTCCTTTTGAAAGGACAATAACCGTGTGCGACTTGCGATGGGACGGTTGAAACAACCGTTTCACACAACACTTATGCCGCGGTCAATCGAAGCTCCGAGCGATCCCCACAGAATAAGCTATTAGGATAACAACCCAATGGCGCCACTTGTCGGGAAGCTGCGAGTTAATTTGGATAAGTGCCAACGGGGATTGGTCATTGCCGCTGAACGCGCTCAGAACATCATCTGTTGGATAACCGCTGCACCATGCATTGAGCACGGCGCTATTATGACAAAATCCGTAAACGGGATATGCGTCATTTGACCTTAACCGACAGGCGCCAACCCTCGACTAACCGGTATCACCTTAATTGAACAATCAAGTTTTTTTACCTATTCGTAGATTAACAAGATATAGTTTGGTCATAAATCTAGAAAACCATCCCTCAGGAGACACACCATGAGCAGCGACTCGGACAAGAACCATTCACCACTCATCCTTTCGAGGCGCACCCTGTTACGGGGAGTAGGCGGTTTGGCTGGGATTTTGGCCTTTAAACAAGCGCCTGTTTTTGCGCAGGCGACCCCACAAAAAATGATTTTGGCGCACATCAACCCCGTGCCAGAGTCGGGTTCAGTCTCTATGGACTGGTTTGCCAAGGCGCTCACCGAACGCTCAAAAGGTGAGATTGCTGCCGAGTTTCAAGGCGGTACGCTGATGACCAAAGAAATTGAAATCGTCAACGCTGTGAAATCGGGCAATATTGCGATGGGTTCACCGGTAGGTGCTGCGGCCACTTTGTTCCCTGAAATGGGGGCGTTTATTGTGTCTTATCTCATCAGTAGTTATAACCAAGCCTATTCAATCTTGAACGGCAAAGTGGGTGACCGTCTCGATAAGATTTTTCAAGAAAAATACGGCGTCAAGGTCATCTATTTTTATGACTATGGTTTCAGGCATTTTTGGTTGAACAAGCGGGCCATCGAGCAGCCCAAAGATTTGCGGGGCATTAAGATTCGCGTGCAGCCCTCAAAAGTGTTCGCAGACTGCGTCAATGGCTTAGGCGGCGTTGCAGTCCCTTTACCTTGGGGTGAGGTAATCACCGCCGCGCAGCAAGGCGTCATTGATGGCGCGGACTTGCCCGTGGTCAATATGGTGCCGCTAAAAGCCTACGAGGTGTCAAAGCACTACTCGATGACGTATCACAATTATGGCGCCACGATGGTCTGTATGAATCTTGGCATCTGGAAGGCGCTCAGGCCAGAACAACAAAAACTCATCCTAGACACCGGTCGCGAGGCTCAAGGTGTTGTGCGCAAAATCACCGAAGAAGTTGATAACCTTGAAGCGGCCAAAAAGATTCTCATACCTCTGGGTATGACAGTCAACGCGCCTGACCTCGAACCCTTCAAAGCGCTCGCCAAGCAAAAAGTCTGGCCTCAGTACCAGAAACAGTATGGGGCGCTTTGGGATGAAATCGTAGCGAGCAGCTGAAATGACTAGAGCGTTAGCACATGCCCCAAAATTTATCGTAGGTTTTCTAGTGCTCCTAGCAATCGCCGTGATGTTATGCGGCGTGTTCTTGCGCTATGTCATGCTACCCATCACTGACTGGATCGATGTCGATCCAGTCAATTTCTTTTGGGTAGAAGAGGTGGGTGAGCTCGCGCTCACTTGGCTCGTCATGATCGGGGCTGCCCTAGGCATTGCAGAGCACAGTCATTTTTCGTTGAACGTGTTTACGCACAGGCTATCCCCGACCGGACAAAAGCGTATGGCTATTTTCAACCAATTAGTCATTGCCGCCTTCGGAGGGTTAGTCGCATGGCTCTGTTTCAAATTAGTCATCATAAACTCTGGCCTACTGTCTCCTGCCCTTGAACTCAGTCTCGGCTTATTTTATCTGTCGGCAACGATTGGGGGCATCTTGATGGTGTTTTACTCGTGCAACAACACTTACCAAATTCAGACGGGCAAGCAAGCACCTCACCCGACAAGCGAGCACTAAAATGGTTTTATTATTCATGGGCGCCATCTTTGTCGGCGCTCTTCTCATCTCGATGCCTATCGTTTTTGCTTTAGGCGTCTCAGCAACCGTCGGTCTGCTTCTGGGCGGCTACCCCTTGCAACAGCTAGGCAGCACCATCGTTGGCGCATCACAGAGTTGGGTGCTACTCGCGATTCCAAGCTTTGTGTTTGCAGGCACCGTCATGGAACGCTGCGGCATGTCACACGCTCTAGTCGAATTGGCGCGCGCACTGGTCGGTTGGTTGCGAGGCGGCTTAGGCATGTCAGTGATCGTCGTGTCCTATTTTTTCTCGGATATCTGCGGCTCGAAGATGGCAGAAGTCTCGGCACTCAGCAGTGCCTTTATGCCATCACTCAAAAAATCAGGCTATCGCTCTGAAGATGCTGCCTCGTTGATCGCTGCCGGTACCGCAATGGGCATGCTTGTGCCACCTGCTATTTTTATGATTGTGATTTCGGCAGTCACCAATCAATCAGCGGTCACTTTATTTTTAGCGGGCTTCGTACCTGCGGCGGTGATCGGGGTATGTCTTTGCACACTGGTGCTCATTCAAGCGCACTTGTTAGGCTGGCCTAAAGATTCACGCCCAAGCCTCAAACGCTTGCTGCACGCAGCCAAAAATGCCGCTGTACCCTTGGTGATCCCAGTGGTGATTTTGGGCGGTTTTTACATGGGTGCCTTCACCGCCACCGAAGCCGGTGCCATTGTCGCGCTGTACTCAGTATTGGCCGCAAAGTTTTACTACAAAAACCTCTCGTTTCGACAGATGTGTTCGATTGCTTATGAAAGCGGTATCACGACCGCTAGCGTTATTTTCTTATTAGCAGTCGCAACCGTATTTCAATATATTCTGGGGGTTTCAGGCGCACCGAAGCTTTTAGCAGAGCTACTCGAACCCCTGACCGTTTATCACTGGACCTTCTTGCTTGGCGTAGCGATGATCACGATGTTGTTTGGCATGGTGCTCGAAGGCTTGCCAGCTGCCGTCGTCTTGATTCCGGTTGTCTATCCGATCGCCGTCAAGATTGGGATTCATCCGATCCATTTTGATATCGTACAAACAGCGGCTGTGGGGATTGGCCTCTTTTTACCCCCCATGGGCGTCGGCTTATTAATGGCGCTCAAATTTGCTCAAATTGGGGTTTGGCAGCACTTCAAGGCTTATTGGCCTTATATCCTTACCTTGTTGATTGGCTTGATGTTGATCATCACCGTGCCCGAATTTTCGTTGGCGCTACCCCGTAGTGCTGGCTTACTGAAATAGAAAGCCGCGGTAGTCAAGCGCGATTGCTGCGAGCGATCGCGCGAGACGCCACCGCTCTTTGCTGTGACCGTCCTGCCCGACTCGCTGATCTAGGCACTGCCCCAGAGTGAAAGATCTCGCTATTTCAACGGCACAGAAAAGGGCACAACCGTTTCACACAACACTTATGCCGCGGTCAATCGAAGCTCCGTGCGATCTCCACAGAATAAGCTATTAGAATAACAACCCAATGGCGCCACTTGTCGGGAAGCTGCGAGTGAATTTGGGTAAGTTCCGGTATATCGCATTGATGAGGGTGCACTGATTCGTTGCCAAATTATTTGACTGGATAGCGTTATGAACGAATGGTTAGAGATCTCACTGAGATTGGGCTTGGCTGCGATAGCTGGCATAGTGTTAGGTGCCAACCGATGGCTTCATCACAAATCTGCTGGCGTGAAAACCCATGCCTTGGTTTCTATCGGCGCTGCCGTGGCCATGCTGATCGTCGTGCCTTTCGACCAATTCAGTAGTCATATTCAAAGTGTTTCATCCAATGCTGCCAGCAGGGTACTTCAAGGCCTTATCACTGGAATTGGCTTTCTAGGAGCCGGCGTCATCATCCACAACGCCAGGGGTAAGCGCATTCAAGGTCTCACTACTGCGGCCAGCATTTGGATCACCATGCTGATTGGTGCTGCGATAGGTATAGGTCAAATAATGCTCGGCACGATGGCTGTCGTTGCCACAGGCTTGGTACTAGTGGTGGGCAACGCAATAGAGCGTCTCGTTGATAGACAATTTGGGGGGCAGTCTGAGTCCGCCAAAGATGAGGACTTACCTTAGGGTGGCCTCATGCACCCGCGAATTCACATTGGGCGAG
>CAIZGG010000247.1 GCA_903932425.1 uncultured beta proteobacterium | reverse complement strand
GCTCGCGGCCCCTTATCGATCACACAGGCTGTACAGCTTGGTACCAGCGACTCTGACAGCAATACATGATCAATGCGCATACCGGCGTTACGCTTGAAACCGTTCATGCGGTAATCCCACCAGCTAAAGGATTTGGGTTCCTGTTCGAACAGACGAAAAGCGTCTGAGAAGCCAAGGGCCAGTAATGATTGAAACGCAGCACGCTCGGGCTCTGAGACCAGTATCTGTCCAATCCATTTCTCTGGGTTGTGCACGTCGGCATCAACCGGAGCGATGTTGTAATCGCCTAGTACTGCGATATTTGGATGTTGCTGTTTTTCAGTGACCAGCCAGGCCTCAAAGGCTTTGAACCAGGCAAGCTTATACAGATACTTTTCGCTGCCGACCTCTTGTCCATTTGGGCAATAGGCGCTGATCACGCGAATGGTACTGTCGCCATAGGGCAGGGTGGTGGCCAAGACGCGTTGCTGCGGGTCTTCAAAGCCCGGAATGTTGCGTGTGATGTCGACGCCCGGCTGGCGCGAAAGCACGGCCACGCCGTTATAGGTTTTTTGCCCGGCCCAGCCCGCGTGGTAACCAATGGCTGTAAACGCCTCAAGCGGAAACTTGTCATGATCAAGCTTTAGCTCTTGCAGGCATAAGGCATCAACAGGGTTGGCTTCGAGCCAAGTTAATACTTGTTGCAGGCGCACTTTTAACGAATTGACGTTCCAGGTGGCAAGTTGCAGTGTCGGCATAAATAACCAAGTCTTGTGAGTTTGCCGAATTATCCCATTTATAAAGCTCGTTAGCGCAGAGCCGACGAGCGCATGAGATCAGTCTGAATACACCCTGGGTACGCGCTTGACATTGCACAGTAGCTCGTAGGCAATGGTGCCGGCTTGTTGGGCAACGAGGTTGACGTCGATTTGTTTGCCCCAGCACTCGACGGGGCTACCGACACTTGCCTGAGGTAGATCTGTGAGGTCGACCGTTAGCATGTCCATAGAGACGCGGCCGATGGTACGGGTGAGTACACCACCCACTGCGATCGGGGTGCCGGTTGGGACGACTCTGGGGTAGCCATCCGCATAGCCGATTGCGACCAAGCCAACGCGCACCGGGGTCTTTGCGACAAAGGTGCCACCGTAGCCTAAGGCCTCGCCGGGTTCGAGCGTTCGGATTGCAAAGACTTCACTGACTAACGACATGACTGGGGTCAGCGTGTAGGGCTGGGCGTGCGAGTGATCGGTGCCGAGCGGAAGCGGATCGGCCCCATAAAGCAAAATCCCTGGCCGAGCCCAAGTGCCCCGTGCAGTCGGCCAGGCCAGAACTGCCCCTGAGTTGCTAAGGCTGCGCGCGCCGGGCAAACCAGCCGTGGCCTCTTGAAAGGCGGTGATTTGTTTGGCGGTAGCGTCACTGTCGGGTTCATCAGCGCGAGCAAAGTGCGTCATGAGGGTAATCGAGGCGACCGAGGGGCACGCTTCAAGGCGCTCGTAGGCCGCCTGAACCGCGTCAAGTGCAAAGCCGGCGCGGTGCATGCCTGAATCGATTTTGAGCCATACATGCATGCTATGGGCGTCGATGGAGGCTGTTTCAAGCGCACGTAATTGTGACTCTTGGTGGATGACGACCCAGAGGTTTGCCTTGTAGGCGGCAACGAGCTCGTCAGGATCAAAGCAGCCCTCAAGGACCAAAATTGGCTTGGTAATGCCCGCCTCGCGTAGTTCGAAGGCTTCAGTGGCGAAGGCAACTGCAAAGCCATCGGCGATCTCGGCTAAGGCTTGCGCGCAGGGCACGGCACCGTGCCCGTAGGCATTGGCTTTAACAACCGCTAGCGCCCGTCCGCCGTGCAGGGTGCGGGCCGTTAGATAATTTGAACGCAGGGCTGCAAGATCAATAAGGGCTTTTGAAGGGCGTGTCATCACAAAAAATCACAAAAATCAAAAAAATAGTGGCCAGTAACGCTGTACGTATAGTTGTAACGCAGAATCGACCCGTGGCAACAAAGCCTGAGCTTGCATCCTGGTTCTGGTCGATGATCTAGAGGGTTGCCCAGCCTACGTCATGCCACGCGCCTTCACAATATATTCTGAAAACTAAGCCGGTACTGAAGTGGGTTGTTGCAAGAGCGGTTGACCCGTTGTTGTGTAGCGACTGATTGCCAGGCCGTCAGTGCTGATTTCAGGGCGCTGGCCCGTGACCAGATCAGCGATCAACTTGCCAGAACCGCAGGCCATCGTCCAGCCCAGGGTGCCATGGCCCGTATTTAAAAATAGATTACTAAAGGGTGTGGCACCGATGATTGGGGTGCTGTCCGGTGTCATGGGCCGCAGTCCAGTCCAAAACGTTGCCTTGTTGACGTCACCACCGGGAAAGAGCTCGGTGACAACTTTTTCGAGTGTGGCCCTGCGTTGTGGTTTAAGGCTTAAGTCAAAGCCACTGAGCTCAGCCATGCCGCCGACGCGAATCCTGTTATTGAAACGCGTGACTGCGACCTTGTAGGTTTCATCCAGAACGGTAGATTGCGGTGCAAGGGTTTCATCGACTAAGGGTACGGTCAACGAGTAGCCTTTGACTGGATAGACCGGTAGATCAATCTTGTGTGGGGCAAGTAGCTCGCGCGTATAGCTGCCAAACGCTAAGACGTAGCGATCGGCTTTTAAAACGTTTTGACCGATGCGAACCCCGGTGATTTGCCCGCCCTCAGCCAGCAGTTGATCCACGGCGGTGTTGTACTGAAACTTGACGCCTAAGCCCTGCGCGAGTTGGGCTAAACGAGTGGTAAACATCTGGCAGTCACCGGTTTCGTCGTTGGGCAAACGCAAGCCCCCGGCAAGTAAACCCTGGGCATGTCGCAGGCCTGGCTCGACTGAGGTGAGTTGCCCGGCGCCCAATAGCTCGTAGGGCACGCCACACTCTTGAAGCACTTTAATATCGCGCTGAACGGCATCCATTTGGGCTTGAGTGCGAAACAACTGCAAGGTGCCCCCGCAACGCTGTTCGTATTGGATCCCAGTGTCGGCGCGCAAGGTGTCAAGGCAATGGCGACTGTACTCGGCCACGCGCATCATGCGTTCTTTGTTCAGTTCATAGCGGCTGGCGGTGCAGTTGCGCAACATGTTCGCCATCCAGCGCAGCTGCCAAAGGCTGCCGTCTAGTTTGATCGCAAGAGGGGCGTGCTTGGTAAACATCCACTTAAAAGCTTTGAAGGGGATACCCGGTGCTGCCCAGGGTGTCGAGTAGCCAGGTGAGATTTGCCCGGCGTTGGCAAAGCTGGTTTCGTTGGCAACACAGCCTTGACGGTCGATGACCGTGACCTCGGCGCCCGCACGTGCGAGGTAATACGCACTGGTTGTACCGATCACGCCTGCACCTAAAACGATTACTTTCATTGCGGTATCCCTGTTGTTCAGCCAATACTGAAAGTGTAGGGATAGTTACCTAGTGTTTTTTTTTGAAATTGAAGGTATTTCTTAGAGAAATCACTTTTTTTGTTGCTTTCATACCCAAAATGTAGAGAAAACCACAATTTCCGCGCTTTAAGGGCAAAAAACCGTTGTAAGTGTTTGACTCTAGAGCACTTCACCTCTACACTTTGCTTGCAAGATTCTCAAGCGACGCGGTTTTTGTCCCTAGTCGGTCGCCCTTAG
>CAIZGG010000246.1 GCA_903932425.1 uncultured beta proteobacterium | reverse complement strand
TCACGCGCGAACCTAAGATACTCGGCAACGTCCTCTTTAGTTTCTAGGTAGTTGGCGGCATCGAAGGGGCGTGTTTTGAGTTTAGTCATACATCTACGTCCAAGAAAATGTTCAAAAACAGAGTCCGCCATTAGCGCTGCCCCTTTTGCGTGAGCGGCGTTACTACTGCAGCGCGGTTGATTATCTGCTCGATCTTTTCGGTGCTGGCCAGTACTGCATCAAGATGCACAATCTCACCGAAAACCATGCCCGACATGGCCGCATAATCTCTGGTGATTGCATCCCTCATCGCGGGACTGGGGGTTAGTGTGAACCTGCCGGGGACTGCATCATTAAGCCCTAAATCCCTGTTGCTAAAGAACAGACACGCATGGCTCGCGCAATCAAGCGCAAGCGCATGGTCGGCCTGCCATTCTTCTGCTGATACGTCCTGCATTAACTGATGTACGTCATAGTAATGGCGCGAAACGCGCTGCCCACCATGCCGTAATTCGCCGCGACGGTCATACCACTGGCGCAGACCGTGCAGGATGATGACCTTGTCCCAGAAGGTGCGTTCGGGTTTGACGGTGGTGACGTTAGCAACGGTCAGATTCAGTTCGGGTAGGTCCTGAGCCACGTAGGGCGTGACCGTAGCTGCGACATTCGGGTCAAGCGCCGACTTTGCGCCGGCTTCAATCTTGACCGCAGAGCGAATGTAGTCATCGGTGGTGGCTGTGACCGCGGGATACCAGAACAGTAACGTCTGGCCATCCTTATCCTCGAGGTCGAGCTCTAGCCGAAAACGGGCATCTGGAATGATGGTTGCGGCGAGTCGGGTGAACTGCTCGGTCAATGGTCCGGCAACGTAAGTTTGGCAAGCATTCCGGATGGCATCGAGACGCGCGCGGCGCTTCTTGCCACTCAGGGCATTTAATTCAGCCACCTCGGTTGATTGCCCTAGATCATCGCGAAAGACGGTGATGTCGATGTCCTCAGAAAACCGAGAGATCAGATTGAAGGCTTTAGACAAGGAGGTTCCGCCTTTGAACAATAGGCGAGGACCGCCAGCCTCTAATCCGTTGAACAGTACATCAAGCGTCCAGCAAACCCAAAAATCTTTTTCGACATTTTGAACTGCGGTGCCCAATTGAGCTGCGGTGCCTAGAAATAAATCTCTCCGCTCTGTATCACTCGCAATAATGACTTCATGGTAAGACAAGTTCAATCAGTAACCTCCAAAGTTATCGCCTAGCGGCGACAGGACATTGGTGGTTTTGTGGTTTGTTGTGGCTGTGATGTCTTGGCCGGTGCAAGCTGTTGATCACCGCCCAGTAGTTCACGAATCAGGCTTTGCATCCACGCTGGTAACGCGCTAAAGCCATCGATCAGGTCTTGGCGAATTGTTGCACCGTGGGCGGGGTCTGCCAATACTTGAGTCAAGCGGCGCAGGATACGGTCGCGATCAGAAACCAAGGTGTCTTTCAGCCAATGCACTGCCTGCACGACGCGCATGGCGGGACGGCCTGCCCAGAAGAGGCGGCTGGGTGCGGTTTGCTTAAAGTCTATGGTCAACTTGTCGAGTTGAATGCCGCGGCGGCGAGCATCAGTATGGATGATGACGCGGGCCGGTACGGCATCGGTCAGGCCGAGATCGTTAGCCGCGGTCATACCGTCTACCAGCATGCGCAACTTGTCCCGACGGGCAACGGCCGCCATCACGGTGCGGTAATCTGGATAGGTCAGGCATTTCGTCAATTTGTTAAACGTTGGTTTGTCATATAGACCACGGTCGATACGGCGCAGATAACCGCCTAGCACCATACGCTGCAGGGCTTTATCAATGGCGTCGCGCTTGCCGAGTTGAGCAAAGTCGGGGGGGACCCAGACTTGACCCAAGTCGCCAGCCTCGATTTGTGCAGCGATGATGGACTTAAGATCAGACATGCTTTTCTCCTGTCCGATATTTGTACATTTTTTTCGGACAACATGCAAGCAATTTGTCCGAAAAATGTAGTTTTATTTCGGACAAGGCCATCCATTGCCTGAGGGCGTTTGAACACTTGTCCCGTTCACGCTAAGCGAATTATCTCACCACTTCGCAGAGCGAGGATTGCCCCGCCATGGCTCAATCGTCCACCCTTTGTCCATGGCGGTCGTTCATGGCGCTTGTAAAATATGGCTATCAACATGTTAAGACTATCGATGCCTATTCTTGCACTCACACCCGCTGAACGACAAAAAATCGTGGACAACACGTTGGGCACGCTGCGCGTCGAAAATCTAAGTCCAAGTGAGAGCCTTCAAGCTGGGCTCAAGGCATACATAAACGGTCAAAAAACCACTACAGATTTGCTCAACGATATCAATTCAAGATATGTCACGCCACGAGGCAACTAAGAATTTTACCGCCGCCTCGTAGTCAACCGCGCCACCCACCGTCTACCCCAAGCCCGCGCAGCTTTAAACGCGACTTCTGTCGTTTGCAACTCAAGCATTCGTTCTAACGCATATTCAGGCGAGGCAAAGTTATCTAAGCTTTTGTCTCGATAACTTGGATACAAAATCAACGCACCCGCCACAAGCTCGGTCACGCTAAGCTTGCGGGTTCTCTTTCGCACACAAGTTTGTCTACGGTTAGCCCCCAACCAGAATAAAAAGGTTGGCCGT
>CAIZGG010000245.1 GCA_903932425.1 uncultured beta proteobacterium | reverse complement strand
TCAGGTGCGCGCTAGGCGAATGGCTTCAGTTGCACGCTGGTGATGCGGCGGGTGTATCTTTTGTTGAGCTTGCGGGGCGCTCGTGCGTCGTTAAGCGCCATCGGGCAAGGTGGTACGCGTCGCTGACTGCCGGGCTCCAGTTTATCGGTGTAGGGGTGCTGTCATGGCTTTGTTGGGTGTTGATGCAAGAGAGGCCCTCACCGCTGGTGCTGTTGAAAAATAGTCTGCAAGACGAGGCCGATCGCTTAATTCGACTCAAAGCGGCTGGCGCTTCTGTGCCCAGTGTTTGGTATCACACGTCTGAGGTTCTGGTCTTAGAGTACGTCGGCCAAGATATGCCTTATTTGATCCGTACGGCATCTCCTGAGGGCCGCCTCAAACTCATGACGACTGCCGCGCAAGAGCTTGCCTGTTTTCATCGAGCAGGCTTTGTCCATGGCGGTGCGCAGTTGCGTAACCTCATGATGAACGATGATGGCACAGCGACTCGCATTGATTTTGAAGAAAATATCGGCGAAGCGCTGTCTTTACCTCTCGCCCAGGCCTATGACGTCTTTCAGTTGCTGTCCTCAATGGCGGGTCTGCGGGGCCATGAATTTAGCGCCTCTGAGCGCCAGGTGCTCTGTCATCAGTTACTTGCAGCCTATCTGATCGCAAACCCCGATCCGCTGTTGCGGAGGTCGCTGATGGCGATTGAAAAAAAATTCGCAGCAATTCAGCGCTATTTGGGTTGGCTGCTTAAATGGATTCCAGGTCGGGATGTTCAAGGTTTTTTATATGTGACAAACACCTTACGGGTATCATTGCATCATGAATAATTCGCCAGATCCACAACTCGAATATCTTCGGGTACCACCGCACTCGGTCGAGGCTGAGCAGTCCGTGCTTGGCGGGCTCTTACTTGACAATGGTGCCTGGGAGCGCGTCACAGACGTTGTGAACGAAGAGGATTTTTATCGCTTTGATCACCGTTTGATTTGGCATCACATCGCACGTCTGGTTAATTTATCGCGCCCCGCTGATGTGGTCACGGTCAATGAGTCGTTGGCAAGCGTTGGCAAGTCTGAAGAAGTTGGCGGTTTAAGCTATCTGAATGCGTTGGCCCACAACACACCGTCGGCCGCCAACATTCGACGTTATGCCGAAATTGTGCGCGAGCGCTCAATGCTACGAAAGCTCGTTACCGTAGCTGACGAAATCGCCGCCACAGCCTTTAACCCGCAGGGTAAAGAAGCCCGTCAGTTGCTTGACGAGGCCGAGTCCAAAGTTTTTAAGATCGCACAAGAGGGCGCCAAAGCCTCGGCTGGGTTTCGCGAAATTCAACCTCTTTTGTCAGAGGTGGTCGATAAGATTGATGAGTTGTATCACCGCGAAGGCAATACGGATGTCACAGGTGTACCAACAGGGTTTACCGATCTCGACAAAATGACCTCAGGGCTGCAGGCTGGCGATCTGGTGATCGTGGCCGGGCGTCCTTCAATGGGAAAAACGTCTTTAGCGATGAATATTGCCGAACACGTCGCGATCGAGCAAGGTTTGCCAGTCGCTGTGTTTTCGATGGAAATGGGCGCGGTGCAATTGGCCATGCGTATGTTGGGCTCGGTGGGGATGCTTGATCAACACCGCATGCGTACCGGCAAGCTGTTGGCGGATGACTGGCCCCGTGTCACCCACGCTGTACAGCGCATGCAAGATGCGCAGATGTACATTGACGAAACGCCCGCGTTAAGTTCGGTTGAGGTGAGGGCGCGTGCGCGCCGGCTGGCGCGTCAGTGTGGCAAGCTTGGGTTGATTGTGATCGACTACTTGCAGTTGATGGGCGCAAGCTCGGCCGGCGAAAACCGTGCAACCGAGATTTCAGAGATTAGCCGTTCGCTTAAAGCTTTAGCTAAAGAACTCGAGTGCCCGGTGATTGCGTTATCGCAGTTAAATCGCAGCTTAGAGCAACGCCCCAATCGTCGTCCTGTGATGAGCGATTTGCGTGAATCAGGAGCTATTGAACAAGACGCAGACTTGATTTTATTTATCTACCGCGACGAAGTTTATAACCCTGATTCACCCGATAAAGGCACCGCTGAAATTATTATCGGTAAGCAGCGTAATGGCCCGATCGGTACGGTCAGGCTGACCTTCCAGGGCTCAAGCACGCGCTTCTTGAATTTTGCAGGTGGTGGAGCAGTTTATTGAGCCCGGATGCCATCAAGTGCAGCCATGACTTGTGTCTGTTGCTCAGGCACGGCAACCGCTGGTACAGGCTGCTCAATTGAGGCAATCGCTTGTGTCTGCTGTACCCACTGTTTGATTTTGACCGCGTCACCCACTCGTGTGCCCTTGCCCTCTGCATTGAGCAGGACGATCGCCATGTCGCGATTGTTGATGCGCGCGACCATCACCAGGCATTGCCCCGCCTCATTGATGTAGCCAGTTTTAGAGACCTTGATATCCCACGTTGGGTTCATCACAAGCATATTGGTGTTGCGAAACAAGGTGGCATGGCCGCTTGAGCGCACTTCGTGTTGGTCATCGGTGGTGTATTGACGGATCGCAGGACGTGAGGCTGACGCTTGCAACAGCTTGACCAAATCACGTGGGGTCGAGACATTTTCACTTGACAGGCCGGTCGGTTCGACAAAGCGACTTTGTGTCATGCCAAGCTGTTTCGCTTTACTGTTCATTGCTGCCACAAAAGCGGTCATTCCACCTGGATAGTTGCGACCGAGTGCGTTAGCAGCCCGATTCTCGGAGGACATCAAGGCTAGATGCATCATGTCGCCACGAGAAAGTTTTGTGCCAACGGGCAAGCGCGAACGGCTATGTTTCACAGTATCGATATCACTGCTTGTGACCTCGATGATGTCACTCATGGATTGATTTGCATCGACGATCACGACTGCCGTCATGAGTTTTGTAATCGAGGCGATGGGGCGTGAAGTATCTTCGTTACGCGAGAATAATGTGGTGTTGCTACTGAGATCTTGCACCAAGACAACGTTTGAGCGTACCGCACTGATTGACCCGGCTGCTGCGACACCACCTGCCGCAGCAACCCCTGCGCCGTTACGCGCTGGAGGGGCGTTTGAAGGCTTGACGGTTGATGACTTTATCGCGCTAGAGTTGGACTTGGTTGAAGGCTTGTTTGTGGCGTCAGCCACAGAGCGACTGCCTTGTGGGGTACCTGAGGGCGCCACGATTTTTTTGGTGTTTTTGGCGCTGGTTTTTTTCTTGTTTTTTGCGCTGTTGGTCGCTGCAACGGGCTTTTTGACCGTGGTGTCAGCGGCGTCTGTGGCTGTTTGTGCAAGAAGCGGAGCCCCTGCAAAGACCAAACTCAGGCTGACAAGGCATCCAAGCCAAGATTTTTTACAGGGTAAATTAAACTTAAAACACATCCTATATGCCTTGAAAAGTATAAAAACCATGCAAATTATATACTTAGCTTTGATAGTTAAACTAGTTTTCTATTGAATTTAACTAAATTTTTATTGATATAGCTCAAACAAAGGGTTTACCCTTTGTTTGCGTTCAGCATACTTAAGGCCATCTCAAACGCTTCGCGTAAGGATGAAGGGTCTGCAACTCCGGTCCCTGCAATATCAAAGGCGGTGCCGTGGTCGACGCTTGTTCGTATAAAGGGCAGGCCGACGGTGATGTTGACCCCTTGATCAATGCCCAGATACTTGATTGGGATGAGCCCCTGGTCGTGGTACTGCGCCACGCAGATATCAAACTCACCTGCGCGTGCCCGCATAAAGAGCGTATCGCCAGGCCAGGGGCCTGAGGCGTTGATCCCTTGTGCCTGAGCCTGCGTGATTGCAGGCAAAATGATATCTAAATCTTCGCGACCAAATTTGCCGTGTTCACCTGCGTGAGGGTTCAAGCCAGCGACGCCAATACGGGGCGCAGCAATACCCATTGCCAGGCAAGCTTGTTGAGCGAGTTCGATGGTGCGCAGTTCAAGCTCTTGAGTCAGTGCAGGCGACACCTCAGACAGCGCAATGTGGATGGTCGCTAGAATCACCCGCAGTTGGTCGTTGACAAGCATCATCGCCACGTGCTGCGTGCCCGAGCGCTGCGCCAAAATCTCGGTATGCCCCGGAAAATCGAACCCGGCCGCGTGCATGGCCTCTTTGTTCAGCGGGGCCGTCACGATCGCGCTCACTTTGCCAAGCATCGCGTCGTCGATCGCCGAACAAAGCGCCTCGTAGGCCGATCGACCCGCACGTGCGTCAACGCGCCCTAAAGGCAAGTCAGCGGGTAAAGCCGGCGCCGTGGGGCGCACAAACAGGTAGCCAGCTTGACCGGTATAGGTGTTGAGCGCGCTGACATCGGTCAGCTCGATGACACGTAGCGGTGCGTCGAGCGCCGCGCAGGCGCGTCGCAGGGCACCTGCGTCTCCGTACACCACGCAGGCTGCAGGCAAGCCTGCCATATGGAGTTTGACGACGATCTCTGGGCCAATACCGGCCGCGTCCCCAAGCGTAAGCGCCAAAGGAAGGGTTGCTGCGACAGTGTCTGAGTCAAGCGCCATTGTTTGTTACGCGATCGATTGTTAGAGCGCCGCTCGTTCAAGCAGCGCGTGTTGAAGCTTCGTTTTTTGGCGCCTTGCCTAAAGCACCTCGCCCGCGTAGTCAGCTAGGCGCGAACGCTCACCGCGTTGTAGCGTGACGTGTCCGGCGTGTGGCCAGCCCTTGAAGCGATCCACCACGAAGGTCAGGCCCGAGCTGCCCTCAGTCAGGTAGGGGGTGTCAATTTGGGCGATGTTGCCCAGGCATACGACCTTGGTGCCTGGTCCGGCTCGGGTGATAAGCGTTTTCATTTGCTTGGGCGTTAAATTTTGGGCTTCATCGATGATGAGGTATTTGTTCAAGAACGTGCGTCCGCGCATGAAGTTTAAAGACTTCACTTTGATCTTTGAACGAATCAGCTCCATGGTGGCCGCACGGCCCCATTCATTGCCATGCGAGTTGCTCGTCGCACCACCGCCTTCGGTCTCGCCCATGTTCAGCACATCAAGATTGTCTTCAAGAGCGCCCATCCAGGGCATCATCTTTTCTTCTTCGGTGCCGGGTAAAAAGCCAATGTCTTCACCCACGGGCACCGTGACGCGTGTCATGATGATCTCGGTGTAGCGTTTGGTCTCAAGCACTTGCGCCAAGCCGGCCGCAAGCGTCATCAGAGTTTTTCCGGTTCCTGCCTGACCGAGCAACGAGACAAAGTCGCACTCAGGATTCATCAAGAGATTCATCGCAAAATTTTGCTCGCGATTACGCGACGTCACACCCCAAACGTTGTTTTTGCCATGCGTGTAATCGCGCAAAGTGGCCAGCACCGCAGTCTTGCCGTTGACTTCGCGCACCTGCGCATAGAGCGGCATCGGGCCTTCAAAATAGACAAACTGGTTGATCATGAACTGGCTGCACAGCGGGCCGTTGATACGATAAAACGTAATCCCGCCCTGTTGCCACGACTCAACACCTTTGCCGTGCTTATTCCAGAAGTTTTCGGGTAGTTGTAGTACGCCGGTATAGAGTAAATCTGAGTCTTCGAGTACGTGATCGTTGAAGTAGTCTTCAGCGGCCATTGCGAGCGCACGCGCCTTCAAGCGCATATTGATGTCTTTGGACACCAGCACGACTTCGCGCGTAGCGAACTGCTCTTGTAGCGAGCGTACTACGCTTAAGATTTGATTGTCGGCCTTACCCATTGGTAGATCTGAGGGGAGGGTGCCCGACATGGCTTTGGTCTGAAAGTACAGACGCCCGGTCGCATCCTTGTGGCCAAGCCCATCAAGCGGCAAACCCTCATCAAGCTTGGTGTGGTCGCCCACAAGGGTGTCGAGCGAGCGACTCACCTGGCGGGCATTGCGCGCCACCTCGGTCATGCCTTTCTTTTGATGATCAAGCTCTTCGAGTGTCATCATGGGCAAAAAGACGTCGTGCTCTTCAAACCTAAAAAGCGAACTCGGGTCGTGCAATAAAACGTTGGTATCCAGAACGAAGAGTTTGGTCACACCTGTGGTTGAAGGCTTGCTGCCCGCACGCTTGGTGCTGCGCGAGGCACTCGGTTGCGCTGTTTTTTTGGGAGAGGCTGCCTTGCTTGCAACCGGGTGACGGGCTTGACTGTCATGAACCGGGGTCGCGCCGGGCACGAACGCTGGGGCGCTGGGATGTGCTGTGGGTGTCGCAATGATTTTATGCAAGAGGGGTTGCGTGCTCGTCAGTCCGTCTAACTCAGGTTGGATCTCTTCAAGTTGCTGCGTCGGGGCTTTTGCAGCCCGCTCGAGAGTACTGAGATCTAAGATGGCAGCGGGACGAGTAGGCAGCTTCGGTAACGGCATAAAAGGTAGTCCCCAAAAAGGCGATTAATGAAATAAAGACTGATCTCAGGCAAGCGCACGCACGGCTTCGAGCACCTCTTGCGCATGGCCTGGCACCTTGACGCCACGCCAAACTCTGGCAAGCTTGCCCTGCGCATCAATCAAGAAGGTGCTGCGCTCGATGCCGCGCACTTGCTTGCCATACATGTTTTTAAGTTTCATCACGCCGTACAGCGTGCAGAGCGCCTCTTCGGGGTCCGCAATCAGCGGGAAGGGCAGCTCAAGCTTTTTGCTGAAATTTTCGTGAGACTTTAACGAGTCACGCGATGCGCCGACGATCGCGCAATTCGCGGCCATGAACGTATCGTGCAAATCACGAAAATTTTCGGTCTCAGTGGTGCAACCTGGGGTGTTGTCTTTGGGATAAAAATAGAGCACCACTGCACGACCCAGACATTGTTGCAAGGTGATTTGACCGATGGTGCTTTGTACGGTGAAGGCGGGGGCGGGCTGACCGATTAAGTCTGAGTTGAGTTCCGTTGTTTTGCTGGTTGTCATGTCGCGTTTTTTCGGGGCGGTGAGTGGGTTAAAAGGTTTCAGGGATCAAGGCCACGATCACTTGACGGCCCTCGGCCATCAAGATGTTGTAGGTGCGAGCCGCTGCCTGGGTGGTCATGCTTTCAACGCCTACGCCGATTTTCAACAGAGGCGCGACAAGATGGTGCGGGAGCATCATTTGCTTGACCCCAGTGCCAACCAATAGGACTTCGGGCTTATCGCCCAGTACTTGGGGCGTGCCCCCATCGTCTGCGTCAAGAAACGCCATTGGGTCGAGTGGTGCCAGGCTTAGCCGCGCCGCGGCCAGTAGCAATTCAGAGGAAATATCGAGAGGGCTTGAGGCCGACCAGCGGGCGATTTCGCCCAGGGGGCCAAAGGCAATCGCATGGTCAAAACGAACTTTATTGACTTCGACAAAACCGTCGCCGTAACCGGTTACGGTATTCAATGCCGAGTTGGTATCTGTGTGAAGCTTCAATCAGTACTCCGGCAGGTTGTATGGACTATAGCGCAATCGCTTGCGGTTTGTGTGCTGAGATCCGAGGGGTTTTCAAGACAAAATGATGAAATTTTTGTGACTTTTTGGGCTGATTTGCGAGACAGGGCAGGTTGCGCTAGATTAGAGGGCTTTGCTGCAGCGCAATCAGGCTAGCTAGGGTCTAATAACACTTAGCTTAGCTTGGTACTCAGCATGCCTTGGTTTTCAGAATAGAGTTTACCTAGCATTGCTGGTATTTAACGTGCTTTTGCCCAGCCCAAATAAGGATGCATGATGAAGAGGTTTCCCCGAATTGAGCGTTTGCCGCCCTATGTGTTTAATATTACGGCCGAACTCAAGATGGCAGCGCGCCATCGCGGCGAAGACATCATCGACATGTCAATGGGCAACCCTGATGGTCCCACACCACCACACATCGTCGAAAAGCTAGTCGAAGCGGCTTCGCGCCCCACCACCCACGGCTACTCGGTGTCAAAAGGAATTCCACGCCTGCGCAAGGCTATTACCGATTGGTATGCGCGCCGTTATCAAGTGCAATTCGATCCAGATTCTGAAGCGATTGTCACGATTGGGTCAAAAGAAGGTCTGGCCCATTTAATGTTAGCCACGCTTGATGCGGGCGACACCGTGCTTGTTCCTAATCCCAGCTATCCCATTCATATTTACGGTGCGGTCATCGCTGGCGCCAACATCCGCTCGGTTCGCATGACGCCCGGTAGTGATTTTTTTGAAGAACTCGAGCGTGCGTTACGCGAATCGATCCCAAAACCCAAGATGATGATTTTGGGCTTTCCTAGCAACCCCACCGCGCAATGTGTTGACCTGTCATTTTTTGAGCGCGTGGTCGCTCTGGCCCGCGAGCACAATATCATCGTGGTGCACGATCTGGCCTACGCTGATATTTGCTTTGACGGCTATCAAGCGCCTTCAATCATGCAAGTGCCTGGTGCGCGCGAGGTCGCCGTTGAATTCTTCACCATGAGCAAAAGCTACAACATGGCGGGTTGGCGAGTCGGCTTCATGGTGGGTAACGCCGAGTTGGTGAACGCGCTGGCCCGAATCAAAAGCTATCACGATTACGGTACCTTCACCCCAATTCAGGTGGCTTCGATTGCGGCACTTGATGGTCCGCAAGATTGCGTTGCCGAAGTGGTGCAAAAATATCAAAGCCGTCGAGACGTGTTGGTCAAAGGTCTGCACGAGGCGGGTTGGATGGTTGAAAATCCCAAAGCTTCGATGTATGTGTGGGCCCATATCCCCGAGCACTATCGCGCTAAAGGTTCGCTCGAGTTTGCGAAACGCATTCTCGAAGAAGCCAAGGTCGCGGTGTCGCCCGGTATTGGGTTCGGTGATTATGGCGATGAGTATGTGCGCTTTGCCTTGATCGAAAACGAGCAGCGCACCCGCCAGGCAGTGCGCGGTATTAAAGATATGTTTCGCAAGGACGGGCTGCTCTAATGGATTCGATCAAAGTTGGTTTGCTGGGGCTCGGTGTGGTGGGCGGCGGCACATATAAGGTGTTAGCCCGTAACGCTCAAGAAATTGCGCGCCGCGCGGGGCGCAAAATTGAAGTGACCCGAGTTGCGGTGCGTGATGTCGAAAAAGCACGCAAACTGTTAGGCGCCGATATTTTAGTGGGCACAGATCCCCACGCGGTTGTGCGCGACCCCTCAATTGATATCGTGGTCGAACTGATCGGCGGCGACACGCTCGCGCGTGAGTTAGTGCTCGAGGCCATCGCACAAGGCAAGCACGTTGTCACGGCCAATAAGGCCTTGCTTGCAAAGTACGGCACCGAAATTTTTGCTGCGGCCTCGGCACGTGGGGTGATGGTGGCTTTTGAGGCCGCGGTAGCGGGCGGGATCCCGATTATTAAAGCCATTCGCGAAGGCCTCACGGCCAACCGAATTGAGTGGGTCGCGGGCATCATCAATGGCACGACCAACTTTATTTTGTCCGAGATGCGCGCGCGCGGCTTGCCGTTTGCAACCGTGTTAGCCGAGGCACAAAAGCTTGGCTATGCCGAGGCTGACCCAACGTTTGATATCGAAGGTGTTGACGCCGCGCATAAGTTGACGTTGCTGGCGTCTTTAGCCTTTGGTATCCCGGTGCAGTTCGATAAAGCCTATATCGAAGGGATCTCGCAACTTGCGGCTGAAGACATCAAGCTTGCCGAGCGTCTTGGGTATCGCATTAAGCTCTTGGGGATCACCAAGCGCCGCCCAGAAGGGATTGAATTGCGAGTGCATCCAGCGCTGGTGCCGGTCAAGTCGCTGTTGGCCAACGTTGAAGGCGCGATGAACGCAGTGCTGGTGCGTGGTGATGCCGTTGGTCAAACACTCTACTATGGCAAAGGAGCCGGTGAAGAACCAACCGCCTCGGCGGTTGTTGCCGATCTGGTCGATGTCACCCGCTTGCATACGGCAGACCCAGAGCATCGCGTGCCGCATCTGGCGTTTCAACCCGATGCGATGGCGGATACGCCCATCCTGTCGATCGATGAGGTCGTGACGTCTTATTATTTGCGGCTGACTGTGGCTGATCAGCCTGGCGTACTTGCAGACCTTGCACGCGTCTTGGCCGATGCCAAAATTTCGATTGGCTCAATGATTCAACAACCCGCCGAGCAGGGTGAGGGCGCCGAATTAATTTTCTTAACGCACGAGGCGATCGAGCGTAATGTTAATGCTGCGATTGTGAAAATTGAAGCGTTACCGTTTGTACGTTCGCGTGTCACACGCCTGCGTATGGAGAGTCTCGCATGAAGTATGTCTCGACGCGCGGGGGTATGGAGGCCCAAGGCTTCTCAGATATCTTGCTTGAGGGCTTGGCGCCCGATGGTGGCTTGGCCATGCCTGAGAGTGTTCCTCAGGTGTCAGCCGCTCAACTCGAGTCTTGGCGCACCTTGCCCTACCATGCGTTGGCTGCTGAAGTGTTATCTCTGTTCATAACCGATATTGGTTCGGACCAACTCAAAGCGTTAACGCAAGCCGCGTATTCGCCTGACACCTTCCAAAGTGCCGAGATTGTTCCGCTGCGACCTCTGTATGGTGGTCTGTCTCTTTTGGGGTTGTCTGAAGGCCCCACGCTTGCCTTTAAAGATATGGCAATGCAGTTTTTAGGGCAGGTGTTTCCGCATGTGTTGCGCGCGCGCGGCGCGACTTTGAATATTTTGGGGGCAACCTCGGGTGACACGGGCTCTGCCGCCGAGTACGCCATGCGTGGTAAAGATGCCGTGGCGGTTTTTATGCTTTCGCCTCATGGTCGTATGAGCGCGTTTCAGCGCGCGCAAATGTACTCGCTGCAAGATACCAACATTCATAACTTGGCCGTCAAAGGCGTCTTTGACGAGGCGCAAGACGTAGTCAAGGCACTGGCTGGTGACTTGGCGTTTAAAAATAAGTACCATTTAGGTGCGGTCAACTCAATTAACTGGGCACGCATTGCCGCGCAGATCGTCTATTACTTTCACGGCTGGCTTCGCGCCACCTCTGGCCCAGGCCAGCAAGTCTCGTTTGCCGTGCCCTCGGGTAATTTTGGCAATATCTTGTCAGGGCACATCGCGCGCAGCATGGGCTTGCCGATCAGACGCCTGGTTCTTGCCACCAACGAAAACAATGTACTCGACGAATTCTTTCATACGGGTATTTATCGGCCTCGCTCTGCGGCGCAAACGTTTTTAACCTCGAGTCCTTCGATGGATATCTCGCGCGCATCAAACTTTGAGCGTTTTGTGTTTGATCTAGTTGGGCGTGACGCTCGCCGGGTTGCCGCGCTCTGGCAAGAGCTTTCGGCCAAAGGTTCGTTTGATTTATCGGCGTACCTGCCAGAGTTCACCGAGCGTTATGGGTTTGTATCGGGGAGCAGCACGCATCAAGATCGTTTGTCGACCATTCGGCAGGTCATGGACCGCACAGGTGTTTTGATTGATCCGCATACGGCCGATGGCGTAAAAGTCGCGGCGCCCTTTGTTGAAGAGGGCATTCCGATGCTGGTTCTCGAGACGGCTTTACCGGCGAAATTTTCAGAGGTCATCGAAGAGGCGCTTGGGCGCCCCGCACCCGTCCCGCTTGGCCTTGAAAACCTTGAGTCCTTGCCGCAAAAGGTGACCGTATTGCCTTGCGATGTCGCAAGTGTGCGTGCCTACATCACCGAACACGCGAGCCTGTAGCGATGGTGCTACTGACGCCCTTTCATTTCGTCGCGATTGCCGTTGGGGCGGCGCTAGGCGCCTGGCTTCGGTGGCTGCTTGGCCTGTGGTTGAATCGCCATGCCGATGCGATCCCCTGGGGCACTTTTGCAGCCAATATGCTGGGTGGTTACTTGATCGGGTTAGTGGTCGGTGTCGTGGCCGCGCACCCCGAGTGGCCGCCCTTTTGGCGCCTGTTAATTGTCACCGGCTTTTTAGGTGGGCTCACGACGTTCTCGACATTTTCGGCTGAGACGGTGGCCTTTCTTGAAGAAGGGCGTCTGGCGATGGCGGCCACCTATTCTGGGGTGAGCCTCGCCGGTTCGCTAGCTCTAACTCTTTTGGGCTTGTATACAGCGCGCGCGTTACAAAGCTAACGAATTGGTCCGCGCCGTAACCTACCGGTCAGTTGTTCTCAATCTAAGGGCCATCAATGCGCTATAGCATGTTGAGCAGTGTCTCGGCCGCCTGTTTTCCGCTCCGTACGGCACCTTCAAGCACTGCAGGGTAGCCAGTGTCTGTCCAGTCGCCGGCTAAAGTTAGACGTGGCCACGGGCTTTGATTGTGCGGGCGCTGCAGGCCGGTTACCGCGGCAAAGGTTGCGCGTTTTTCAACAATCAGGCGATGTGCTTTGACCGCGGGCATGGTCGCCTGAGCGCCACGACCTGAACTGGGGTGACGTTGCACTTGCTCGCGAATTTGTGTCGCAATCTGGTCAACGAAGCTTGTGCGATCATGTTTTAAATAATCCTCGGCATCACTGATCACTACACTAAGTTGATCAAGGGCCTGAGGGCGCTTAAAGACCCACTGTCCGAGATGGCCACGCGCTGGCTGTTCATCAAGCAACAAAATGGGTTGTGGTGGTGTCCACGGCGCCTCGAGCTGCAAGGTGAGCGTGGCAATCGCCCGATATTGAAAAGTAGCTAACTGAGCCAGCAAGGTTCGGCTTGCGTCACTGCTGTCGCTCGGTTGCAGCGTGCGTGCGCAGGCATAAGGCGGGGTCGCTAAGACGCAGCCGTCGAACGCTTCGCCATCGATGCTCACTGCTGAGGGCGTTGGGCAAACCTCTCGAACGATGTGGCGATAGCGCATCGTCACCGTGTCGGCCGCCGCCTGAGGCCATAGCGCTGTTAAATCAGTATTTGGAATCAGCATGTCTGAGTGCGCACGTGGCGCATCTAGGCTGTCGCGCAAGACATTTAAAAATAATTGGGCGCAGGCTTGATCGCTTGACGTGTTCAAGCTTGCCAGGCACAAGGGTATCCAAAGTCGGCGGCATAAGAGGTTTGATTGATGGTGTTGCTCAAGTAACTGTGCAACAGTCAGGCCTGCAGGTGCTTGCCAATTTTTTAGTTTGAGCCAAGCCACCATTCGCGTGGCATGCCAGCGGTCTTTCCAGGGTAACCCGCGCGCGTTCAGTAAGCCCCATAGTGTATGAAAGGGGGCTGGCACTTTGGCAGCTTTTAAGCAAAAGTTGCCGTCTGCACTTTCAAGATGCAGAGGGATGCGGTGAAACAGTTCTTCAGCAGCTTTTTCAGGATGTAGCTGTTTGATCAAGGCAAGCGTGTCGGTATAGGCTCCCAATAATAAATGCTGACCGTTGTCGATTGCCCCCATGTGCAGATCATCTACCCGCCGTGCGCGTCCGCCTGGAAGGGGCGCGGCCTCAAAAACAGTCACAGTTGCCCCTGCTGATTTCAGCGTTACCGCAGCGGCCAGGCCGGCCCAGCCCGCGCCGACGACGGCGAGCTTCATGAAGCTTGGCTGGTTCGCTGAATTTGCCGAATCACGCTTGCGCCTTGACCGATGAAGTTTTTCCAGGCCAGCCAAAGCTTACGCACTGGGGTCAACGATATCCGCTGGTGCAAGACTTGCCATTGCTCGTCTTCGATTTCAGCCAGCAATGCGTAATAAATCGCAGCCATCATGAGACCGGGGCGTTGGGCCCGCTGATCTTGCTTGGGTAAGGCTGCGATCGCTTCGGCATATAGCGCACGTGCACGTGCCGCTTCAAAGGCCATCAAGGCCGAAAAGTTTTCAGAGTAGTTGCCGTTCAGGATATCCGAGGCGCGCACGCCAAATTGTTGTAGATCGCTGATCGGCAGGTAGATGCGGCCGCGACGCGCATCGTCACCTACGTCGCGAATGATGTTGGTGAGTTGAAAGGCCAGCCCCAATTTCGTAGCGTACTGCAGCGTTGAGGCGTCGGTATAGCCAAAGATGCTCGCAGAGAGTTCTCCTACGACACCAGCGGCATGCCAGCAATACGTTTGCAGGGCAGGCCAGTCGAGGTAACGCGTCTGGTCTAAGTCCATCTCCATGCCATCAATGACTGCAATCAGGCGCTCGCGCGTGATGTCAAACGGAGTCAGGCAGGGTAGCAAGGCTTTCATGACCAAGTGGTCAGCTTTGCCAGCGAAGAGCGCATCAACTTGTGTGCGCCACCAGGCTAGCTTAATGCGCGCCAGCGAGGTGTCCGTGCATTCGTCGACCACATCGTCAACTTCTCGACAAAAAGCATAGAGGGCCGTGATGGCCTGACGGCGTGCGGGCGGCAAAAATAAAAAAGCGTAGTAAAAGCTTGAGCCGCTTTTGGCTGCTTTATCCTGACAATATTCTTGAGGCGTCATGCGTTCAGGTTCGAAGTGCGCGCGCGAGCATTATTGCCCAGTCATACGCGCCGAGGGTTGGTCGACGTCGAAACACATCAAAGTGAACGTGTTCGATTTTTTCTAAAATTCGCAGGCCACCCTGCACGATTAGTCGCAGCTCAAGCCCGATGCGCCCGGGTAGTCGCCGTCCTAGTGGCAACCCAAAGTGTAACAAGGCCCTGCACGCAGACACTTGTTCTTGCAGCAGGGCTTTCCAAGCCATGTTGACCTCAGCGTTCGCAATGGTCTGTTCAGTGACGCCAAATCGCTGGAGTTCTTGCTGAGGAAGATAAATTCGGTTTTTTTGCCAGTCAATGGCAACATCTTGCAAGAAATTGAGCCGTTGCAGGGCGGTACAGATCGCGTCGCTTTGCGCCAGCGACTCTTGATTCATGGCACCATAAAGGTGCAGCATCAGGCGGCCAACAGGGTTTGCAGAGCGCGCGCAGTAATGATCAAGGGTTGCCTGATCTGCGTAGCGCTTTTGCACGATATCTTGTTCAAAAGCCGAGAGCAGATCGTTGAATGGTTCAAGCGGCAAGTGGTGGTCGGCGATGGTTTGCCCAAGCGGAACAAAAATAGGGTCAAGTTCAGGGTGAAGCGCGGCCGGCCGGCCTGACGCAGACTGCACGCAGGCCTTGAGCGCAGTGCGATAGGCCTGTAATGCTTGTAAGCGCTCTGTATCGCTGGCCTGGCCTTCGTCAGCGATGTCGTCGGCACTGCGGGCGAAGCGATAGATATTGAGTACGGCGCGGCGCAAGTGTTTGGGCAACAGCCACGACGCGACCGGAAAATTCTCGTAATGATTCGCTGACATAATTGTTGACTTGGCCCTGACTTTTACGTTCACTCTAAATTTGGTGCTGAATTTGACGCTCTCTCCACCGAGGACAACGAGGTGTTGGGCGCACACCTAGGCCCAATGCGCTTGATCGCACCGCGTCATGATGCCATCTTTTGCCGCGGCGGACTTGTTTTTTGATGGTCGCCCCAATTATATTAAGCTAAGCTAAGCACGGGCTGAGTTAGACTAGTCATCACAAGCGCCAGTAGGTGCGCGTTCGGAGATCACGTTGAAAGATAGTTGCGTACTAATCACGGGCGCCACCAAAGGCATTGGCTGGGCGTTGACCCAACGTTTGGCTGATCTAGGCTGCCATGTGGTTGGCATTGCCCGAAACACGGCTGAAATTGATTTTCCTGGTTACTTATACGAATGCGACTTATCCGATGCCGGTCAGACGCAGGATGTGCTGCAAGTCATTCGTGACAAGTTTCCGGTGGATGCGGTCGTCAATAATGTGGGCTCGGCGATTTCGCAGCCACTGGGTTCAGTCGAATTGTCGGCGCTTTATGAAACCTTTGATATGAACGTTCGTACCGCGGTGCAGGTCACGCAAGCCTTTGTCGAGTCTATGAAAGTGCGCCGCAGCGGTCGTATTATTAATCTTTGCAGTCTGGCAGTGCGCGGTGCGCGCGACGCGACGAGCTACGCGGCGGCCAAAAGTGCGATTATTGGTTGCACGCGCACTTGGGCGCTAGATTTGGCTGAGTACGGGATTACCGTCAATGCGGTCGCCCCGGGTGCCATTGATACCGAACTCTTCATGAACGCGATGCCCGCGGCCGATGTCGCTAGCGCCGCCGCCTCGCTGGTGCCCATGGGGCGCCTAGGAACCGCCAACGAAGTGGCGGCCTTGATCGGCTTTCTCTTGTCGGCCGAGGCAGGCTTCATCACCGGGCAGGTGATCGGCATTGATGGCGGCGGCAGCCTGGGCAGCACCGCCTCGTAAGATTCGTTGACGTGGCCGGGCGCACGGGTATGGCAGCTCGCCCTCATTGGCCTTGTTAAACTGTCACATGGCAAAAATTAAAACGATTTTCAGTTGCACAGAGTGCGGCGGCGTTAGTCCAAAATGGTTGGGCCAGTGCCCGCATTGCAACGCCTGGAACACCCTCGAAGAGTCGCGCGAGGCACCAAGCTCGAGTGCTCAGGCCGAGCATCGTTATGCGCCGCTTGCTGCATCGGCACCGCTTCGCAGCCTGTCAGATGTTGAGGCGCTTGAGTTGCCGCGCATCTCCACAGGCATTCCCGAGTTTGATCGGGTGTTAGGGGGCGGTTTGGTTGCGGGTGCTGTTGTCTTAATCGGCGGTGACCCCGGGATTGGTAAATCAACCCTGTTGTTGCAAGCGCTTGTCGCCATGTCCGGGCAGGCGCGCGTGCTGTATGTCACCGGCGAAGAGTCCGCCGAGCAAGTCGCGTTACGCGCACGCCGTTTAGGTCTAAGTGGCGGGGCGGTTGATCTTTTCGCTGAAATCCGTCTCGAAGCGATTCAGCACGCCTTGCTTGAGCAAAAACCAGCCGTTGCGGTCATTGATTCAATCCAGACAATTTATTCGAGCGAACTCAGCGCAGCGCCTGGCTCGGTCTCGCAGGTCAAAGAGTGTGCGGCTCAGCTGACGCGCCTGGCCAAGCAGGCAGGTATCCCGATTGTGATGATTGGGCATGTGACTAAAGACGGCACTCTAGCCGGTCCCAGAGTCCTTGAGCACATCGTCGATACTGTGCTGTATTTTGAGGGTGACACGCATTCGTCGTTTCGGTTGGTGCGTGCCTTTAAAAATCGCTTCGGTGCGGTCAATGAGCTTGGCGTGTTTGCCATGACTGATCGAGGCTTGCGGGGGGTGTCTAACCCGTCTGCCTTGTTTTTATCGCAGCACACCAACGACGTATCGGGCTCTTGCGTCATGGCGACCCAAGAGGGCACGCGACCACTTTTGGTTGAAATTCAAGCGTTGGTTGATACCGCTCATGTGCCCAACCCGCGCCGCCTGTCGGTCGGGCTTGAGGGCAATCGCCTGGCCATGCTCTTGGCGGTGCTGCATCGTCACGCGGGTGTCTCAACCTTTGATCAAGATGTTTTTGTCAACGCGGTTGGTGGGGTTCGTATCACTGAGCCTGCCGCTGACCTTGCCGTGCTCTTGGCAATTATTTCTTCGCTGCGCGATCGGCCCTTGCCCAAGGGCCTCATTGCGTTTGGCGAGGTGGGGTTGGCCGGCGAGGTGCGACCGGCCCCGCGCGGTCAAGAGCGCCTGCGCGAAGCGGCGAAGCTGGGTTTTTCTGTGGCAATTATTCCCAAGGCCAATGCGCCGCGCCAACCGATTGAAGGTTTAGACGTCTGGGCGGTTGATCGCTTGCAAGATGCTCTGGATCGTTTGCGTTGAGCTGAGGCACCTTCATGAAAAATTTGAAACTAGCCTTCAAACAAGCTTGGCGCGATGCGCGTGCCGGAGATCTGCGCTTGCTTCTCTTGGCCGTTGTGGTCGCAGTCGGTGCCATCACCAGCGTTGGTTTCTTGGCTGACCGAGTCGGGCGAGCGCTTGAGCGCGATGCCGCGCAGATGCTGGGTGCAGATTTGGTCTTTGAAGCCGATACCCCTGTACCAGAAGAGTTTTTGGCGCACGCGCGGCAGCGTGGGTTAACAACCGCACTGACTTGGCAGTTTCCGTCGATGGTTGGTTCAAGCGCAAATCTTGTTCTGTCCTCGCTCAAAGCGGTTCAAGCGAGTTACCCACTGCGTGGCAGTCTGCGCACAACCACGAGTGTCGCGGGGCCTGATGAGGCGACCAAGACTGCGCCCGAGCCAGGTGAAGTTTGGGTCGACGCGCAAATTTTGGGTCAAACCAGTCAGCAGATTGGTCAGCAACTGAACGTGGGCGAAATTGCACTAACCATTACCCGAGTGATCACGTACGAGCCTGACCGCGGTCCGCAGTTTGTCAATTTGGCACCGAGAGTGATGCTACGCGCCGAAGATTTGCCGCGTACCGGTTTGATCG
>CAIZGG010000244.1 GCA_903932425.1 uncultured beta proteobacterium | reverse complement strand
GGCGAGGATCACCGGCAACGTAAAAATCCCATGCGTGTTGGCTTGGTATTGCGGCGGCCTACGGTTGTGCTCGTCGCATTGTTGTTAAGCGTCACCTGGGCGACTTGGCGGGCAGAACAACGTTTGACCGCTGTGCTGTCGCTTGAACACGAAAACGTTGTGACACGCCTAATGTTTCGGGTCATGTCTTTGCCCAACGATACGGCAGAAAGCGTGAGTTTTGAGGCACTCGTTGTTGAACCGTTCAAACCAGGTGTGCCAACATCGCTTCAAGTATCGTGGTTAAAGCCACCAACGACGCCTGCAGTTCTTCCGGGGCAAGTCTTTCGTGCCGCCTTGGTGTTGCGCCGCCCGCATAGCAATTTGAATCCACACGGCTTCGATTACGAGGCACATCTTTTTGCTAAAAATATACGTGCGCTGGGACGCATTCGAGGCGTACCAGTCCTACTAAAGGATGAGCCTTATTCAAATTTTTCGGTGGCCATCGCGCGGGCACGTCATCATGTACGCGAAGCGATGCGTAGGGTCACCGCAAACATGACCTACGGTGCGGTATTGATCGCACTTGCCATCGGCGACCAAGACAGTGTGAGGCAAGAGCATTGGCAGATTTTTAACCTGACAGGGATTACTCATCTCGTCTCAATCAGTGGCTCTCATGTGACGATGCTGGCTGCGATGGGAGGATGGCTGACGCTGTTAATCATGAAGCGAGCGCGTTGGCGCGGGCATCTATTATGCGAACGTGTGCCAGCAAGGGTGGTCGCCACGCTTGCGGCCATGCTCGTGGCGTGGCTGTATTGTTTGTTGGCCGGGTGGGGCGTGCCCGCGCAACGGACGTTCTTTATGCTGGCTTGCGTCGCGGCGTCAATACTCGTGCGTCATACCTTGTCGGCTTCACGCGTACTTGCGGCGGCTGCGGCGGTCGTTGTGGTGGTCGACCCCTGGGCGCCGTTGTCAACTGGGTTTTGGCTATCATTTTTAGCGGTTGGGATTTTGTTTGCTGCTGGGGCGGCAGGGCACAAGCAACAGCTTGGGCTCTCGCGTTGGCAACATCTTAAACAACTGTGTACCGAGGCGAGTCGCTTGCAGTGGCTCATCACGATCGCGATGCTACCCGTGCTGGCTTTTTTGTTTCAACAAGTGTCCTTGGTGTCACCCTTTGCAAACGCTCTGGCGATTCCGGTACTTACTTTTGTGGTCACGCCGCTCGCTTTGGCGCTCGCTTTATTTGGCTTAGTGCCCGGTTTGGGCTGGTTGGCGACGACAAGCGGTGTACTCGCACACTGGGCACTTGAATACACCTTGATCCCCGTGGCCTGGTTAGCAAACTTATCGTGGGCAAGTTTTGATGTGGCTGCAGCGCCTCTTTGGACATTAATGTTTGCTGGCGCCGGCGTGGGTTGGGCGCTTCAGCCTCCGGGATGGCCGGCGCGTTGGGCCGGTTGGTGCCTGCTATTACCTGTGTTGTCGTTTACGCCGCAACGCCCGGCGCCCGGGCACTGGAGACTGCTGGCCTTTGATGTGGGGCAGGGCGGTGCCGTGCTTTTGCAAACGCATACGCATGATGTTTTGTTTGATACGGGCCCGCGTCTGGGTACCAATGATGCCGGCACGCGTACGATTTTGCCAAACCTGCGAGCGCTAGACGTACGAAAACTCGATAGCGTAGTTGTCTCTCACGCCGACAGCGACCACGTTGGTGGGTTATTGACGGTCTTGAACGCGTTGTCGGTCGGCACCTTGTACACCTCATTTTCGTTTCAAGAGTGGCTCAGGCGTGCGCCAACGGCAAGCGCCCCGGCATCACTAAAAAGAGTACCTACCCAGACGTTATTTTGCGAACGCGGGCGACGTTGGGCGTGGGATGGTGTGGTGTTTCAATTTTTACACCCTGAGCCCAAGCAGCCGAGCGCATTGACACTTGCCACCAAATCCGGGGCTGTGCGAGCGGCAAAAAGTAAAGCCTCAAAGAATGCGCAAAGTTGTGTGCTGCATCTTCAAGGCTCACACCATTCAGCCTTGTTGCCGGGCGACATCGGGATCAAGCAAGAGCAACGTTTGCTTGATCTGCACCGTTTAGAGCAGCACTCGACAGAACAACCCGCCGCCGCTGACTCGACTTCAGCCCTTCCAAACGTTACGCCGACCACACGGTTCACGGCGGATCTTGTTGTTGTGGCCCATCATGGCTCAGAGACGTCGTCGTCGCTGCGCTTTGTGCAACAGCTTCGGGCGCAACACGCGGTCGTTCAGGCGGGCTATCTGAATCGCTTTGGCCACCCGCATCCGGTGATTAAGCAGCGTTGGCTAGATGCCCAGACAAGATTCTGGCAAACCGACCATCATGGGGCTATCGCGGCTGAGTCGTTACCAAAGGGCTTAATTGTTCAAAGTTATAGCGAACGGCGCCAGCGTTACTGGCATCAAAGGCTACGCTAGAACCACTACAATAGCGCATAGACTTTCAGGAATACCCCTTATGGCCACCCCCCGCCTTAGAGCAGTCATGTGCAGCAGCCCAGCTGGCTTGCATCGTATGGCCTACACCGAATGGGGTGATCCCTCTAATAAAAAAATTGTGTTGTGCGTGCACGGTTTAACCCGTACGGGTCGCGATTTTGATGTCTTAGCCAAGCGTTTGGCACAAGATTATCGTGTTGTTTGCCCCGATGTGGTCGGGCGCGGGCTGTCTGATCGGCTGGCAAACCCCGCTTTCTACGCAGTGCCCCAGTACGCTGCCGACATGGTGAATCTCGTTGATCGTTTGCAGCCTTCTGAATTGCATTGGGTCGGTACCTCGATGGGTGGTTTGATTGGCTTGGCGTATGCTGGGGCGTTGGCGCTAGCGCGTGTACAACAACAAAACCTGACGCCCGCCCAGCATTACTCAGACTTGCCCTCAACAGGGGTTCGCTTAGATCGTCTTGTGCTCAATGATGTGGGGCCACACCTTGAGCCAGTATCACTTGAACGCATCGGACAATATGTTGGCGAGGCAATTGAGTTTGCCAGCTTTCAAGACGCAGTTCAGTATGTCAAAAAGACTGCAGCGTCATTTGGCCCGCACACCAAGGCGCAGTGGGAAGACCTCACACGTTTTACCTACATCGAGCAAAACGGTCGCTGGATCAAGCATTACGATTTAGGTCTCGCTGTGCCGTTTAAAAGTCTGACTCCTGAAGTTGCCGCGCAAGGCGAACAGTACTTGTGGTCGGCATACTCGTCTGTGCAAGCACCGATTTTGATTGTGCGTGGTGCAGAGTCTGACTTGTTGTCTAAACAAACCTTGCAGCAAATGCTCGAGCGTAATCCTCAGGCACAGGCACACGAATTTAAAGGGGTGGGCCATGCACCAACCCTGATGACGGATGATCAAGTCAAAGTTGTAACGGATTTTTTATATGCCAAATAAGACACCTGTTTTTTGTGCTGATCTGCATTGTCATTCAACCATCTCTGACGGTGTCTATGCCCCTGAAGTGGTGGCCGAACGAGCGCACGCCTGTGGCGTCACGCTTTGGGCACTCACGGATCACGATGAAGTGTCTGGGCAGCAGCGCGCGCGAGCAAGGGCTGAAGAACTTGGCATGAAGTATTTGTCAGGTGTTGAGATTTCGGTGACTTGGGCTAAACAAACCGTACACATTGTTGGGCTCGGTATCGATCCAGAAGATACAACCTTGGTACAGGGCTTACGAGAAACGCGTGCAGGCAGAGCAGGGCGTGCACGGCGTATTGGCGAGCGCTTGGCCAAGCTCGGCATGCCGGGTGCTTTTGAAGGCGCGCTTACTTTTGCAGGCAACCCTGAACTTATTAGCCGCACTCATTTTGCGCGCTTCTTGGTCGAGGCTGGACATTGCCAAACAGTACAAAGCGTGTTTGACCATTACCTAAGCGACGATGGCCCCGCACACGAACCGATGCAATGGGCCAAGCTTGAAGATGCTGTCAGTTGGATTCGCGGCGCAGGCGGCGTTGCTGTGATCGCGCATCCCGGTCGGTACCACTACACCCCCACGCAGTTTGGTGCGTTGTTTGACACGTTTAAAGACGTGGGTGGTCAAGCGATCGAAGTGATCACTGGTAGTCATACCGTGCCGCAGTACCAAGAGTACGCGCAGGTCGCACGACACTATGATTTTCTGGCCTCGTGTGGTTCAGATTTTCATAGTTCAAAAGAAAGCAAAATTGAGTTTGGTAGTCTGCCGCCGTTGCCTGCTGATTTAAAGCCGGTTTGGAAAGATCTAATCTGATACATGAACAAAGCCTTCGTAAAAGAACAAGACAACGACGATGATGACGACCTGCCCGAGGCGGCTGCGCTGCCAAAAGGCACGCGTAACTACCTGACGCCTGGTGGTTATGCTGCGTTACGCAATGAGTTGATTAAGCTGATGAACGAAGAACGCCCCGCCATGGTGCAGATCGTATCTTGGGCCGCTTCAAATGGTGACCGCTCTGAAAACGGTGATTACTTGTACGGCAAAAAACGTTTGCGCGAAATCGATCGCCGGATGCGGTTCTTAACCAAGCGACTTGAATTAGCCGAGATCGTTGATCCGGCCGCGCAACAAAATCGCGATCAGGTTTTTTTCGGTGCGACGGTGTTGTATGCGGACCAAACCGGTTTAGAGCGACGTGTCACAATCGTCGGCGTCGACGAGGCCGAGCCCTTAAACGGTAAAATCAGCTGGATTTCGCCGGTTGCACGGGCATTGAATAAAGCGCGAGTCGGCGACACCATCACGCTGCGAACCCCGGGTGGTGTAGATGAGCTCGATATTCTAGAAGTCAGCTACGCCGACGCCTGAGCGCTATTGGTATCGTGACAGAACGCTACGCACTACGGGTTATCGTGGTTGGTGCTTCCCACTGGTTCACTGTACAATTTTTTCGCAATCTGCGCATTACTGATCAATAATTAAAATAACAAAGGCATCATGAAGACAAACATGATTCAAAAATTGTTACTCGTCTGCTTATTGATTGGCTCGGTCACGAGCAGTATGGCTCAGTATCCTGAGCGCTCGATTAAATTTATTGTGCCTTTTCCCGCTGGAAGCGCTACTGACACAGTTGCACGGCAGTTGGGTGAAGAAATGTCACGCGATCTAGGTCAACCCGTGGTGATCGATAATAAGCCGGGTGCCCAAGGCATTATTGGCGTCAACGCGGCGGTCGCGGCCCCGCCTGATGGTTATACCTTTGTGATACTGGGAGTCACAACGGGCGCAAGCAATGTCACTCTCTTTCGAAAATTGCCCTACGATCCTATCAAAGATTTGACTGCTATTGGTATGATCGCCGAGTCACCGACCTTGCTGGTAAGCTCAACGAAATTTCCTGCTAATTCTGCGGCTGAATTATTTGCCCTGGGTCGCAAAAATCCCGGAACACTGACGTATGCTTATGGTTCAGGCAGCTCGCAAATCGCCGCAGCCAAGCTTGTCAGCATGGGAGATATAAAGGCGGTTCCAGTTCCCTATCGGGGTTCACCGCAAGCAATGACCGACGTCATGTCTGGGCAAGTTGATTTTATGTTTGTCGATCTTTCGGTCGCTATTCCGCAGTTACAAGGGGGTAAACTCAAAGCACTTGGCGTCACAACGAAAGAAAGATTTCCTGTTATCCCACAAGTGCAGTCTCTTCATGAATCAGGGGCTCCCGGCTACGAACTGGTCGTGTGGTTTGCCTTGGCGGGCCCAGCGAAACTACCTGACGCGCTGACGCAGCGCATTTCAAAGGCTTTGAATACAGCTCTACAAAGCACTGAACTTGCAAAAAAATACGCAACACTTGGCCTAGCAACCAAGGGTTCAACCGCAGAAGAGTTTCAAAATTTTCTTAAGTCTGAAATCGTGAATTGGGGCGATCTCATCAAAGCCGCTGGCATCCCACCTGAAGATTGACGCACGAGCGTCAAAGAACAGAAGGGCTGAGCGCGGAACAGGTGTAGATCTGCAACCAAATGCTGAACAATCTTAGCCCTTAGTCGGGCGCAAAAAATGCCCCCACCTTAAAGACTGTGGGATTCGCATGCGCTCCGCCTTTAGACGCGTCTCCTTGCGTACCGTCTGAAAACTTCCTGCTTTTGGCCGCCTCTTTGGGAAGAGCATATGAGTCAATATCCTGGTGGTTGGTAACGCTTGCGCCACCCACCCTAAACATCACCAAGTTACCCACTGGGTTTGCCGAAAACCGATACTGTGTGCCTCTGGGCAAGAGCACGCCTTCGAATTGGCGTGCAACGATTGAGCTGCCATCTCCAAAATTGAATGTTGCTTCACCTTGCAAGATCAAGAAGCAGTGATCCTCAATATCATGGCTGTGTAAGGCGTTTTCGCCTCCCGTTGAATACACCTTCGAATGTGCCCACAACGCGGGCGCACTGCCAAGACTGGCCATGGTTGCGCCGCTTTCTAACAACGGTAAGTTGCGCAGACTGAATTTGACGTTATCCGCAATAGTCTGGTCTGTCTGAAGAGTTTGATTCATTTTTTTCCTTTACGAATTACACCATCGACATATCTGTCGCTAACTATACGGATCCATCTCCGTCGGCTAACATTAACATTACTCACTCTCTAAGCAGAGCTGCGTGCCCCTCTCGACTGTCTGGCCATTTAAAAGTAAAACCACTGTCGCGCAAGCGCGCGTTACTTAAACGCTTGCTGCCTACTGAGGCTGGCGCTGCGCCTTCGGGCGGTGTCGGCCCCCCCACGAGTTTTGCCAGTGCGTCGTACAACACTCGCATCGGCAACGGCGTGCTGTCTGTGACCAAATAAATCGGTTGCGGGTTGGGCAGGTTCAGTAGATGCAACACAGCCGCTGCGGCATCCTCAATATGTATTCGATTGACCCAGTGCGATTGTGCGGCCGGGGCGGTTGCTTGACCTGCACGCAGGCGGTCAAGCAAATAGCTGCGGCCGGGCCCATAGATGCCTGAGAGCCGCAAACTTAAGGTTTCAAACCGCGCGCGTTGGCCGTACAGCCATTGCTCTGTTTCAAGCAACACGCGACCGTTAAAACCTTTTGGTGCAGTGGGGGTGTCTTCATCAATCCATTGCGCGCCATGATCGCCATATACCGCCGTCGATGAAACGAATAGCACACGTTGCAAGGATGGTGAGGCAACCGCCTGCAGCAAGCGCTCTAAGCCGTCGCGATACACCGCACGATAATCGTCTTCAGTGCGCGCGTGTGGCGCCGCCGTATACAGCACGTGCGTGAGGTCCTGGGGCAGGTCATTCAAGGAACTAGGCTGAGTTAAGTCGGCTGCAAACCAAGAAAAGCCCGGTAAGTCGTTAGCAGGTTCAAGTGTGGGATGGCGCCTGAGCCCCCAACTTCGATTGGCAGTATTTTCGAGGGCCAGCAGTCTGGCCACGCGCAAACCTAAATCGCCGCAGCCAGCGATCAATACGCGTTTGGCGCTGGGCGTGGTCGCTCGGCTGACGTGTGGCTCAACAGCTGAATCAGGTTGAAGCGCTCTGTTGGTCATTTGAGTGTCTTCGCTCATGTTTGATTTGTTCGCCTCGCCAATCTAATCAAGAATTTTGGCTTAAGGCTTAAGGGTATGGAGGGCTACAGGTCTAAAGCGCAACAGGCGCCGCACTTGGCACAAAAAACCGGTCGTTGAGCTCTTGTAAACCAAGTCGATCTAATAGCGCTTGCAGGCGGGCAATTGTGTGAGGTTTTGGTGGGCCTTTATGTTCAGCAATGATCAGTTCGTTTTTTAACGAATGCTCCCAACCGACCAATTCAGTCACTGTGACTTGATAACCGTGCGCTTCAAGCTGCAGGCAACGCAGGGTGTTGGTGACCTGACTCCCAAACTCACGTGTGTGTAAGGGGTGTCGCCAAATTTCGGCCAAGGGGTCTTTAAGTTGCTGTGCTTTGTGCTTGCGCAATACTCCAGCTACTTCGGCCTGACAGCAGGGCACCAGCACCATATACCGCGCCTGTTTCGCTAAGCCAAAACGAATCGCATCGTCTGTCGCGGTATTGCACGCGTGCAGGGCCGTCACCAGGTCTATCCGCTCGGGTAATGCGGTCGAGTGTATGGAGTCGGCAACAGATTCGTTTAAAAACTGCATCTGTGAAAAGCCCAAATCGCGCGCCAACTTAGCGGTTTGGGAGACAAGCTCTGCGCGGGTCTCGATGCCCACCATGCGCGCAGCTTTGGCGTGATGGCGCAAATACAAATCCACCAAAATAAACCCAAGATAGGATTTGCCAGCACCATGATCGACAACACAAAAATTTGGATTTTTTTCGTTGAGCTGTGCCAGTAACGGTTCAATAAATTGAAACAGGTGATACACCTGCTTGAGCTTGCGGCGACTGTCTTGATTCAGCTTGCCATCGCGCGTCAGAATATGCAGTGCTTTCAAGAGCTCAATTGACTGCTCAGGCCGAATCTCGGGGTGTGTCATATGCAAAACGGGTCACGCTTTTAGAGAACAGAGGTCGACCAAGCTTAACGCATAATTTGTGCCAGTCTTATTTGAGCAAAAGTCAGGTAACTGACGATCACACCATAAGATCCCGCCGGCCGATTGTGGTGCACAAGATGGCAAAGTATAGTTTAGTTTGCCTTCGGCTGGCCCCATTGCTCGGCTAGCAGTCGCGCTAATTGCCTCAGCCTCGTGAATGTGCGAAAGCTAACTAACTTGCACAACCAGAAAGCCAACAATATCGTATCCTAGCGGATTAAGAGAAATCGTCAGGAGTTCGCCCCATGTCAGTACGTTATTTGAAGCGTGGCCGCAATGCCGCCGAAGTTGCCGAGGCCGATGCCAAGGTACGTGCCACCGTTGAAGGTATTTTGTTAGATATCGAAAAACGTGGTGACAGCGCCGTTAAAGAATTGTCGGCCAAGTTTGATCAGTGGGAGCCCAGCGAGTTTCGCTTAAGTCAGGCTGCGATTGAAAAGGCCGTCAAGCAATTGTCGCCACGTGAAATTGAAGATATTCGTTTTGCCCAAACGCAGATTCGTCGTTTCGCTGAAATTCAGCGCGCCTCGATGCAAGACGTTGAAGTCGAAACCATGCCTGGCGTGGTACTCGGCCATACCCATATCCCAATGAACGCCGTGGGCTGTTATGTGCCCGGCGGAAAATATCCGATGATTGCTTCGGCCCACATGAGTGTGTTGACGGCCAAGGTGGCTGGTGTCAAACGAATTGTTGCAACCGCACCGCCTTATCAAGGCGCTCCGCACCCAGCGATTGTGACAGCCATGCACTTTGCTGGCGCCGATGAAATCTTGGTTCTCGGCGGCATTCAGGCGGTCGGTGCGATGGCCCTGGGTACGCAATCGATTGCCCCAGTAGACATGTTAGTAGGACCAGGCAACATGTTTGTAGCTGAAGCCAAGCGCCAACTGTTTGGCCGAGTGGGTATCGATCTGTTTGCCGGCCCAACCGAAACCTTGATCATCGCCGATGATTCAGCTGATGCCGAAATGTGCGCGGTCGACTTATTAGGCCAGGCTGAACACGGCCCAACGTCTCCTTCGATTTTGTTGACGACGAGCGAAGCCTTGGCGCGTGCCACCATTGCTGAAGTCGAGCGTCAATTATCGATTTTGCCAACGGCCGAAATCGCGCGTGTGTCATGGGCTGAACATGGTGAGGTGATCGTGGTGGATACGGTCGATGAGTTGATTGAAACTGCAGATCAGTTGGCGTTTGAACACGTGCAAGTCTTGACGCGCGACCCTGATGTGTTCTTGAAACGCATGACAAACTATGGCGCCTTATTTTTAGGCCCTCGCACCAACGTGAGCTTTGGCGATAAAGTGATCGGTACCAATCACACCTTGCCAACCAAGCGTAGTGCACGGTTCACTGGCGGCTTATGGGTCGGTAAGTTTTTAAAGACCTGTACCTATCAACGCGTCACAACCGATGCCGCCTCGGCCTTAGTGGGCGAGTATTGTTCGCGCCTGTGTCACATGGAAAACTTCGCGGGTCATGGCGAGCAAGCCAACCTGCGAGTGCGCCGTTATGGCCAACGTCCAGAGTTACCGTGGTATCAGCCAGTCGCTGCCAAAGGCGAGTGAACGTCAAAGCCCGCTGGTCTCAGGGGCTTTGAGTGATGGCTTGACGATGGCAAAGGGATGGCGCAACTCAGCAGGCTACGTGTGCTCGGGGTGCCAAGCATGCGAACCGCTGAGTATGAAAAAAAAGCGCTGAATATAAACCTTGGGGACAACATGACTATCAACACTAAAAATAATATAAACAGCAGCAAATTATCGACTTTCAGTCGCTGGTGCGCACTGCTGTTACTCGCGGTGCTGGGCGGGCAGGGCGTCGCCTACGCGCAAGACACCTACCCCAATAAATCCTTGCGCTTGCTGGTGCCCTATCCGCCCGGCGGCGTGACCGACTACGCAAGTCGTACCATCGCCGAACGGCTTGGACGCGAATTAGGTCAATCGGTCATTGTCGAGAACAAAGCGGGCGCCGCCTCGACAATTGCCAGCAACATCACGGCGCGGGCTACGCCCGATGGCTATACGGCTTACGCGGCACCTGTATCGATTGTGATCAACCCTGTATTGCAGGACAAGGTTGAGTACGATCCCTACAAAGATTTTCAGCCAATCTCGATGATGCTGACTTCGCCTTTTGTGTTGCACGCCAACAAAGACTTCAAAGCAAAAGATGTTAAAGAGCTTATCGCGCTGGTGCGAGCCAATCCCGACAAGTACTCGATCGGAACCTCAGGGATCGGTTCGATTAACCATCTGGCGGCTGAGTATTTCATTAAAACGTTCGGTTTAAAAATGGCGGTGATCCATTACAAAGGTGGAGCGCCCGCGGCACAGGACTTGATCGGCGGACAGATCGAGATGATGTTCTCGGCGCTCAACGAGGCATTGCCATTTGTCACCTCGGGCCGTACCCGGGGCATGGCGGTGTCCGTCGCGAAACGCGTCGCGCTTTTTCCAGACCTTCCCACCATCGACGAAGCCTCAGGAACCACCGGTTTTGATGCCGTGTTCTGGGTGGCGCTGATGACACCGGCCAAGGTGCCTGCGCAGGTGCTCGCCCGCTTAACAGCGGCAATGCAGGTGGTGGGTCAAGATCAAACCTTAGCCAGCGATTTAGCCCAGAAAGGTGTCTATTTGCGTGTGTCATCGCCTGACGAGGTCAATCAGTTTATGCAGCGCGATGGCGAAAAATGGGGTCGGCTGATTCGTGATCTAGGAATTAAAGAGTAGGGTGACTGAGCCGAACGCACTCGCAACCCAGATGCTCGTTACAATCGAACTCTTCAATGCAGACGGATATAAATAATGTCTGATGTGATTGCCCTGATTTTTGATTTTGACGATACGCTGGCGCCCGACAGTACCTCGGGGTTTTTGGATTCGCTAGGGGTCGATACACAGCAATTTTGGACCAAGAGAGTTGACCCTCTGTTGGCACAAGACTGGGATCCTGTGCCAGCCTATCTGCACGAGATGATTGCTTTATCTCGCGAAGGGCAACATGGCGCCATCACACGAGAAAAGCTTCAACAGTGGGGCAAAACTCTACCTTTACATACGGGTGTGCAGTCGTTATTTAGTCGCTTGCGCGAGCAAGTTCGTCAGGCGCATCCTCAGGTTCAACTCGAGTTTTATCTGATCTCAAGCGGTATCGGTGATGTGGTGCGCCATACCTCGATTGCACATGAATTTACTGGTATCTGGGCCTCTGAGTTTGTCTACGATCAACAGGGTTGCATTGCGTTTCCAAAGCGCATTGTCAGCTTTACCGACAAAACACGCTATCTGTTTCAGATCCAAAAAGGCATCGTGGGCCCAGCGTTTGTCGGCAAGCCCTTTGAGGTCAATCGTAAAGTTGCCGAAGACCGTTTGCGCGTGCCCTTCGATCAAATGGTCTTTGTCGGTGATGGCTACACCGATATCCCATGCTTCTCGTTGATTCGTAGCTCTGGGGGCTTTGCCTTTGGCGTCTGGGATCCTAAGCATCGCGATAAGCGCAGCCGTGCCTGGGGTTTTATCGAGGACGGTCGCGTGTCGAATTTAAATCAGGCGCGCTACGATGCCGACGCTGAGCTGTATCAATGGCTTGAAGAAGCGTTAACGAGTTTAGCGGCGCGCGTTGCGCTTAAGGCTCGCTTGTATCGTGGTTGATACTGACTGGATGCAAATGGCCTTAGCGCAAGCTGCACAAGCGCAGCAGTTGGGCGAAGTGCCGGTGGGGGCCGTGCTGGTGGATGCGCAGGGCGAACTGCTTGCAACTGGCTTTAACCGCACCATCATTGATCACGACCCAACGGCGCACGCCGAAGTTGTTGCCTTACGTGCTGGGGCTAAACAGGTGCAAAATTATCGTCTGCCCGGTGCTTCACTATATGTCACGCTTGAACCCTGTGCGATGTGCCTGGGTGCGATGATGCACGCGCGCTTAGCGCGTGTCGTGTTTGGTGCGGCAGATCCCAAAACCGGTGTTTGCGGCAGCGTTTTAAATTTGTCGCTTGAAAAACAATTGAATCATCACACGCAGGTTGAAGGTGGGATCTTGGCGCAAGAATGCGGCGATACCCTGCGTCAATTTTTTAAAGAACGTCGCAGCAAGGATTTCAAACATGACTAAAGTCAACGCACCACACGGACACCCTGAGCACGTTCACGATCATCATTGCAGGCCAGACGCCCGTGGCATCTATGTGATCTCGCCTTCAGGTGCAGTCGCAGACCCCGAAACACTGACGCGCGCACAAACGCGTTTGAGCAGCATGGGCTTTAAAGTCGCGTTAGATCGCGGCGTACTGAATCAAGCACAACGTTTTGCAGGCACCGATACGCAGCGCTTGGCAGCATTTACACGCGCCCTTAAACAAAAGCTACCGATTGTGATGGCAAGCCGTGGCGGTTATGGCGTGGGTCGTTTGCTTCATTCTCTTGATTGGCAGGCGCTCGCAAATTCGGGTAAGCGTTTCGTGGGTCACAGTGATTTCACAGCTTTTAGCTTGGCACTCTATGCAAAAGCACAAGCAATTAGTTATGCAGGTCCCATGGCCTGTTTTGATTTTGGTGCAAAGAAAACTGAGATCCTCACCGCTGAAATATTTGGCGAATGCATGCGCGGTGAACTCGAGATTTTAAGTTTTGAAACGCAAGATGCCGATGCGGTTGATGGGCGTGGGGTCTTATGGGGAGGTAATCTGGCGATGATGACTTCGCTGCTTGGTACCCCCTACATGCCAAAAATTAAGGGCGGTATTCTCTTTGTTGAGGATGTGGGTGAGCATCCGTATCGCATCGAGCGCATGCTCAATCAACTGGCGCAGGCAGGTATTTTAGGTAAACAAAAGGCCTTGCTGCTTGGCGGGTTCACCGACTATCGCTTGGCTGAACACGATCGCGGCTATGACTTAAAAGCTGCGATTGCTTTTATTCGTAAGTCGGTCAAGATCCCCGTGATTACCGGTTTGCCCTTTGGGCACACCGCGATGAAGGTGACCTTGCCCGTTGGGGCGAAAGTCGGTGTCGCTACTGAAAAAGGGCTGGCGCACTTAGTGCTAGACGAGCACCAGCATTGAACCAGGTCTAAGTAAAAACCTCTTAGGCTTCGAGTTTTGGAAAGGGCGAGGATGAAAGCAGTTTCATCCCACCCGCAAGTGACTGTCAAAAATCCAGATCGAACAATGTGATGGCTAGAATCGCGCGACGCATGGGCCAAGACGTTGCACAGGACGACGCTTAGATGGCGTTGTCATGCTAAGTGTTATCGCGCTCGTGTTTAAGTGTCAGCAAAAACGCCCTGGTTTCTTTGACGACCACACCCGATAGCAACAACAGGCCTACCAAATTCGGAAACGCCATCAGACCGTTGACGACATCAGACACGGCCCACACCAGATCGAGCGAGACCACTGCGCCAATCATCACAAAGGCGGTGTAAAGGCAGCGATACGGCACTACAATCCATTTGCCCAAAGCGTATTGCGCGCATTTTTCGCCGTAGTAGCTCCAGCCCAAAATTGTCGAATAGGCAAAAAACAATAAGCCGATAGTGACGATCCAGTCGCCGGGCCCGGGCAACATGCGGTCAAACGTTTGAGCGGTGAGCGCGGCGCCCGTGCTGCCACCGGTATACATCCCGCCCATGACCAATACCAAACCTGTGACCGAGCACACGATGATCGTGTCGATAAAGGTACCTGTCATCGAGACCAACGCCTGCTTGGCCGGCTGATCCGTTTTTGCTGCGGCAGCTGCGATCGGTGCGGTACCAAGCCCCGCTTCGTTTGAGAAGACCCCGCGCGCAACGCCGTAGCGAATAACCGTACCCAGGGCTCCTCCGGCAACTGCGCTACCGGTGAAGGCGTCGGTCATGACCAGCGTCAGCGCAGGCCAAAGCAAGTCAATGTTGAGCACGATAATCAGCAAGCCCCCGAGCAGATAAAACAGCGCCATAAACGGCACAATGACAGAGGTCACACGGGCGATACTTTTGATGCCCCCTACGATGACCAGGGCGGTGACGGCGGTCAAAACGACGCCGGTGACCCACCCAGGCACACCAAAGCTCGAAAGCATGGATTCGGCCAGCGAATTCGACTGTACCGAGGCACCCGTTCCGAGCGCAGCGATCATGCCAAACACGGCAAAGAGCATGCCAAGCCATTTCATATTCAAGCCCAGCGAGATGTAATACATCGGGCCGCCCGACATTTTGCCGTCTTCGTCTCGTACGCGGTATTTGACGGCTAGTAAGCCCTCGGCGTATTTGGTGGCCATTCCAAAAATCGCGCATAACCACATCCAAAAGAGTGCGCCTGGTCCGCCCAGCACAATCGCAGTAGCGACCCCAGCAATGTTACCGGTACCAATCGTGGCGGCTAAGGCTGTCATGAGTGCTTGGAACTGCGAGATATCACCTGGGTAATCGGGGTGTTGCTTGCGCGAAAAAGCCATGCGCAGGGCATAAGGTAAAAGCCAAATTTGTAAGCCAAACAGCCTGAGCGTGAGATACACCCCAGTCCCGACCAATAAGACCAACATGACAGGGCCCCAAACCAAGCCCCCTAAGGTATGAAATAAAATAGTGAGTGATTCCAAACGAATCTCCTTATTTGTCTACGAATGCCGAAAGTACTTCGACATCTGTTGCGCATGATAGGGAAGGTAGGACAAAAAAGATCAAAAAGTACTGACTTGTTACACTCAATACTTATTTTTCAAGTTGTAACCAACGTATTTACTCAATCGGCATCTCGTGATAACAGCATCAAACCTCACTATCCAGTTCGGCCCCAAGCCATTATTTGAAAACGTGAATGTCAAGTTCGGCGAAGGCAATCGCTACGGCTTGATTGGCGCAAACGGCTCGGGCAAATCCACGTTGATGAAGATCATCGGCGGCGACCTCGAGTCGACGGCAGGCAATGTTTTTTTAGAGCCCGGTTTGCGATTGGGTAAGCTGCGCCAAGATCAGTTTGCCTTTGAAGATTTGCGCGTGCTGGATGTGGTGCTGATGGGTCACACCGAGATGTGGGAGGCCATGAGTCAGCGCGATGCGATTTACGCCAACGCTGACGCGACTGACGACGATTACATGCGCGCGGCCGACCTTGAGGCTAAGTTTGCTGAGTACGATGGCTATACCGCCGAGGCGCGCGCCGGCGAATTGTTGTTGGGCCTTGAGTTTCCGGTGGATCAGCATCAACTGCCGATGCGCGAGATTGCGCCAGGCTGGAAGCTTCGCGTCTTGCTTGCGCAGGCGTTGTTTTCAAATCCTGATGTGTTGTTACTAGACGAGCCGACCAACAATCTGGATATCAATACGATTCGCTGGCTTGAAAATGTGCTGAACGGCTATCAAAGCACCATGATTATTATTAGTCATGATCGTCACTTTTTAAATCAAGTGTGCACACACATGGCTGATCTTGATTTTCGTGAGTTGCGGGTGTATCCCGGTAACTATGATGATTACATGCTGGCGTCAACACAGGCTCGCGAGCGGGTGTCTAGCGCAAACGCTAAAGCCAAAGAGCGTGTGATTGAGCTGCAAGACTTCGTGCGGCGTTTTTCAGCCAATAAGTCAAAGGCGCGCCAGGCAACCTCGCGTCTGAAGCAAATTGATCGTATTAAAGCAGCGCAAGTTGAAGTCAAGCCCTCATCGCGTCAAAATCCTTTCATTCGGTTTGAGATTTTAAAAGTGATGCATCGTCAGGCGGTCGAGCTTGAGCACGTGCAAAAGTCGTTTGATTCACTTGTCATCAAGTCGTTGTCGGCCATGGTCGAAGCCGGAGAAAAAATTGCAATCATTGGTGCCAACGGTGCAGGCAAGACCACATTGCTGCGGATGTTAGCCAACGACCTCGCCCCAGATCGTGGCACGCTGAAATGGTCAGAAAACACCGATGCTGGCTACATGGCGCAAGACGTGTCTGATCAGTTTTTACAAAAGGACACTAACTTGTTTGAATGGATGACCAGTTATCGTCAGCCGACCGACGATGATCAGCAAATTCGTTCTATCTTAGGGCGCTTACTTTTTTCAGCGGATGATCTGCCCAAAGAGCCTCACGTGCTGTCGGGTGGCGAAAAAAATCGCATGACTTTTGGTCGTTTGATGCTACGTCGGCATAACGTGTTGCTGATGGACGAGCCGACCAATCACTTAGATATGGAGTCGATCGAATCGTTGCAGTTGGCACTCGATAAGTTTGCGGGTACGTTATTTTTTGTGTCGCACGATCGCGAGTTTGTATCAACTCTTGCCACCCGTATATGGGAGATTCAAGCCGGTGGTGCTGTGGTGGATTATCGCGGTACCTACGAAGAGTATTTGGCTTCGCGTGGCATTGAAGATTAACGCTCGCTGCGCGCAGCCATGATCATTTTGGGTTTTGAAAGCTCGTGCGATGAAACTGGTGTCGCGCTGGTGTGCACCGAACGTGGGTTGCTCGCGCACACGCTGCACTCTCAGGTAGCGATGCATGCCGCCTATGGTGGAGTTGTGCCCGAACTTGCCTCGCGCGACCACGTACGCCGTGTTGTGCCGTTGACCCGGCAGGTGCTTGAACTCGCTGGTTTGTCGCTACAAGATGTCGATGCCATTGCGTACACGGCTGGCCCAGGGCTTGCTGGGGCGCTGCTGGTGGGCGCGAGTGTGGCGCAAGCGATGGCCTGGTCACTTGATTTGCCTGCAATCCCTGTGCATCACCTTGAAGGCCATCTGTTGTCGCCACGGCTGGCAACGCCGTGCCCAGAGTTTCCATTTGTGGCGTTGCTCGTGTCAGGTGGACACACACAACTATTGCGTGTGGATGACGTTGGGCAATACACCTTGTTGGGCGAAACGCTCGATGACGCGGCCGGCGAGGCCTTTGATAAAACTGCGAAGTTGCTGGGGTTAGGCTATCCGGGTGGTCCGGCGCTGGCGAAGCTGGCAGAGCAGGGCGATGCAACGCGTATTCCGTTACCGCGCCCCATGCTGCATAGCCATACCCTCGATTTTAGTTTTAGTGGCTTAAAGACGGCAGTGCTGACGCGCTTAAAAGAGGCTGAGCGGCAAGGCCAGGCCGATGCTCAAATGCGTGCCGATCTTGCTGCGGCAACAGAACTCGCGATTATCGAGGTGCTGGTCGCTAAGTCTGTGACGGCGCTTGACCAGACTGGGTTGAAACGCTTGGTGGTGGCTGGTGGGGTCGGTGCGAACCGCTTACTGCGACAGTCGCTGGCTAAACGTTTGAGCAAACGTCGGGCTGAAGTATTTTTTCCGCCGCTAGAGTTATGCACCGACAATGGCGCCATGATTGCCTTTGCCGCGGCTCAGCGGGTGCAGCGCGGACTGGCAGATCTTTCAGGGCAGGCCCACGGTTTTGATGTTCACCCGCGCTGGGAGTTGGCTGCAATCTGACCGGCAGTGTTTACCCGAGCACCTTAGCGCGTAGAAATCCCCGGCCTTACCGCGCAAGCGGCAGTCATCGCCTGAGGACGGGGAGGATGTTAATTTTTGCCCACCCGTGGCTCGGTGCCTTTCAGCAGGCGTTCGATATTGGCCCGATGTCGGTAAAGTAAAAATGCGGCAATTACAGCCAACACCCAGGCGATCTGTGGGTGTGTGACCCAAGTGCGTTGGTCGCCCAGTACATAAAATAATGGGGCGCATACGGCACTCACGAGCGCGGCAAGTGACGAATATTTAAAAACTTTGGCGACAAACAGCCAGGTCAACGCCGCAATCAAGGCCAGTAGTGGCTGGACAGCCAGCATGACGCCAAAAGCTGTGGCAACCCCTTTACCCCCTTTAAAACGCAAAAATACTGGATAAAGGTGCCCAAGAAACACGGCCAGCGCAACCAACGCTTGCACGGTAACGGTTGCGTTGAGCTGGGCAGCCCCCCACACCGCGAGCCAGCCTTTTGCGGCGTCGCCCAGCAGCGTGAGGCCTGCTGCCAGCTTGTTGCCCGAGCGCAAGACATTTGTCGCCCCAGGGTTGCCTGAGCCGTACGTACGTGGGTCTTCAAGTCCGAAGGCTCGACTCATTACGACGGCAAACGAAATCGATCCAAGCAGATAAGCCAGGCCGATCAAGCCAAAATTTGCGAACTCTAAGGCGGGCATGCCCATGTGTAGCTTCCAGTCGTCGAAAAAGATGCAACTGATTCTAACTGGTAGGCGACTTTGATGCTGATTCGAGGGCTGAAATTCGTCGCTAGCGAGTACAATCAACAGTTGGATTAAAAGTATTATTTAGCCTCGGCACATGCATATTCTTGTTTCAAACGATGATGGTTATACCGCGCCCGGCCTTGAGGCTTTGGTGGCGTCTTTGCGCAACTTAGCCGAGGTCACCGTGGTCGCCCCCGAGGTCAACCATAGTGGTGCGTCAAACTCATTAACACTGACGCGGCCGCTTGCAGTTCGCCATGCCCCGAACGGCTTCATTTATGTCAATGGCACCCCCTCTGACTGTGTACACGTTGCGCTCACGGGATTGCTAGACCGCAGGCCCGATCTGGTGGTGTCAGGGATCAATAATGGTGCGAATATGGGCGACGATACGCTGTATTCAGGCACGGTTGCGGCAGCCTCTGAAGGATACCTGTTCGGTATTCCTGCGATCGCCTTTTCTTTGGTGTCCAAAGCTTGGTCTAACCTAGATGCGGCGGTTGCCCAAGCGCACCGATTGGTGGCGCATCAACTCGCGCAGCCGCTCTCTGGCCCAGTCTTACTCAACGTGAACTTTCCTGATTTGCCCGAGGGTCAGATTAAAGGCGTGTCGGCGACCCGCCTGGGCAAGCGTCATCCTTCCCAGCCTGTCGTGCGCTCAGCGACCCCTTACGGTGAAACGGTTTACTGGATCGGCCCAGCGGGTGCCGCAAATGACGCTTCTGAAGGTACAGATTTTGATGCGATTCACCGAGGTTTTGTCTCAGTGACCCCTTTGAGGCTTGATCTGACACAGCATACGCAGCTTGGGCAGATGACGGATTGGGTTCAGCCTCTATGCAAATAGTGCTCCCGTCGCCCCTCTACATGGCAGTCAAAGACACCCGTACTGGGGTCGGGCGAGGATTGCACGGCATTACAGCGTCAAACAGCAACACCCGTATTTCGGCCACGCGCATCCCGAGTCGTTCGGCAAGTGGTACCGCTACGCCGCCCTTGGTGAATGATCCTCTGGGTTCAAACTTCGAGCGCCCACGTGCTGCGATGGTGCAGCGCCTGCAAGCCCAAGGTATCACCAACTCTGCGGTCCTGGCAGCCATGCAAGCCATTCCCCGACATGCCTTTGTCGATGAGGCGTTGGCCAGTCGTGCGTACGATGATGCCTCGCTACCGATTGGTCACGGTCAGACAATTTCGCAGCCTTGGGTGGTCGCACGTATGATTGCGTCGGTGTGCGGCGCGACCATGCCGACGCGAGTTCTTGAGGTCGGTACTGGCTGCGGTTATCAGGCCGCCGTGATGGCTCAGGTATTTCAACAGGTGCACTCGATTGAGCGCATTCGAGCGTTGTACGATATGGCCAAAGAGCGTCTGCGTTCCTTGCGACTGACCAAGGTGCGTCTGGTGTACGGCGATGGCATGCTGGGTCTGCCGTCTGTCGCGCCATTTGACGCCATTGTTGTTGCGGCCGCCGGGATTCGTATTCCGCAGGCTTTATTTTTGCAGTTGAGTGTTGGTGGGGTGTTGATTGCCCCAGAAGGGTCAGGCGCGCAGCGTTTGATTCGAGTGACAAGAACGGGTGCTTCGAGTTGGGACAGGCAAGAACTCGAAGAGGTGAGATTTGTGCCCCTAAAGTCGGGTTTACAAGTATGAGCAAACAGGAGAAACGTATGCTCGCTGAGCACGTGACAGAAAATAATTTTTTGCGAGGCGTGATGAAAAGCGGCAAGCCGGCGTTGCGTAGACACTCGAGTGCTCTCGTGTTGTGTGCACTTGCGTTATTAAGCGGCTGCGCCAATCAATCAGGCAGCCGTGCGCCTGTCACTGATTTGAATGGTGCCAGCACTTCGGTCGCGCGCACCTATGTTATTAAACCGGGTGACACCATTAACAAGATTGCCCGCGCAAATGGCGTTGACGAGGCCACGATTCTGCGGCTCAACAAACTTGTTAACCCCAATCGTCTCATCGTTGGCCAGACCTTGAAGCTTTCTGAGGGTTCAGAGCCCAGCGCTACAACTGCGCGGCCAACGAATACCGGCAAGCCTGAGGCGCGTCCGCTAGACGCGACAAGTAGTCATTCTCAGGCAAGTGACACGGTGACTCCAGCTGCTGATGCGGGTTTAATTAGTTGGGGCTGGCCAGCCAATGGCAAAGTGATTCAGGGCTTCACCCAAACGACCAAAGGGATCGATATCGCGGGCAACGCGGGTGACGCGATCGAAGCCGCTGCGAACGGTAAAGTCATGTATTCGGGTAACGGCGTGCGGGGGTTGGGCAACTTAATCATTGTCAATCACGACAACGGGTTCATTACTGCCTATGCCCATAACCGAACTCTGTTAGTCAAGGCCGGTCAAGAGGTTAAAAAGGGTGCAAAGATCGCTGAGATGGGTCAAACCGACGCAGCATCGGTGCGTCTGCACTTCGAGGTGCGACGTCAAGGCACTCCGGTTGATCCCTTGCAATACTTGCCCAGCCGCTAACGGGCTCTTGCATGACACCGACTCTTGTTTTCGATCTTGAGACAATACCCGACATCGAAGGGCTACGGCGCTTGCATCAATGGGGTGCTGAGGTGCCAGACAGCGAGGTGGCTGAGCGGGCCTTTGCGGCCCGTAAAGAGCTTACCGGCACTACGTTTTTGCCTCATCACTTACAGCGTGTTGCAGTAGTGGGTTGCGTATTTCGCGACGATAAAGGTTTTAGAGTGCGTTGTTTAGGGCAGGCTGACGATACCGAGTCAGCCTTGCTCACTAGTTTTTTTAAGACAATCGAACGTTACACCCCAAAGCTGATTAGCTGGAACGGCTCTGGCTTCGATTTGCCAGTGTTGCATTACCGTACCTTGATTCATGGCATCGCGGCGCCGCGCTATTGGGATATGGGCGAAGACGACAAAGAGTTTCGTTATAACAATTACCTAAGTCGCTACCACACGCGCCATCTTGATTTAATGGATGTATTGGCCAAATATAATGGTCGTGGTAATGCTCCGCTTGATGATTTGGCCAAGCTCTGCGGCTTCCCCGGAAAGCTCGGGATGGACGGCGGTCATGTGTGGGATGCATGGTCAAATGGGCGAGCAAACGAAGTGCGCGCGTATTGCGAAACCGATGTGGTCAATACGTGGCTGGTCTACTGTCGTTTTCGGTTGATTCGTGGCGAGCTCGATCAAGTCGCCTACCAAGCCGAAGTTGATTTGGTGCGCAGCACCTTGCAAGCCAGTACCGAACCCCATTGGGCTGAATATTTAGCCGCGTGGTCATGAAAAATACTTTTATGCGGATACCGACCGCCTCACGGAGCCTTCTTATGCGTTGCTTTAATTTGCGATCTCTGTTGACCCTGTTTAGTCTGCTGCTGGTCAGCTTTTGCGCCTCTGCTCAAAATGGGGCATTGATGCTACGTTCGTCTAATCAACTGAACCAAGCCGGTCAACATTCCGGCACTGCGGCGGCGCCGGCCAGTGCGCCCAGTGCGTCGCCACTTGCAGTGGAAAGCATGGGACGCTTGCCTGATCATCTGATTGAGGGTTTGGTGCTCGATGCGGGGCAACGCGCAAAGCTAGAGGCTGCGCACGAAGCGCGCCGCAAGATGTGGAATACCAACCGCGTGGCCCGTCAGGCTGAATACGCAGAGTTAACCAAAGAGCTTTCGACTGACAAGTTCGACCCGCGCGACGTGATCGCGTTACGCAAAAAAACACGGGCCAAAATTGACGCAGGCTTTGATGAAGTTCAAGCCACTTGGCTTGTGTTTTGGGATGCGTTAAATGCGCCACAGCGCAAAATTTTAATCGGGTACATGCGTGACCAACACGCGGTGCAGGGTAAAGCTTCTGCAGCGGCCTCGGCCGAGCGCGCGGCCGCTCGTGCCAAGCAGCAAGCTGCACTTGACCGTGCCGAAGCGCGTGCCGAAGCGCGCGCTGCGGCACAAAACGGATCACCTGCGAGTGCAAACACGGCGCCGACAGGTGCTGCGACAACGCCAAAATAATTTTCTCAGCGCTCAATCCTTTGTCAGCTGTTTTTCTCAGCGCTCAATCCTTTTTCAGCTGTGTGAGAAAGGGCTCTGAAGTTTCTATTAAAAGTCATCTCTATGCCTCAAGAAGTACTGCAAGTCGAGTCCCTTGACCTTGAGGCCCGCGGTGTGGCCCGACACGAGGGCAAGGTGGTGTTTATTGAAGGCGCTTTGGCTTCAGAGCGGGTCACCGCTAACATTTTTCGGCGTAAGCCGTCGTTTGACATCGGACGCGTTCAGGTCATTGTTCGCGAGTCCTCACAACGAGTAAAGCCCAGGTGTGAACATTTTGGGGTGTGCGGTGGCTGTGTCATGCAGCATCTTGATCCCACAGCCCAGGTGGCGAGTAAACAGCGTGTGCTTGAAGACAATCTCGCGCATATCGGCAATGTTCAGCCTGAGCAAATGCTGCCGCCGTTGCACGGCCCAACTTGGGGTTACCGTTATCGTGCTCGGCTCTCGGTGCGATGGGTGGCCAAGAAAGGTACCGTGCTAGTTGGTTTTCACGAGCGTAAAAGTAGCTTTGTCGCCGACATTAAAACGTGTCATGTGTTGCCCCCACACGTTGCAGCTTTGTTGGTGCCGCTGCGAGGCTTAATCATGGCGCTCTCGGCACCCGATCGTTTTGCCCAAATTGAAGTGTGCGTAGGCGATGCCGTGACGGTGCTGGTGCTGCGTCATCTTGACCCGTTAAGCGCCGATGAAATCACCACGCTTAGAACTTTTGCCGTACAACATCACATTCAATGGTGGTTGCAGTCTAAGGGGCCAGACACAGTCAAGCCCTTAGAACCCGAAGACGAGCACAAGTTGGGCTACAGCTTGCCAGAGTTTGGTTTGCGGATGCCTTATCGACCAACGGATTTCACGCAAGTGAATCATCAAATCAATCGCGTGTTAGTGTCGCGCGCCTTGAGCTTGCTTGAAGTGCAACCTAATGACCGTGTCGCGGATATGTTTTGCGGCCTCGGCAATTTCACACTGCCGCTGGCAACAAAATGTCAGGAGGTGGTTGGTGTAGAAGGCAGTGCCACCTTGACCGAGCGCGCCCAACAGGCGGCTGCTCAGGCGGGTATATCGAATGCGATATTTCAGACGCTGAACTTGTTTGAAGTCGATCAGTCGTGGCTTCAAAGCCTTGGGCGAATCGATCGCATGCTGATCGATCCGCCGCGTGAAGGCGCCTATGCGTTAGTACAAGCAATAGCCGCTATCGCTCTGCCAGAGCGTCCGGTGCGCATTGTGTACGTATCGTGTAATCCGGCTACCCTGGCGCGTGACGCTCAAGTGCTAGTGCACGAGGCAGGCTATCACTTGCGTAGTGCAGGGGCAATTAATATGTTTCCGCACACCAGTCATATTGAATCGATTGCGGTGTTTGAGCGCAACGACTGACGCGATCGTTGGTTGATTGCGTGCGTT
>CAIZGG010000243.1 GCA_903932425.1 uncultured beta proteobacterium | reverse complement strand
TGTCAGCTTTTTTAAACGTTGCCGCGTCTAACTCAATTTGATACTGACCCGTGCCTTCAACACGACGCGAGGCTTGCAAGCTTTTTTCAACGGCGTCTAACACTGCCGGTGCGTAACGCTTGAGCTCGGCCATGGCGGTTTCGGTGGTCATGCAAAACATGCCCGAGTTCCAGAGATATTTACCGCTGGCGACGTATTCTTGCGCGGTTTTAAGATCTGGTTTTTCGACGAAGCGTTTAACGGTATGGCCTTCGGATTCGATGTAGCCGTAGCCCGTTTCAGGGCCTTCGGGTTGAATGCCGAAGGTCGTGACTTTGCCGGTTTCGGCAAGTTTGACGGCGGTTTGCACGGCTTCGGTAAACGCTTGCACATCAGCGATGAGGTGATCAGCGGTTAAAAACAGCATGACGGCTTTGGGACCGTATGTTTTGTGAATCGTGATGGCTGCGGCTGCGATTGCAGGAGCGGTGTTGCGGCCCTCAGACTCAAGGATGAAACCCAGCGGCATGGGGATCTCGCCCGTTTCACGATATTCGTCTGCTGTTTTAAAAAACAGATCGCGATTGGTGACGGTGAGCACCTCAACCACATCCGGCAAACCTTTGGCGCGCAAAAATGACTTTTGCAACAGGCTTTGGCCATCGGCCAAGCGAATGAAGGGTTTAGGGTGTTGCTCGCGTGAAACCGGCCATAAACGTGTGCCGGCACCGCCAGAGAGAATCACGGGGATAAGTTGCATGCTGAACCGTCAGAAATAATTTTTAGCATTATCGCATTGTGGGGGCGAAAAAGCCTGTTTTAGGCGCTACGCGAGGGTTATCTGCGTTTCACACCCTAAAAATGCGCGACGGCATGGGTCACCCACTCGGGATACCGGCAGCCTCAAGAACTCGGGCGATCCTGAGCACCTAGATCCGAAAATGCTATCGAAGCTATTTAGTAGACTGACCCCAATGCCTATGACTGAACAAATAACGACTGTTGAAGCTGCTCGACGCTTTGCTGCCAGGTGTTGTATTTCAAACCAGTGCTCACTGGGTGTTGCTTGGTCTCGTACAAAGAGAGCCAGGTTTGAATGCTTTGGGCCGTCTCTTGCGCCGCCTGAACAGGGGTTTGGCGCCCAGCGGGGCCACCAAAATAGAAGGCGGCGTCACCGGCCACCTCTCTGAACACGGGGATATCGCGCAGCATCAGGGGGATGCCGTACTGAGCCGATTCAATCAGAGGCAGGCCAAAGCCTTCGCCTTCGCTGGCAGCAATCAGGCAGGTACTGGCGGCGTAGATCTTTTCAAGATACTCGTCGCTAATCCCTTTTAGCCAGAATAACTTTTTATTTAACTCAGGATGTTTGGCGAGGATATCGGCAACTTCAGCGATGTTCCAGCCAATTTTGCCGACGATGAGTAAATTGATATTTTGATTGGCTTGCCAAAGTAACGTAAACGCATCAAGAATCTGACGGTAGCCTTTACGGGGCTCAAGTGTGCCCACCATCAAAAATGTGGGGCGCTGGCGAAAGGTCGCCAACATCTGCTCGGCGTCGGCTGGCAGGCCTTTTGAAGGCGCTGAGTTATTTAAGTCAGCGCCCAAATGAAAATATGTGGTCTTGAAGGTATCGCTAACGGTGATACGGTTTTCACTAATCCAGGCATCGTAATCGTCGGCCACCGCCTTTGAAATACAAATCGCGCCATCGAACTTCACCAGCGTGCGCAACCAGCGGGTATGAAAATCTTTGGTTGAGCTTGGAAAATACGCGGGAAACTGCACTGGCAGAAGGTCATAGACCACAAAATAGACTTTTACACCGGCCGCTCTGATCTTTGACAGGTAGTTTTGCTCTTTGAGCGTCGTGACGCAGGCAAAATCCAGCCCTAAAAAGATGTCGCCAGGGCTAACCTCAATCGCCCGTGGTTCGGGCGAACGGGCCAAGGTCAACGACCCGCTGGCGTCATGCCCCATTTGCGCGGCTTTGTAGCCAACGTGGCGATCGCCATACACGGCTTGGATCTCATAACCCTTGGGTGGGTTAGTCAACAATTGCAGCAAGATGCTGCGCGTAACCCGCTGAATACCGGTTTTTAGGTCTTCTAAGACCAAAAACGAAACATCAACAAACAGAATATTGGACGTGGGGTTTGCACGAAACTGCACAATGCGGGGCTTCACCAAATACCAGTCGAACAGCTGCACCTGAATATGGCGCACAAAAGGCTCAAAACGAGGATATTTGGTGGTGAGGGCTTGAAACGCTTTTTTCAGCGGCCCGGTGGTCAGTAAATCGTATAAGTTTTTAACAACCGACTTGATCATATTATTTTGACTGAAATACTTTGGGCACGCGAAGAGACCAAGCGAGAACGAACTTGCGTATAAAAAGACAGCCTGAAGGCTGTTTAAGACAACCAATACTAAGAGCACGTATACGCGCCACAGAAGTATAATAGCCCCTTTGAACGGCTAACTGGATACGAGCGTGGCGAATACAGGCGCAAACAAAACCGCGGTGATCACTGGCATCACCGGAC
>CAIZGG010000242.1 GCA_903932425.1 uncultured beta proteobacterium | reverse complement strand
CCTGCAAGCATGTGTTGCCGATCATGCGTGAGCAGCAGTCTGGCGTCATCCTGACTATTTCGTCAATCTCGGCCTATCAGCGCTACCCCTGGGTCGCTTACAAAGCCACCAAAGCCGCCTTGATTGTTTACACCAAACAAATAGCGATCGAAAACGCTGAGTACGGGATTCGTGCGAACACAATTTTGCCAGGCCTGATGGACACACCGATGTCAGTCGATACGCGCGCGACTGTTTTTGGTAAGACGCGCGAGCAAGTCGTTGCTGAACGCAACGTCAGAGTCCCGTTACGCAATCGAATGGGATCGGGTTGGGATGTCGCCAATGCCGCCCTATTTTTAGCGTCTGATGAGGCGCAATTTATTACTGGTGTCGAGCTGCCCGTCGATGGTGGTGGCTTGGTCAATCTGCCACGTTAAACAGTGACTTTCCACTTAAAACATTGAAATAGGATTACACATGACAAATTCTTCAAAACCTGTTGCACTCATTTCACCCGAAACTCTGGCCTTAGGCGAGCGCATGCGTCGCGCCACCTTAGGTGACGCGCACGTTGACCGCTCATTGCAAAAAGCAAAAGAGGATGAGTTTCTTCAGCCCCTGCAAGAAGCTGTCATGGGGATCGGATGGGGAGCAATCTGGGGGCGCCCAGGCTTAGATGTCAAATCGCGCAGCTTAGTGACCATCAGCATTCTCATCGCTCTGGGCAGAACCCATGAGTTAGCTGTGCACATCAATGGCGCGCTGAACAATGGGTGGACGAAAGCTGAATTGCAAGAAATTTTGATTCACTCCTCTTGCTATTGCGGCTGGCCTGCGGCGCTCGAAGCCTCTCGGGTTGCTAAAGAGGTGCTCGATCAACGTGCAGCTTAACTCGATGAGCGTACTGCTTACTTGGTCATGTTGATCTGCTAAGACAATTATTTTTCGTCGAAACATGAGCCAAGTTTTTAGGATGAGAAAATTATTTCTCATCCTAAGATTATTCAGACAGTGCTAGAGATACTCTTCATTTAATGAAAGTGCTTTGAGCTCTGCTGTCGTGCCACTGTGGCGAATTTCGCCTCCGCGTAAGACATAGCCACGGTCGGCAACTTTTAAGGCGGGTACCGCCATTTGTTCACTCATCAGGATTGTGGTGCCTGACTTTTTCATTTCACGGATGGCATCGCTAACCTGTTTAATCCAGATGGGTGCCAAGCCTAGAAAGGGTTCATCAAGCAATAGCAAAGTCGGGGATGAACACATCGCTCGAGCAAACGCGACCAACTGCTGCTGTCCGCCGCTTAACTGCCCCGCTGGCTGCATGGCACGCTCAGACAACAACGGAAACAACCCTGACAGGCGTTTGTAGGCATCTTTTCTGGCCGTTTCAGAAATACCGGGTGCACCCGACAAGACGTTGTCATAGACTGACATCGTGGCAAACACTCTACGACCTTCTGGCGAATAGCCCATGCCCAGTCGTGCGCGTTGATCCGAGCGCAAAGACGAAATAGACTTTCCGGCAAAAACGATTTCGCCTGCTACAGGCTTGACTGTGCCAATCACAGATTTCAGCAAACTTGATTTACCAGCCCCATTTGCCCCCAGCAGCAGCACCGTCTCGCCACGCTCAATCTCGATAGAGACACCTTGCAAAGCACGGATGCCACCGTAACGCACATCGATATTCTTCACGCTTAGCATCATTGGTCCTCAGTCTCGCCAATATAAGCGTTCAGCACCTCTTTTCTGCTCAAGACCTCGTGCGGTTCGCCAATCGCGATTAACTGCCCCGCATCAAGCACGATCATCCTAGCGCAAAGTCGTCTGATCAGCGTCATATCGTGTTCGACAATCAGAACACTGGTTGAATAGGCACGCTGAGCTGCCGCGATAAAAGCATCAATCCTCGGGCGTTCGCTGACCTCTAAACCCGCCGCTGGCTCATCGAGGAGCAACACAAGAGGTCTTGTCAAAAAAATCATCATCATGCCCAACACTTTTTGCAAACCATAGGCCAGCTTGTTACTTTGCTCATCAAGTCTTGGCAAGAGGTCAAATTGAGAGAGCAAATCGATGGCAGTCTGGTCAGGATTCAAATCCTGGCCACTAAAGGTCAGTGCGTAAAGAAGATTTTCTCTCACGGTTTTAACCCCAAAGGTATTGGCCTGCTGAAAGGATCTCAACACACCAAGTTTGCTCATTTCGTGAAGCAAACTACCGTTCACCTGCTTGCCCTCAAGCCAGATTTCTCCTGAGTTAGCGGCAATCGCCCCACACAAAACATTAATCAGCGTCGTTTTACCCGCGCCATTGGGCCCCACAACACCCAAAATCTCATTCTTATTTAAATCGAAACTCAAATTTTCAAAAACCTTGACCCCTCCAAAATGCTTGGTCAAACCAATGACTTTCATCGTCGGATGCATCATTGACCTCCAGGCTCTACGGTTTGCAAAGGACCCAACTCTTTTGTTTTACTTTTACGCAGTCGGTAATAAAGATTCATCAGCGTGGCATAGATGCCGCCGCGTGAGACAAGCACCACCACGATGATCAGCAGGCCGAGCATGCCCGGCGAATATTCCCCACCCACTCTAAAGTAGTTGGTAGCCCAGACCAACAACGTTGAACCGATGAGAGATCCGAGCATCACAGCCTGACCGCCAATATAGGCATAGGCAATGTAGTTGACACCACTAATTGACGTGAACGAAGAGGGATGCGCCGTCAACAACATGTTGACCACCGAATAGCCCGACAACCCAGCCAACCCAGCAGCTAGAGCGAAGCCAATCGCTTTGTAATGCCACACCACTAAGCCTAGACTGCGCGCTAGAAGTTCATTTTCGCGAATAGCATCAAACTGTTTGTGATATTTTAAAATCGCAAAAAAAGTGACAAATGCTGCCAGTAAAGCTGTCAAAATCGCAACGATCAAAATGGCCTTATTGGTGATGATATCGGCACCAAAAATAGTTGACGCAGGCAAGTCTGTCAGACCATTCGTGCCGCCCGTCAGCCCAGGAAACTCAACCAGCACGAGTTGTAAAATTTCAGCCATGACATATGTCACCAGCACAAAATAGACCCCACGCAACTTTAGAATCATTGCTCCTATTGGGATCGCAGCGACCATTGGTACGATAAAACTGATTGCAATCAATACAAAGACATTGGTAGAGAGATTCATCGCACACAGGGCTGCCGCATAACCGCCTAGGCACATAAAGGCAGGGACGGCAAAGCTCAGCAGATCCATTCTGAGCATCAAGAACACACTCAGCGCGGCCGGAAGCACCATCATGATCTGGTTGAGAACAGAATAGGCCAGCAAGTTTGTGCTGAATAATGGGACGTACAGTGATGCTGCAATCACTAACAGAGAAATGATGCATGTATTATCAAAATGAATTTTTTGATTTACTTTTTGCTGAGTCATGATTACGCCCCTCTCGTCTCTCGGCCAAACAAACCCGAGGGTTTAACGACTAACAAGATCATGACCAAAACAAATAAAGCCAGCGCACCTTTGGTGCCCCCGAGGTAGACACTTGAATACGCTTCAGTCAGCCCGACAAAAAAGGCTGCCGCTACGGCTCCCCATAAACTGCCTAGGCCGCCTAGGATGACGACGATAAAGGACATCGCCAAGACATGATCCCCCACGTGAGGATGCAAAGCCAGTATCGGCGTGACCAGCGCGCCCGTCACACCCGCCAGGGCGGTCGCAAGGGCAAAGGCCAAGGGAAACAACAAATTGGCGCGTAAACCCAGCGTCGCTGCAATTTCGCGATCACACGAGATTGCGCGCAAAGAGCGACCGAAACTTGTCCGGTACAGCAGGTAATACACCCCCAAGATAATGACCGTGCAACATAGCACCAGAATGATGTTGGCAACCGGCAAAAACATCCCTTGAAAGACAAGGACATCGCTAATCGGAAACTCGAATCTAGCCCCCTCAACACCAAAAATAACCACGAGGAACGTGATCATAATCAGCGCAAGGCCCAGCGTTAGCATGAGTGTGCTCAACTCATCATCGATCGTACGTTCAATAAAAAATCGTTCGAATAGATAGCCAAGGGCTGCAGACGCAGCCCCCGCTGCCAGAACGGCAATCGGATAGGGAAACTGCAAAAATTGCACAGCAGCAAAAGCAATATAGCCACCAAAGACAAAAAAGGCGCCATGGGCAAAGTTCATCACTCCGATAATTCCAAAGATCAGTGTGAAACCCAAGGCCAGCAATGCATACTGGCCCCCGAGCGTCATACCGATCAATCCCGTAGCAAAAAACATGCTCATAGCTCGCCTCTCTGCCTATTCTTGTTTGATGCTTAGCTCGTGCTTGTGGCGTCCCAGCCTCTGGTGCGCTTGACTTATTTTCCTGCCGCTGCCGGCTTAGCGACGACCGGCAAATACTTACCATCAGCAATCAAACCTACACCAAAGGGATGCGACATCTCTTGGTTAATGCCAAAGAAATCCTGACCAATCCAGTGACCGCTACCCAAATCTGGATCATCGACCGGCAGCTTGCGCATAGCCTCAGCCACTTTGGCCGTATCGTCAGCGGTACCGGCGGCTTCAATTGCCTTCATCACCATGCGTGAGCCCGCTAACCATTGATAGAAAAAGGTAATGGCTGGTGGATCTTGGTTAAACATTTGCTTGTATTTGGCATCGACTTTATCAATCGCCGGAGTGCGAAGAATAGGTTCATACCAGTACATGTTTTGGACCACATCCAGGCCGCCCGCAATACGAACGATTTCGTCAGTGCTTGGCCCCCCAAGACGACCGAACACGCCTTTGAAACCCGCTTGACGCAATTGCTTAACAAAAGTCCCCGCATCGCCTCCTGGAGAAGACGCTAGATCAATCGCATCAGGATTTTTACTCAAGATGCGTAAGACAATCGGTGCAAAGTTTGTTGTGCCGCGTTGGTAGTATTCTTCGCTGACCTCGATACCGTTCTTTTTGTACATTGCGGCATCGACTGACGCGATGTCTGTTCCGCCCTGATCGTTGGGCGCCACGACAACCGCGCGCGTGATCTTAAACCGCGCCTTCGCTTCAGCAATGATTGGATCTGCCCAGCCGCTAGCACCAGGGCCTACGTGAAACACGAGAGGCCATTTCGGGCCAATGGCGTCTTTGGCGTAACTGTTGGACATCATGAGCATGCTATTGCGCAAAGCGACTGGCTTGCCACCTGTGACTTCTGGCGAACCAAGCGGTCCGACAATCAACTTAATACCCTGACTCGCCAACTCGTTAAGAGCAGCCGCAGCACCCTCGGCGGTGTACTTGCTATCAAGCGCGACGAAACTGACTTTGCACGTCTTGCTACCGACCTTCAGTCCACCTGCGTCGTTGACTTCTCTGACGTTCATCGCCACTGCGGCACGCAAAGACTGACCCCAGTTCGCTGCGGGCCCTGAAAGCACAGCAACCGCGCCAATTTTGACTTCACAGTCTTGTGCATGGACAGCCTGGCCTGTAAACGCCATGCCCGCAAACGCTACGCCCACGATTGTTTTCAAAGTATTGATTTTCATGAATGTCTCTATCCTCATGCGAAAGTTAAACAATACGTACTCAAGTCCCTGCTCGCAGGACTAGCGTTGCATATTGCAGTGCAATATGAAATACCTGGCAAAAATCTTAAACCGTATTGCGGTGGGAAAACTCTAAATATTCTTTTTATTCGTCGCTGCTTATTGTTTATTGATTATTAATTATTTCTATTCACTAGTGTCCATTGGTTAAACCGGGTAAATTTTCAGTAAGAGCCAGTATTGGCGCGGCTTAGCGGCCGATTTTATTTGGTGCCGACTTGAATACAAATTCTTCATTTTTGGGTAATTTCCTAGGGGT
>CAIZGG010000241.1 GCA_903932425.1 uncultured beta proteobacterium | reverse complement strand
GATCGCGTCAATACCGAAAATTACGCTCTCGTTCTCTTTAGAACTAGGCATTGCTCACTCGGTTGTCTTAATACCGATCTCTTTAATGAGTTTGCCCCATTTGCTCAGGTCAGCATCTAGCAAATCCCTCAAGGCTTCTGGAGTGCCGCCTCCGGGAATCAGACCCTGCTTGGCGAAACGAGCCTGAATCTCAGGCATTTTCAACACGACGTTGATGTCATCGTTTAACTTCGTAATAATATGTTTAGGCGTGCCAGTTGGGGCAAAAATACCGAACCAGCCAACGACCTCAAATCCTGGCAAGCCTGACTCATCAACAGTTGCCACGTCAGGGACCATCTCGACGCGATGTTTAGAGGTCACGGCAAGCGCACGTAGCTTGCCAGATTTCAAATGCGGCAAGGCCGCAGGAATCGTTGAAAAATACATCTGCACCCGACCGGCGACCGTATCGATGACTGAAGAGCCGCCACCTTTATAGTTCACACTCTGCATTTTTATATCGGCCATTTTCTTAAAGAGTTCACCCGCCAAATGCGCAGTGGTGCCATTGCCTGAATTAGCATAGTTCAGTTGATCTGGCTGTTTCTTGGCCAAGGCAATGAACTCTTGCACAGTCTTCGCAGGCAACTCAGGGTTGACCACCATAATGAGAGGTGCAGCACAGGCCAGAATAATTGGGACAAAATCTTTAACGGGATCGTAAGGTAGCTTTGGATACAGCCAGGGGCTCATCGGCAGCGAGGTAATTGGCATCACTAAGGTATAGCCATCAGGCGCTGCCCGCGCGCCCTGCTCAACGCCAATATTGCCTGCCGCACCTGGTCGATTGTCCACAACCAGCGATTGGCCAAGCAACTCGGTGAGTTTGAGCCCAATCGTGCGCGCCGTGAAGTCGGTGCCACCCCCTGCCTCTGAGGGCACAATCAAATGAATCGCACGACTTGGATAATCGCTAGTCTGAGCCCAACTCGCACCGACTTTTGAGAGGGACGCCGCTGCTAAGCTGCCCAAGAGCAATTGTCTTTTATTCATATTTCGTCTCCACTGCTTTTTATTTTTGAGATAGACTGAAGATGATTTTACGAGACATTTGAACACTAAACATAAAAATTACGACTCATTGAACCGATATAATCGAGACAAACTAAAAACACAAAGACATTCAGGAGACATAATGGGCATGCGCATTTGGTATCAATCCATGACTCAACTCGCGACGTTAACCAACTATCGCAAGGCACTTGAAGAACATGCACAAAAATATTGTTCTGAAGGCACACAAATTGTTTTTAACGGCGTCTCTGAAGACAACTATCACGGTCGCATGCCTGCTGAAGTTTTGCAATACAGCTATGCAAAATTAATCCTGCAAACTGAAGTGATCGACATATGCCGTGCAGCCGAAAAAAATAAATTTGATGCGGTGATTCTTGGTAGTTTTAGCGAACCCTTTTTACCAGAGATCAGATCGCTGCTAAACATTCCAGTGATTTCAATGCCTGAATGCACGTTGTTGGTCGCCTGTTCAATGGCCGAGAAATTTGCACTCACCACACTTGCACCTGCAAATGTTAAACGCGTGAAAGCGCTGGTCAAACGCCACGGCCTAGAGAGCCGCGTATCGGGTTACTACTCTCTTGCCCATCCAGTCGATGAAGACATCTTAAATGTCGCAATCAAAAAGCCGAAACAGGTCGTGACAGATTTTTTAGCGACTGCAGAACAGGCTAAGGCAGACGGCGCAGACCTGATCGTACCGGCAGAAGGTATTTTGAACTTGATCATTCGGCGAAGCAATGTCAGCCCGATTGGTCGACTCTCAGTGCTCGACTGTGTATCGACCTCGTTTTTATCTGCCGAAATGATGATCAATATGCAGCGCAGACTAGGAATCGGTATTGGACGGATGGGTAGCTATGCAATGCCCCCAGCAGACTTGCTGGCCGAGCTTGATGCTGTCACAAAAGCAAAAGTCAAAGCAAAAGCAAAAAAATAAACGAGTACTCAGAAAACAGAAAAGGATCGATGTCATGGTGGGTTGGCGCGCAAAACTAGGATTTCTTGTACCGGCTGGAACACCGACCGTCGAGCCGGAAATGTTTGAGATGGCCCCAAAGGGAGTCTCTGTTCACTTTGGCCGTATGATTTCACGAGGGGCTGATGGCACATTGAACGGCATCGAAGCGCGCATCGCCACACAGATCGAACATCTCGATGAATCTGTTGAGATGCTATCGATGATTAAACCTGAGGTCATCGCGCTTGCGCACACGGCAACGAGCTACTACCTCGGACGCGAAAAAGAAGCTGCCCTGACTAAACGTTTAGAAGACCGCTTTGGTCTGCACTTCATTACTGCTTTTGGTAGCGTCATCGCAGCTCTTCATGCAATGGGCATCACAAAAGTTGCGCTAGGAACGCCCTATGACGAAAACTTAACAATGCAAGGTAAACAAAACCTCGAAAGTTACGGCATCGAAGTCGTCAACTTTGATTGGTTGCGCAATGTTCGCAGTATTTTTGAAGAACCACCAAACCGCGCCTATCGCTTAGGAAAATCTGTCAATGTCCCCGAGGCGCAAGCTATTTTTTTAAGTGGCGTCGGGATGCCCACTGTGTCGATCGTAGGCGCACTCGAACAGGATTTGGGCAAGCCTGTTATTTCGAGTTCAAGCGCCATGATGTGGAACGCGCTTCGCTTAGCCGGAGTTGCGCCGGTACTACCGGGTTATGGATCGCTGCTGGCCTAACACCAGAGCTTCAGACTGCCGTGGCACCGACCATACCATTTGTGCGCCGCAGCAAATCCAAAAGCTTGATCACTAATTCCAAAACAAAGAATCTGTTGCGAGACCCTTGCAACGGTAGTAATCTCATCGATACAAATCATTTTCAAAGAGGCCTGTCATGTCCGTGCATAATCTAAATGTCAAACAACAGTCTGACGCCGTTCAACAAGCAAAAATTCATCTGGCTGCCGCAAATCGTCTTGCCGTCCTCGATGACTTGCACGAAGGCATTGACAATCACTTTACGATGATCGTACCGGGTCGCAAAGACCAGTATTTGATTTCGCCCTTTGGCATGCATTGGTCAGAAGCCCGTGCCAGTGACATGATGATTTTTAATGAAAACGGTGACACCCTTGAAGGCGTTGGAGTCGTTGAGCGCTCGGCCATGTGCATTCACGCACCGGTTCACCGCATCACAGGTGCAAATGTCGTCTTACATACCCACCAAAACTGGGCGCTGGCTCTCAATATGCTTCAAAATAACCGGCTGTTACCAGCCAGCCAAACAGCCGCGTTTTTTATGGGCATTACAGGCTATGACGACACCTACACTGGTGTGGCTGACGGCCTAAGCGAAGGAGAGCGTCTTGCCCATCAAGTCGGCAACAAAAAAGTACTCTTCATGAAAAATCATGGCGTACTCGTCGTTGGCGACACGGTGGCAGAGGCCTACAAACGACTGTATAAACTCGAGCGCGTCTGCCGCGCACAAGTGCTCGCTATGAGCACCGGCCAACCGATTCAAGTCTTGTCAGATGAAGTTGTGCATGCCGTTCAAAATCCAGCACCAGGCGACAGTCATTCACGCCAAGAGCGTGATGACCTATTTTTTGATGCCATGATGCGCGTGCTAGATCGCGAACTGCCAGGCTACGCCGACTAAGTTTGCACCGACGCACCGACCCCTGCCATCAGAACGCGAGAGTCGGAGGTTCGAACCCTCTAGCACCGACCATAAGCCAAAGGTTGGTGCGATCGGCTCACTTATCTGGGTGAGCCAAGACTCCGATTGACTCGAGCGCTAGAAAATAACGCAGATCGTCTTGAAGGGCTTTACGCAAAGGCTGAATCAACACGCTGCGGGTGTTACGTAGCAACATATCAGATTTTTTTGCGAGCTGTTCTGCAAGTTGCCAGGCGCGATCTAACAATTTCTCTGCAGGCAGAATCTCGGACACTAAACCAAGTTGTTTGGCCTCAGTCGCTGAGAGCACTTGCCCGGTCAACATCAAATAGCGGGCCCGATTTAACCCGAGCAGTTGTGTAAACACTATGCTAATGCCATCACCTGGAACAATGCTTCCAAAATGAAAATGGGCGGTGTCTTCAAAACTGGCTTGCTCGCTTGCCAAGACAATATCTGCCGACAAGACCAAATCACAATGCCGTTTTGCGGGGCCGTTGACAGCTGCGATGATCGGCACTTCGATGTTGATCAGATTCATCAACATTTTACGAGCGTTGTACAACAAGGGATCAATGCTCGTTGCGGTCACCTTTGCATCATGAAAAAATTGATGTCTGTCTGGATCAACGCGCGGGCCGCTGAAGTCTTCCCCTGCGCCTGTCAAAATGATGACGCGGTTTTCACGATCGGAACCTACGAGTTCGAAGGCGCGTATAAATTGTTGCTGAGCTTCCATATCCCAATGCAGTGATTGGCCTTCGTTGTGCAGTCGCATGAGCAAGATACCCTCGCGACGGGTCATTTCAATTCGGCTAAAGCTAGCGTGATATTGAGCGAAATTCATGCTGTCCTTTTGGGCTATCAGCGCATCGGCACTGAGTTTGTTTTTAGTATTCTGATTGTCATTCACGCTACAGAAGTCCGACGCCGAGCGAAAAATCCTCGGCTCAGAATTTGAGTGTAGCCCTAAATCTATCGAGCAAGGCGGTTACGCATAGGACACCTTATGTGCCTGCCGTTTGACCAGTTGTGTTTAGTCCCGTCCGAGGAACCTCGACTGATCGAGGTGCTAACATCCCTGAGGCAAGTCAATTCGAAATACGAGCACGGCTGCGCCTAAGTAGGCGAATGTTTTAAAAGTACCAATCCTGTCAAATGATAAAAAAGAGGATGGACATGAGCACACCTTTTAAAAATAATGCGGGTGCAGGTGCGAAGCTAGGGCGATGGTTCGCAATTACCTTGCTGACCATGAATGTTGGCTCTGAGTGTGTCCAAGCCCAAACCGCTTCCCTGTACCCCATCAAACCCATACACCTGCTCGTACCCTACCCCCCTGGCGGTGGTACCGACTCTGTCGCCCGGGTACTTGCTGAGCGCTTGGGTCGCGAACTGGGTCAGCCCGTTTTGGTCGAGAATAAAGCAGGTGCTGCCTCGACGATCGCCAGCAATTTGACCGCGCGGGCAGCCCCCGATGGATACACCATTTATGCAGCGCCCGTATCGATCGTGATCAATCCTGTGTTGCAAAGTAAGGTGGGATACGATCCTTACAAAGACTTTCAACCGATCTCGATGATCATGACCTCACCCTTCGTCTTGACCATCAATAAAGATTTCAAAGCAAAAAATATTAACGAATTACTGGCGCTGGTGCGCGCCAACCCCAATAAGTACTCGATAGGAACGTCTGGCATTGGTTCAATTAACCACTTGGCTGCCGAGTATTTCATCAAGACTTTTGATCTGAAGATGACCGTGATTCACTACAAAGGAGGACCGCCTGCTTTGCAGGATTTGTTCGGCGGACAAATTGACATGATGTTCTTGGCGCTGCCCGACGCGCTTCCAGCGGTTAAGTCTGGACGCACCATAGGGATCGCAGTATCCGCAGAAAAGCGCGTTGCGCTAATGCCTGACTTACCAACGATTGACGAGGCGTCTGGTAGCAAAGGTTTTGATGCTGTGTTTTGGGTGGCGTTGATGACGCAGGCAAAGGTCCCGGAACAGGTCGTCGCGCGCCTAGCTGCGGCGATGCAAGTTGTTGGCCAAGATAACGCTTTAGTGGCTGATATGGCCCAGAAAGGCATGGATTTTCGCATCACATCGGCTGATGAGGTTAACAAGTACATGCTGCGTGATGGCGAAAAATGGGGTCAGCTCATTCGTGATTTAGCAATTAAAGAGTAGCCAATAACGACTCAAGGATCGTTACCTTGCCCACCCTCTATTTGGGTAGTATTTTCGGCAAATATGTAACGGTTAGGGCTAGATAGCGCACATAGGTTATCGTTTCTAAACTCGAGTCGAGACGTTGCGCAATCGGTAGAGTACCACCCTCACTAGACCGAGTTCAGGGGTGCCTTCCAAGCGGTAGCAGGCATCATCACCCCGCCCCGACTACCTGGCTCGACTGAGCCATAACGCTGCGCCCACTCGGGTGCAAGTGGACGCGCCTCGGGTGACGACAGCCATAAACGCAACAAATGCCGCTTGCGAGATGCTTCGGCCCAATCCTCAAACGCGGTTCGATCATGCAGTAAGGTGTGATTGTGTACAAACTGCATATCACCGGCCTCTAGGCGCATCAAAAAATTTAAATCAGCGCTATTTGCCATTTCATCAAAGCAATCAAGTGCCTCAACATGCAAGGGCGTCAAGCGCAACGCGTCTTCAAAGCGCTGAGCAGAATCAATATACTGGCGCTGATAGATCGTTGACATCAAGCCCTGATACCAACTGAAGACTGGGATTTCAAAAAAGGGTTTTTGACCTGGTGCGACTTCGCCTCTGCGATCCGTTGCAATAGGATCAAATAAAGCTGCCGCTAACTGGGGATAGTCAGCGCGCATCTGGTTGTACAGGGTATTTGAGGACACCAAGGCCGAATCGCCCCCAGCTTTAGCCTGTTGCAAACACACCAGCCCGACGATATCGCTTGAGTCAGTATGAAAGGTTTGACGCTCATGTGTTTGATAAATGCGAACATTAGGATCGTTGGCATCCAAGCCCATATCAATGACATGACCCAGCATATGCCCTTTAGCGTTTTGCGGCCGAGCATTACCTAAATACGAGCCAAGGCCGTAGAACGCCGCCGCCGTGATCTCAGGCGACCATTGCCGAACGGGCAAGGCGCGAATCAAGGCAAAGCCACAACCCTGTAACAGTGCCTGCTTAATCGCCTGCAGACGCGGGCCCAATTGAAGCAGCACAAAATTTGATCTCGTTATTTTGGTGAGATCGTCACTACTCTCTAAACAACGCGCTGCAGCCTGCTCAAGCTCAAGCAATTCATCGTCAGTCAATTCGTGTTGCCAGTGCTGCTTAGTAGACTCTTCGGGCCCAAGCCATGCGCTTGGGCTCTTGATCGTAGGAGGTAATGTGTCGGGTCGCATGGCTATATCCGCTATTTGCACTATGATGAACCCTATTCTAAGTCACACCGTCCAAACTCAAGCACACGCCTCATGCAAGACAGCATAGTTGTTATCGCCCTCACTGCAGGAATCTTCATCGCCGCCGGGATTGTCAAGGGTGTTCTGGGGATGGGTTTACCTACGGTGGCCATTGGTTTTTTAGGCCTGGTCATTGCTCCAGTTGAAGCTGCTGCCATGTTGGTACTGCCTTCACTCATCACCAACGTCTGGCAGCTGATCGCGGGCCCCAACTTCAAAGCCTTAAGTCAACGTTTCGGCACGCTGTTAATCGGCATCTGTGTTGGTACTCCGATCGGCGTCAGTTTCATTACCAGCGGCAACACCCAAGTGGTCACGGCGGGACTCGGGATCGTATTGACGATTTATGGTGCTTTTGGGTTAAGTGCAGCACGACTCACTGTGGCACCACGTGCGGAGTGGTGGCTTTCGCCCTTGATGGGTTTTATCACGGGTATCCTGATGGGCGCTACCGGGATTTCAGCCCTGCCCGTTGCCCCCTATTTCACGGCACTTGATCTAAAAAAAGACGATCTCATTCAGGCCCTCGGCCTGTCGTTTACGGTGTCGTCTTTTGCTTTAGCGGTGGGGTTGCTTGTGACAGGTCAGTTTCAAATGACCGTTGCGACTGCCTCGCTTGTTGCCTTGATACCGGCGTTTGCCGGAATGTTCATCGGGCAAAAGTTGCGCAACCGCATGCCACAACTACTGTTCAAAAAATGTTTCTTCACTGGGCTGCTGGTGCTTGGCGCCTATATGACCTATCGCGCGATCACCTTGATATAAGCCCTATACCAAGCGATATACACGCTCTGCAGTCGCACTAAACAACGCGGTTTTTTCTGCTTGCGAACAATTTTTCGCTAGCCGCTTAAAAGCATTCCAGAGAACGTGATAACTAAACATACCCTTATCAACTGGAAAATTACTTTCGAACATACAGCGGTCAACGCCGAACAGCTCAATACAAGTCTCGAAGTAAGCTCGCCAGGCAACTGCCAATTGCTCTGAGGCCGGAGGGGTTGGCTCAAGGTCAAATCGGATTCCAAAGACAGGCATGCCTGCCCCGCCCATTTTGATCACAGTGTTGGGCAAGCTAGCAACAAGGGCGATCCCTGCACGCCATTGTTTAAACATCTCAGTCATATCTGCGGCGTGCGGACCCACGCCGACCGGACCACCAAAGTGATCAATAATGACTGTCACCGTTGGGTTGGCCTTTGCAAGGTCATAGATCTCACCAAGCTGCGTGTGATACGCCCAAACATCTAATGACAACCCTTGCAGGCCAAGCTGTACAACGCCTCGCCTAAACGCAGCGTCGGCCATCAAACCCTGTGGTGGCGGTGTCGCTGTACTGGATTGCACGTCAGGGCTTGCATGCCACACCACCGGATTACGCACACCGCGCAACCTGCCGCCCGCACTGTGAGCCATCACTTCGAGCACCGGTGCAACGCGATCGCCCAGTTGCAAATCCGCACCCGCAACGATGCCTGCACAGGCACGCGACGCGCCATAGATTCCACTAGCACCCATGGCAGCGATACCTGTCACGAACTCAACTTCGCCAAGCGGCGCTAATTCTGCAGGACCATCTTGCCGCAACATCGCACGACATTGCACAAAGACGGTTGATACGACGTTGTGCCCCGACGTCATATCGGCCATCAAGTCATGAAACAGATAGCGATTATCTTGACGATCCCAAAGATGATGATGCGGATCAACAATCTTCAGTTCAGGCTCAAGGATCGCCTCAGTGCGCAGCGCAAGCCACTCTGGACGCACCGCGCTATGAGGTTTTCTTTCGACGATCTGTGCCATGATTTGTCTCGATCGCTTTATTTTGCGACGTAATCTTTTGGACGGAACATTTCAAACAGGGTATTGACTTCAACGTAGTCCCCTTGGTAACCACAGCGGCCTAGAGGCTTTGCTGCTGCGGTGTCAAAGATGCCGTCTTTCAAATACGCGTTATTAATGTGCACACCCACCACTTCGCCAAGCGTCAGCCAAGTATTGATCAGAGCACCTTTAGCATCGGTCAGTTGTGTCGTGCTAATCAGCTTGCACTCAAGCGCGGCAATGGCGTTAGTCACCCGTGGCGGCTTCACTAAGGTCGAAGCAGTTGCTGCAAGACCAGCAAGTTTCATTTCGTCAATACCCGGCGCTACCGACGCAGATGTAATGTTCATCTCTTGAGCCAAATCAGCGCCGCAAAAATTAGCGACAAACTCACCAGTTTCGTCTGCGTTGTTGCAACTGTCTTTGCGCTCACCACTGGTGCAAAATCCAATCACAGGTGGCGACTCAGCAAACGCGTTGAAAAAGCTATACGGAGCCAAATTCACGCGGCCAAGTTTATCGATGGTCGAAATCCAACCGATTGGCCGAGGCGCAACAATCGCCTTGAACGGGTTATGGGGCAGGCCATGGCCCTTGTTCGGTTCGTAAAAATAATCGCTCACGTTTGGATCCCTTTGAATTAAATTTTCGTTGCCTAAACTTAGCACAACGCATCAAAAATGACTAGGCAGACGCCCGCAGGGCCTCCCCCCCACTCGCGAGGTCACCACCACAGGCATTTCGCTACAATTTTGCGATGCACCATTGAGTTTTCTCGCACAATTTTGAGCATATCCCTCATAATCTTAAGAATCGCGAATCAAAACTAGAGACAATCATCATGCAAACGACAAATTCGGCCCGCGTTCAGGTTTTTTGGCAGCCAGGCTGCTCCTCCTGTTTACGAACCAAAGAATTTTTAACCAAACAGGGAATTGACTTTGAGTCGATCGACGTACACAACGATCCAACGGGTATGGAGAAATTACGTGCGTTGGGTGCTCGCAGCGTGCCGGTTGTCGCCCTCGGCGGCAAGTTCACGATGTGTCAGTCCTTTAACGATGTGATCAAGTTTTTAGATCTCAAAACAAAGTTGATGGATCCCCTACCCCCAGAGCAACTGGTCGCTAAGTTAGACATCGTCTTACAAACAGCGATTCGCTTAATCGTGCAATTCAAACCAGAACAGTTGCGCGAAAATTTTCGTAATCGCAACCGTAATCCAGCGGGTACGGCTTTTCATATTTTTCGTGTCGCACAAATGGGCGTTGAAGCCGCACATCAAATCGACCTCAAGTTTGAAAGTTTTAACGAAGTGGCCCCTGATGACTGGACAGCAAGCGATTTAGCCAAGTGGGGTGAAACCGTGCGTGCCGAGATGCTCGCGTGGTGGGCGAAAGAAACAAACCGCAGCCTTGACTACTTGGTGCCTACTTATTACGGACGGCGAACCATGCACGACGTGTTTGAACGCACGGCGTGGCACGCCGCTCAACATACCCGGCAAATGACCTTAATGCTTGAAACCTATGGCATCACGCCTAATGGTCCTTTGAGCACCGAAGACTTAAAAGGCCTCCCCGTGCCAGACGAAGTTTGGGACCGCTAGTTCACGCTTGCTATGAAAACTACTTTCTCTCGAGGTATCAAACTCGCTTGTGTACTCAGCAGCGTCCTGACTTTTTGGGGCCTTAGCAGCGCACTGCAGCCGGCGCACGCACAAGATGATTATCCAAATTTAAAGCCCTTGCGCTAGCGCGTTCAACCGTATCGCGTTACGCTTAGAATCAATGCAAATTCAATTTTTTTAGTCCATTACAGATCGAGATCTTTCATGTCAGAACGTAAAGTCAACGATATAGGCGGTTTACCCGCGGGCCCAGTTTGCCAAGACGAACATCCTAGTACCCTGCACGAAAAACGCGTCGATGCCCTTTTGAGACTCCTGTCTGGCCCAAAGCTTGAGGCCTTTACGGTCGATGCGATGCGCCGTGCCATTGAGTCGAACACCGACGAAGACTATCGCAACCTTGGCTATTACGACAAATGGATTCGTGCTGTTCGAGACCTCGTCATTGAGCAGCAAGTACTCAGCCGCGAAGAAATCGAAGCGCGTGTCGAGCTCTTGCGCGAAAAACATAAAAAGGTGGCTGCATGACTGCGCTCGCCCCTCGCCCAGGCCAAGCCTTACCCGTCGGTGCTCCCGTGCGCGTACGTAAGCAGCCTCCTGAACCGCATTGCCGTACGCCCTTTTATCTGCGCGGCATCAAAGGTGAAATCACTGATGTGATGGGCGTCTATCGCGACCCTTCATTACTCGCTTATCACAAGCCTGGCTTGCCGATGCGCGTACTGTATCGCGTACGCTTCAAACAGGCCGATGTGTGGCCCGACTATACAGGCAGCCCAAAGGACACCGTTGTCGCCGATATCTACGATCATTGGATCGAACCGCTTGCCGGAGAAAAAGCATGAGTTCAAATCACGGACACCATCACGACCATGATCATGATCACGATCACGACCACGATCATTCACATGGTCACGCGCACCCTCATAGTCCACCGGCGCCTGACGACGACGACGGTTACGACCGCTATGAGGTATTACTGCAAACCGCCATTCGTGAACTGTTAGACGAAAAAGGCATTATCACGGCCGCTGAACTACACGCACAGATCGATAAGCAAGATAGCCTCACACCGGCAATCGGCGGAAAAATCGTTGCAAAAGCTTGGGTAGACCCCGCATTCAAAAAGCAATTGCTTGCAGAGCCGCTTAAAACGATTAACCAGCATTTTGAACTTGATATCATCACGCCACTCGACTTGGTCGTGCTCGAAAATACACCGACGGTGCATAACGTGGTGGTCTGCACACTGTGTTCGTGCTATCCACGCATGCTGCTAGGTATCCCCCCTGCTTGGTACAAGTCAATCGACTACCGTTCGCGCGTCGTCGTCGAACCCCGTAAGGTGTTAGCTGAGTTTGGGACAACGATCCCCAACGAGGTTGAGGTTCGTGTATCAGATAGCACTGCTGACCTTCGGTTTTTGGTGTTACCCAATCGGCCGAGTGGTACTGAAGGGATGACCGAATCCCAGCTGGCCGACTTAGTCACGCGCGACTCTATGATCGGAACCTCGCTCGCATTACAGCCTTAACAAAAGGCGCTTAAAACAACGGCTCGCTCACTTGTAGCGAGCCGTTTGCTTTGAACTCAATAGATTGTGCTTAAATGATTAGTCAGCTTGTACTTTTCGATGCACCGACATGACAACGACCTATTTATATAGCGCACTTGGCGCAACGCTGACGCAATACCGGATCGCCGCTTCTGATGGCGCGCTAACGCCTCTCTCGGATATCGTTTTGCCAAGCGATGTGCAATATTGCATCAAGCATCCAACGAAAGCCCTGATGTATGTGGCCTGTAGCGATGGCGGGCCTGGCAAAGCGGGCACAAAAAACTTCATCTGTACCCTATTCATTCAGGCCGACGGATCGCTTGAGCAGCAAAACGTGCCAACCGTTTTGCGCTCACGACCAATTCATATTTCAATTGACCGTAACGCCCAGCACCTATTACTCGCCTACAACGCGCCAAGTGCCTTCAGTGTGCACCGCCTCAAAAAGGATGGCTTGGTCGGCGAAGAGCTCAAACAAGACACTGTTGAGCTCGGTGCCTGTGCGCATCAAATCATGGTCACCCCTGATAATCAGCGTGTTGTCTTACCAGTACGAGGCAACGACCCCGAGCACGGCATCTCAGAACTGCCGGGATCGCTCGAAATTTTTGACTACGCACAAGGGGTTCTGACCCATCGACAAAAACTCATTCCTGAGGCTGGATACGGATTTGGCCCTCGACATGTTGATTTTCATCCTTCTAAGCCCTGGATGTACGTCTCTATTGAGCGCCAAAATCAAATCGCCTTTTTCGAGCTTGGCAAAACGGTAGTGGGCCCGCTGTGGCGCAAGACCACACTCGCATATCCAGCACAACTCAAGCCGCGTCAGTTAGTGGGCGCGATCCACGTGCATCCGAATGGTAAGTTTGTGTATGTCTCCAATCGCGCAGATGGGACGGTCGAACACAACGGCCAAAAAGTATTTAATGGTGCTGAAAATACCATCAGTACCTTTTCAATTGACGCAGAAACTGGCGAACCGACTCTGATACATACGGAAGACACGCGTGGAATGCATGTGCGCACTTTTTCGATTGATCCAACTGGCAAGACCCTTATTGCCGGTTGCATGATTGCTCGTGACGCCTTAGTCGACGGGAGGATTGAACACGTACCCGGCGGGCTGTCTGTGTTTCACATTCAAGAAGATGGTACGCTGCAGTTCATGCAAAAGCATGACGTCGACGTTGGATCTGACAAACTATTTTGGGCAGGTATTGTCATCAACACCTGATAGATCAACCAGCCCTGCATTGTCCAGACCTTGAGCGTACTTCCTTAGCTCACCGCCTTCTACACGCATGTTCAAGACCATTACCTCAAGCTCTCGAGCTTATGACTGGGTGCATGAGCGTGAAAGCGTAAAACCTACAACTCTTCAATCTTCAACTGAAACAACTCCTCCAAACGTTTAGTCGTCATGATGTGATAAACGCTGAACTTATAAGCCGTACCCACTGAGATCTCGGGCGGAGTAAAAGCAAACGCAAGATTGCCGCCAGTCGACAAACGCCCCTCATAGCCAAAGTGCAACAAATACTGCTTCATGGTGCGTACCACCTCAGAGGCACGCGCGGTGGTTGGCGCAATGCATTCAATAGTCATACAAATCTCGCTCGGCGTGACCGCATCAGGCAAGGGATCGGTCACACCATTGACGCCAAACACTCGCCAAAACAAGGTGTAATCTTCAGGCGCATCCTCACACACTAAATCGCGAACCACTTTTGTCACATCGCGCAAGATCTCTTCGTGGTTTTTAATAAAGATCGGATCGGCGGCACCGCACAATAAAATGGCACGTTCGCCTACGCGCGTTGAGCCTTCTATTTTGATCGTAATCTGCGAGGCTTCAAGCCACTGCGCACCGCTGATACGTGTGCGTCGATCGTCGATTTGCTCGTATTTCGCTTCGTGCAAGACGGCTCGGCCCTCAGGCTCGATGATGACATAGGGGTCGTTCTGTTCATACAAACTATGAGCAGCGACCGAGGTGGGCGTTGCACGACGCTGAGGTGCCATACTTTCAAGCACAAACCCTTCGTCATCTAAAGTTGCCAAGATCGAATCACGCCCGCCTGGCAAACAACACAGCGATGCACACTCGATGATCTTTGCTAAGTGGACAGACAAACCAATCGGAAAGCCGAGCATCACGGGCAAGGTCGAAAAAATAGCTGTGTCGCAAGCTCGGCCCGTAATCAACACATCGATATCGGCCTTAAACGCTTGCTCAAATGAGCTCATTCCCATTTGACCGACGATCTGCGCGGCACCCAAGACATCGTCTTCGGTCAAGGCAGGCATACCGTCAATGCCCACCACGCCCTTCGCACGTATAGCGTCGATGATGATGTCTTTGGGTATGTCGCCCGCGATCACACCCAAGCGAAAATGCAAGCCCTCTTCTTTTGCGATTTCACGCACAATCGCAAGCGTCTGTTCTAGATGTGGCGCACCGCCTGCCGAGCCCGCTGATCCAATCACCAACGGAATATCGTGCAAGCGGGCTGCGATCAGCACCTTGCGCAGATCACGCTTGGTCGATTCGCGCGCGGTCGCCATATTGCCGCTACCCAAATAATAAGGACCGATATCAATTGAACCCATGTCACAGCCGATCAGATCTGGCTGACGCTCAAGGCCAGCATTAAATGCTGGCGTCGGGATGCCATAGCCAAGTTGACCTGACGCACCCAGCAATTTCAACGGGCGACGCACACTAAGGCTGGCGAACTCTTTTAAGATCCGTCCGGTGGCGCTCATAAGATTTCAACCTTGAACAAGCGTGCATGTTGTTGTGCGCCGTACACATCCCGATCGCCCGGATCACCTGCAGTGATTTTTCTGGGGATGGCGATTTTGAGTGCACGCGACATCGGGTACTCAATAATATTGACTTGCTCTGCCGGCATGTCATACAACTTTGCAATCAAGTCCCGATTAATGACCTTGGACTCAACAACCCGGTTGTAGTCTTCATCACTATTGAACATGATGTCTAAGGTGGTGCAGCGTGGCCCTGCATTTTTACTTCTTATTACACGGGCGATATCTTGCAAATACAT
>CAIZGG010000240.1 GCA_903932425.1 uncultured beta proteobacterium | reverse complement strand
GCTGTGTTTAAATTACAAGGATAATTATTGTACTGAGACTCTTATACTTGTACGAAAAAGTATAAGAAAACTGTGCTTTGTAAGAAAAACTATGGTTTTGTACGAAAAAGTAGTGCTTTGTACGAAAAAGTTAGATGAACTAAAGGGCAGTCGTTGTCGCAGATGCTGCGATGGTCTGCACGGGCTAATCTCACTCGGTGAGCCACTGAATGCGGCATACTGTCGCAATATAAATATCGATCGCAAAGGCGGTACCAGACATGCACGACATCATTTGCCCACATTGCTCAAAAGCCTTCAAAATTGACGAAACTGGCTATGCGGATATTGTTAAACAGGTTCGTGATAGCGAGTTCAACGAGCAACTGCACGAGCGGCTTGAACTAGCCGAGCAAGGCAAACAAAACGCTGTCGAGCTAGCCAAATCACAAGCCGCTAGTGAGTTACATCGGGCCGAGGCCGCTAAAGACGCTGTGATCCAAGAGCTAAACGCCAAGCTCTTGGCGGCCGACGCTGCTCGCCAACTCGCCTTGGCGCAAGCCTTAAGCGGTGTTGAAAAAGAGCGCGATGAGCTCGCCAATAAGCTAAAGCAAGCGCAGTTAGAAAAAGAAGCCTCTGTCGCGCTTGCCGATGCCAAACTTGTCAGCGAATTACAAAAGACTGCCGCCGCTAAAGATTCAGAGATCCAAAGCCTAAAAGCCAAGCTCGACGGCCTTGAGGTGTCGCAAAAGTTGGCAATGACCGAGGCCGTCAGTGTGGTGGCACAAGAACGTGACGAGATCAAAAATAACCTGATGCGCGTTGAGTTGGCCAAGCAACAAGCCGAGCAAGCCCTTAAAGATAAGTACGAAACGCAGATCAAAGACCGCGAAGATACGATTGAGCGTCTCAAAGATATGAAGGCACGCTTATCCACCAAAATGGTGGGTGAAACCCTTGAGCAGCATTGCGAGACGGCGTTCAATCTGATCCGGGCGACAGCGTTTCCGAAAGCGTATTTTGAAAAGGATAACAACGCACGCAGCGGTAGCAAGGGGGATTACATCTTTAAGGATCAAGACGACGCCGGTACTGAGATTGTCTCGATCATGTTTGAGATGAAAAACGAGAGCGATCAATCGGCAAACAAAGGTAAAAACGAAGATTTTTTGAAAGAACTTGATAAAGATCGCAACGAGAAGGGCTGCGAATATGCGGTGCTGGTGTCAATGCTTGAGCCTGACAGTGAGTTGTACAACGCTGGGATCGTCGATGTGTCGCACCGGTATCCAAAAATGTATGTGGTACGCCCACAGTTTTTTATCCCGATCATTACCTTGCTGCGTAACGCCGCACTGAACTCGCTTAAGTACAAGTCAGAGCTTGTGTTAATTAAAGCGCAAAACATCGACATTACAAACTTCGAAAACGAGCTTGCAAGTTTTAAAACTGGGTTCGCCAGAAATTACGATCTGGCCTCAAGGCAATTTGAAACTGCGATCGATGAGATCGATAAATCGATCATTCATCTACAAAAAACACGTGATGCGTTGACGGGCGCAAATCGCAACTTGCGCCTGGCCAACGATAAGGCTCAAGATGTCACCATCAAGAAGTTAACAAGAGGTAACCAGACGATGCAGCAGAGATTTGCTGATTTGCCGAAGAAAGAGGGTGAAGAGACGGGTGAGTAAAACGTCTTTCACTGAAGTAAGTCACAACTCAAGTCTTACTTGTCGTAGGCTTCTTTTTGCAGCGCCACGTCTTTTTTGATACTCAATACGCTTACTCCCAGTCGCCGATGGCGGTCATGTCGATTTTGTCTTTCGGGCAAATTGGTGGCCCGTAGTGCATAAAGGCCTTCAGCATCGGCACGGTAAACCCGCACTCTGAACATTTTGCGCGCGGGCGAGGGCGGCGGTCAATGACTTTTCTTGGGACATTAAGTTTGGCATGTGGGTATTCACCCAAGCTAGCTGCCATTTTCTCAAGTTTGACTTTAAGCTCGGGGCCAGCACCGGCGCTGCGCATCGGGCCTTTCATACCAAGCTTTAGCGCCATCTTCTTGAAGATTGGCCCGTGCTTGTTCTGACAGTCATCCACGGCGTGCACCAGTTCATGCATTAGCGTATCAAGTACCTCAACGCTATCGCTGAGCCCAGGAGAGATAAAGATCTGATTCACCTTGTCGGCCGAGGCCTTGGTGCTCCAGCACTGACCGATGTGCCCACGTTTAACGTCGGTGCTAGCAAAGCCGCAGGACACATGGCATTTGGGTACGGCATAACCTGCTTCTTTAAATAGCGGCGTGAGCGCCAGGATGGCTTCTTTGAGCCACTGCTCGCGCGTGGCGGTTTTTGATTTGGACATGAGTGTGGAGGTGAGTTTGGTGAGCGAGGGCAGGGGTAGGATTTTTTTGAGTCTACCTAGCTCGGTGGCTCAGGGGGTGAGCCTGTTTGTGGCGCTTATGCTTTTTAAGTGTTGTGGATTCTTTCGTAAAACTGCGACTTTTATGAGGGGCTTTATCAAATAGTCGCGACTTTTTGTTATTTCGATATAAAAAAGTCGAAGTTTTGAGCTTTGCAGTAACTCCATATTGAGAGCAAAACGGCTTCATAATAGAGTCTCATCTTGAGAAAAGAGCATGAACCCTGTCTTCGCCTACCCCCAAAGCCGGTTTGAACCCGCGGCCATGATCGATTTGCGGTCGCGCGAAGAACGTGCGCGTCTGTCGCCTTCAGTCTCAAAGGGTTTTTTCAATATTGTGCAGAGATGGCAATTAGAGGATGACGAATCCAGAGAGTTACTGGGTTCAGTGTCAAGCAGCACCTACTACGAGATGAAAAGGAACCCATCCAAGACCTTGGGTGTAGATCGCATCACGCGCGTGTCGTACTTAATTGGTATACATAAAGCTTTGCACGTTCTTTACGGTGACCCGCTTGCCGATCGGTGGGTGAAAATGCCGAATACCAACTTGCTTTTTTCGGCGCATTCACCACTTGAGTTGATGATGCAAGGCGGTATCGTCGCCATGCAACAGGTGCGGGCTTTGCTTGATTCAAGGCGCGGCGGTCTTTAGTCTGTCACCGCACAGTTATCTAGAGTCGCAGTTGTTGGCGAGTCAGTTGTTAGAAGCAGGCTCAATGGGTTTGATTTTTCCGAGTGTCAGGGCGCTGGAGGGCACTAACCTAGTTTGCTTTAGGCCCGCACTGGTGAATGATGTGCGCAAAGCTAGCAAACTGCGACTTGAGTGGTCGGGGGATGTGATCCCCTCTGTTCAAACCGTGTCTTAATTAGTTCTAACTTGACCAAATCTTCTTTGGTAGCGAGAGTTGGGATGATGGCTTCAAGCCTTGCGACGCGTGCTTCCATGATTGGCCTTTTGAAGATGAGAAGAGGCCTCGCAGTCTACACAACAATTTATCTTTCAAAAAGTGCTTCAGTCCTAGACACATTTGTCACTAATTGTGTCCTGACAAAAATGCGTGTCTAAGATGCAGATTCTTCTTTCAACTCAACCCCGCTTTTGCCCAACACCTTCGCTTGCCTGATCAGCCAAGCAAGCTTTTGCGCAGCTTCGGTATAGCTCAAACCTTCAAGGCGGATGTTTGAAATGCAATTACGTTCAACATCTGTTCGGCCCACTTTAGGATGCCACGTCAGATAAGCGCTCATGCTGTCAGGGGCGGATAGGCCAGGTCGCTCGCCGATCAATACAACGACCAACTCAGCGCCCAGAATTTCACCAATCTCATCTCCAAGCGCTACGCGAGCTTGGGTCGCAATTACAACGGCAGCCTCTTGCACTTGCGGCAGCGCTAAGCG
>CAIZGG010000239.1 GCA_903932425.1 uncultured beta proteobacterium | reverse complement strand
GTCCGTGATGCCCTAGGAGAGCGCAGATGACGATCAAAGTCGGCGATCGGGTACCCGATGCCACCCTCACAGAATTTATTGAAACAGAAACCGCCGGTTGCACACTCGGCCCGAACGCCTTTCAAGTGGCCGACCTGGTCAAGGGCAAAAAGATTTTGATGTTCGCGTTGCCCGGCGCCTTCACGCCAACTTGTTCGGCCAAGCATGTGCCTGGCTACGTTGAGCACTACGCTGCGATCAAAGCCAAAGGCGTTGACGAAGTTTGGTGCGTGGCGGTGAACGATGCGTTTGTGATGGGCGCATGGGGCCGTGAGCAAAAGGCTGGCGGTAAAGTACGCATGTTGGCTGATGGTTCAGCGATTTGGACCAAAGCCTTAGGTCTTGAACTCGATTTGACAGCGCGCGGTATGGGTGTGCGTTCAAATCGCTATGCTGCCTACATTGTAGATGGCGTGGTCAAGGTGCTTCATAACGAAGGCCCTGGCAAGTTTGAAGTCAGCGATGCCGCCTCAATGTTGAAAGCGATTTAAGCCTTGCGCGCTGCAGAGATTGCGGCGCGGGCCTGCGCATGTAGGTCTTGGTTTGACCTTTCATCCCGTTGCTCGGTCGCGTTAGCGCCCGACAGCGGGATGTTTTATTTGTAAATATGATTTCTACTTTAAGCTCGTTTCACTCGCTGTTCTTGTGCACGTTGCTATTGCAAGTTGGCTCAGGCCTCTTCAATAATTACATGGGGTTGCGGCTGTCGGCCGACTCTGTCAGTGAGGTCTGGATTGGCGTGCTGCTTTCCGCCTATTACTTGGGCGTGGTATGCGGCGCCCGAGTCGGTCACCGTCTGATTATTCGGGTGGGCCACGTGCGCGCCAGCGCGACTGCCGCCGTCTTATCGATCTGTTTAGTTTTGTTGCAATCCCTAATCGATGAAAAAGCTATTTGGTTAGTGTTGCGGGTCTGCGCCGGCATGACCATGGTGATTCAGTTTATGGTGCTTGAAAGTTGGCTCAATGAGCAAGCGGATAACCAACGCCGTGGGCGGGTCATGTCGGTCTATTTACTGATGTCTGGGGTCGGCACGGCGTTGGGACAAATGTCTCTCACGTTGTATCCAACGCTTGATTTGCGACCACTTATTTTTGTGGCGATGTGTCAGGCCGTTGGTTTGCTGCCGATTGTGTTGACGACCCGCACCTTGCCTGCGGCGCAATTGCCCGCACCGATCGCTTTGGGCTATTTTTTTAAAGCAGTGCCTCAGTCGTTGTTGACGGTCTTATTGGCCGGCAATATTTGTGGCGCCTTTCACGGTTTGGCCGCAGTGTACGCAGTGAAACACAATCTCTCGACGACGCAGGTCGCCTTATATACGGCGGCAACCGTGACCGCTGGGCTGCTTTCGCAGTGGCCTATGGGATGGTTGTCTGATCGAGTCAATCGCGGAAATTTGGTGCGGGTCAATGCGCTGCTTCTGTGTGGCTTGACGTTCATGCTGTGGGGTTGGGTCGATTGGCCTTTTTGGATGATGTTGGTGCTGGCCAGCGCGATAGGGGCGCTGCAGTTCACGCTGTACGCCTTAGCGTCGGGCTTGGGTAACGATCGCATCGACCCAGAGCGTCGCGTAGGGTTGACAGCGATGATCTTGATGGCTTACGGGATCGGAGCGTGTCTGGGCCCCACCTTGGCGGGGGCGTTGATGCGAGTGGGCGGGGCGAATATGTTGTATGTGTTTACCTCGGCATGCGCGCTGCTGTTGTTCTTAACGATGCGCGCGTCTGGGCGATCTTCAATAGGTAACAAATCATAGATGTTTCTAACCACTGTGCTTCGAGCAGCAAGCCTATGGTGTACCGACGCAGCCTTGCCTCGCTAAAAAAGCTCGAAACGCGAGATTTCGGGCAAACAGTTGGGCCCGCCCGCTAAGCAATAGAAAGATATTGCCTTGGGCGTCGGGTTGCGCAAGCTCGGCCGAGCGATAGGCGATCAGTGCGCCTGGATAAAGATGCTCTGAGATTTCGCGCCAATTAGGCCGCGTAATTTGTTCAAGCG
>CAIZGG010000238.1 GCA_903932425.1 uncultured beta proteobacterium | reverse complement strand
GTCTTGTGTAAAACCACGCACACGCATCATGCCGTGCAACGAGCCAGAAGGTTCATTGCGATGACACTGACCAAACTCACCGTAGCGCAGGGGCAAGTCGCGATACGAGTGCAGACTTGAATTAAAAATCTGCACATGCCCAGGGCAGTTCATGGGCTTTAAACCGTAGGTGCGATTTTCGGATTCAGTCGTGAACATGTTTTCACGATAGTTATCCCAGTGACCGGTTTTTTTCCAGAGCGAAATATCAAGGATTTGAGGGGCTTTAACCTCTTGGTAGCCGTTATCGCGATACACGTTGCGCATGTATTGCTCGACTTGCTGCCAAATGGCCCAACCCTTCGGGTGCCAAAAGATCAGGCCAGGGCCCTCTTCTTGAAAGTGAAACAGGTCAAGTTCGCGACCAATTTTGCGATGGTCGCGGCGCTCGGCCTCTTCGAGCATGTGCAGGTGCGCGTCTTGATCTTCTTTGTTGGCCCAGGCTGTGCCGTAAATGCGTTGCAACATTTCGTTGTTGCTATCACCACGCCAATAGGCACCGGCAAGCTTCATCAGCTTGAATACTTTTAGTTTGCCAGTGTTGGGCACGTGAGGGCCACGGCATAAATCGATGAAGTCGCCCTCGCGGTACAAACTAATCGTTTCGTTACCGGGGATCGCCCCAATGATTTCGGCTTTGTAATGTTCGCCAATGCCTTTGAAGTAAGCGACGGCGTCATCGCGCTTCCATTCTTCGCGCGTGACGAGTTCATCTTTTTTGACAAGCTCGGCCATTTTCTTTTCGATCGCGGCCAAATCTTCAAGCGTGAAGGGGCGCTTATACGAAAAGTCGTAGAAAAAACCATTCTCAATCACCGGGCCAATCGTGACTTGCGCGTCGGGAAACAACGCCTTGACCGCGTAAGCCAACAAGTGCGCAGTTGAATGACGGATCAGCTCTAAACCCTCGGGATCTTTACCCGTAATTAAGGCAAGCTGCGCGTCTTGTTCGATCAAATGGCTAGTGTCGACTAATTGCGACTGTTCGCCCCGGGTGACGCGTCCACCCAAGGCAGCGCGGGCAAGCCCTGCTCCGATCGATTGCGCAACCTCGGCAACCGTGACTGGGCCCGGATATTGGCGTTGAGAACCGTCTGGCAGTGTAATGGCGATCATTGTGGGGTGTCGTTCACTCGAGCAGAGCTGACATGTGTAAGAAGGGGCTACCGAGACAACGTGTTGCGCCAGGGCTTCTGGCAGGCAAACCGAACGCGCAGCCCCTATCAAATCACATGCAAAATCTAGTTAAAAACAACCAAGATTTTAGCATTACAAGGGGTTAAGGCTCGTTTAACGACGCCTTGGCCGCTTCTTGGGGTGTCAAACCCTCATAAAACTGATCGGTGAACCATTCGGCTTGCTCTTCAATATAGCCTTGGGCTTCGCGCAAACTAGCGCCCGCCGCGACTAAAAAGCCTTCAACCTCGGTACACCACTCAATCAACGCCAAAGTGTCCGGGTCGAGTTCTTCTTTTTTTGCCATGACAGTTCGCCTTGAGGCTGGGGGAAACAACAGATAACCGATGTTACAAAAAAAAATCCCCATGCGAGGGGACTTTGGTAGGCGGTATTGGAATCGAACCAACGACCTCCACGATGTCAACGTGGCGCTCTAACCAGCTGAGCTAACCGCCTGTAAAGACCGCTATTGTATCGGGTTTAGGGACGAGCTGTCAAAGGCGCGTCTCGACACTCGCTTGCTTCACGGCCTGTACGAATTCGTAAATCTTTTTATTAGACTTCACACCGGGGCTATCTTCAACACCGCTGCTCACGTCGACAGCCCAAGGCGCCAGGGCGCGCACCGCCGCCGTGGCATTTTGCGCATTCAAACCACCAGACAACACCATGGGGCGTGAGAGGCCTGCTGCACTTGTGACCTCGGACAACAGCGCATGATCAAAGCCCTGCCCACTGCCGCCAAACGCGGGGGTGTAACTATCAAACAACCAGCCCGCGGCGTGCGAAAACACTTTGCAGGTTTGTGCGACATTCGCGGGGGTATCAAGCCCGGGCCCGCCCACTCTGAAAGCCTTTAGGTAAGGCACGCCAAACGAGGCACAAAAGCTTGGCTCTTCGTCTCCATGAAACTGCAGCAAGCTTGGACGCAGAGTGTGGATGACCTCTTTAACCGTTTGGGGCTCGGGGTTCACAAAAAGTGCCACGGTGCTGATAAACGCAGGTAAATCAGCACATAGCTCAGCCGCGTGCGCAGCACTAACAAAACGCTTGCTGGGCGGGTAAAACACAAACCCCAGGGCATCAGCACCGCTTTGCGCGCAGGCATGCACATCTTGGGCGCGCGTCAACCCACAGATTTTTATACGCGTGCGTGTTGAGTGAGGGCTTGTGCGCATAGGCTGGATTAAAGAGAAACCGAAGACCGCTTATTCTAGACCGAGTTCTTGTAACCCAAACCCCAAGCCCTTACGCTCAAGAAGCGCACCCTGTGGGTAGGACACCTCGGTCAAGTACAACCCATCAGGCGCAAAGGTTGGCGCGCCTTGTGTCCGGTCTTTCAGGGCCAATAACGTTGTCATATATTCAACCGGCGCCCTGCCTTGCCCGATTTGTACTAAGGCCCCCATAATATTGCGCACCATGTGATGCAAAAAAGCATTTCCTTGTAACGAGACAAGAATCAAGCTTCCTTTCTGAACAATATTGAGCGCGGAAATTGTGCGCACCGGCGACTTGGCCTGACACTGCGACGAACGAAAACTACTGAAGTCGTGCTCGCCCAACAACGCTTTTGCCGCTTGTGTCATCGCCAAGACATCCAAGGGTTGAAATACCCAACCTGCTCTACCCGCCCAAAGGGGCTGGCGAACCCGGCTATTCAAAAGCACATAGGTATACGAACGCGAAGTTGCTGAAAATCTTGCATGAAAATCATCCGCAACATGCTGAGCCCATTGCACAGAAATCGATTCAGGGAGGTGTGCATTGACCCCTCGCACCCACGACTCTTCGGTGCGATTGATCTCACAGTCAAAATGAACCACTTGACCAAGGGCATGCACAGCGGTGTCGGTACGCCCGGCACACGTGGTGTGAACCGGTACCGTTGCAAACGTCGCTAATGCTCGTTCGAGGGCGTCTTGTACCGTTTGCCCGTTTGGCTGTTTTTGCCAACCTTGCCAAGGACGCCCGTCGTACGCGATGCCGAGCGCTAAGCGGGCCATTCAAGCCCGTATCGTGTGAACTGAGAAGCAGCCTGCACAGACACCCGACTCAAACCTTAAAGTCAGTGCCTGGCTTTGAAATAGAAGGCTCTTTTTTGACGGTGTTATGGGGCGAGTCTAAATTCAAATCGATCCCTTGCAACTTCTCGTCAAGCGCGCTGCGCGCTTTGGGGTTCAATGCCTCGGGTGTGTCGTCGCCCTCGACTTGATCGAGCTCACGGCGTGCACCTGCGCGGCGTAACAACCAAGCTACCAGCAAGCCACCAATTGCCAAAACCGCTGTCAAAATCCCTACCGCACTCGAGGTGAAGGTTGACCAAAACTGGCTGAGCAACCCAAACGACGGGGCACCTGCAGCAGCGGTGCCTGTCGCCCCTGTGGCGCCGGCAGCACCGGGGGCACCAGGTGTGCCGGGCGTACCGGGTGCACCTGCAGCACCGGGTGTACCAGGTGCACCACTCGCTCCGGTTGCCCCCGCGATGGCTGCGCTACCTGCAGCGGCACCAGGCGATTGATTCAGAGCATCTTTCAATTGCTGAACGTTTTGCTGTAGGTTCTCTAC
>CAIZGG010000237.1 GCA_903932425.1 uncultured beta proteobacterium | reverse complement strand
TCAGAACGCAGCATGTATTGCTCAAGCGCCTGTGCAACGCTATTGCCTTCGAGCGGCACAATGCCTTGATAGGCTTGACGGCCAGGCGTGTGCTTTGGCGGATCAAGCACCACAATAAATTTTGCTGTGCCGCCAGGGTTGAGCATCGATTGCAAATCACCCGCGGCGGGCAGTGGACGTTCGCGCATTTTGACGGTGGCCCGAATGCTCAGATCGGCCCGACACTCAACCACCATCAGGGCAATCGCACCATCGCCTTGTAGTTGCAACAATAATGAACCATCAAACTTTAGATTGGCCGCGAGTAGAGTCGAAGCGGCAACAAGCTCGCCAAGCAGTGCTGTGACCGGTGCGGGATATTGCTGGTGAGCCTGCGCAGCTAGCCAGGCCTGTTCAATGCGAACCGACTCAACGCGCACGCTGCGATCATCAAATAAAAACTTTTTGAGCGCATCGCTACGCAGATTGCTTTCGTTGTCTGGCATTAACCGATTCGCTTGAGTTTTTCACGATACATTTGCCCGCGCTTGGCATAGTTTTCGATATTGTTGCGAATCGTTTCGATCTCTTCTTCAGAGAGCGTACGGGTGATTTTTCCGACGCCAATGACTAAGCTGCCATCGGGAATCTCGCGCCCCTCTGGAATGATGGCGCCCGCACCAATTAAACAGTTACGCCCGATTTTTGCGCGGTTCAGCACGATTGCTTGCATGCCAACCAGCGTGCCCGAGCCAATCGTGCAACCATGTAACATGGCTTGATGACCAATCGTGACATGATGATCGATGGTGAGCGGCACGCCTGCATCAGAGTGCAGTACGCAGCCCTCTTGAACGTTACTGTGGTGGCCAATATCGATACAGGTGTTGTCACCCCGAATACTGACATTTGCCCAAATGCTAGCTTGTGCTCCGACCACGACGTCACCGATCAGATCGGCCGAGTCAAAAATAAAGGCTGTGGGGTCAATGCGCGGAATCAGATCACCGAGTTGGTAAATCGCCATGATGAATTACGCCTAATACGAAGGAAAGTCACTAGTTTAGCCCGACTGTGCCCAATCCTTCGTCCGTACAGAATCGCTACGAAGTCCGCTATGGTGTCTGATCGTCGGACACCACTGCCTTGACAACGTTTTGCGCCTTTTTGGCTTGGCGTTGACTGCGGCCGATTTCTAACTGCCGTAAGACTCGGCGCTGAATTTTTCCGGTAGTTGTCATGGGCAAGGAGTCGACGTACTCGATCTCTTTGGGGTATTCGTAGGGTGCTAAGCGGGTTTTTACATGTTCTTGCAGTATCTCAGTCAACTGCGCTCGCTTGCGCGACGAGAAACCTGGCGTTAACACCACAAAGGCTTTCACGACCGCGCCACGGTCAGCGTCTGGCTTGGGGACAACGGCAACGTTGGCCACTGCGGGATGATCGAGCAGGCAGTTTTCGATTTCGCCTGGGCCAATGCGGTAACCCGAGGATTTGAATACATCGTCGGCTCGCCCGGCATACCAGTAATAGCCATCGGCATCGACTCGGGCAAGGTCTCCGGTGCGACACCAGTCACCGGTAAATTTTTCAGTAGTAGCGTTCTCGTTGCGCCAATAGCCAAGAAAAAGAATTGGATCAGGGGACCCATGGATATCGAAACGATTCAAGGCGACTTCGCCAATCTCGTCTGTTGCCGCAATTGAACCGTCTTCGCGCAGGACAGTCATGCGATGCCCCGGGTAAGGTTTTCCCATGCTCCCCGGCCGAGCCGGCCATTTTTGATGGCTATTACCAATGAGATAGTTCATTTCAGTTTGGCCGAACATTTCGTTAGGCGTGATGCCCAGGGCCTGTTCACACCAAGCGAAAACCGTATCCCCAACACTTTCACCTGCACTCATGATGCAGCGTAGTGATAATTTGTAGGTCTCTTTGGGCCGCTCGATAGCCTTCATCATTTGTTTGAGCGCTGTCGGAAACAAAAAAGTGTTGGTGACTTGATAACGTTCAAGTATTTCGAAAGCGCGCTCTGGGCTAAAGCGCCCACGCGTACCAACAATGGGTTGCCCAAAATACAGCGTAGGTAAAAGGGCGTCCATCATCCCGCCGGTCCAGGCCCAGTCAGCAGGCGACCAAAAGACATCCTTGGGCTGAGGAAACCAGTTTTGCGAGGCGACAAAGCCCGGCAAGTTGCCAATTAATACCGAATGCGGCAACAAAGCACCTTTAGGTGCACCGGTCGTGCCGGAGGTATACAGCAAAATTGCCGGTTCCTCTGCACGCGTGGTGACGGCTTTGAAGTGTGTGGGCTGCCGAATTAAAAGCTTATTCCAGGGCAGTACGCGGTCATCTGCGACGCCAATTCCGACGAGTTGCGTGAGCGTTGGGCAGCGCGACAAACTTGTCAGCACGTTGCTGGCTGATAAATCATCGAAGATTGCGACGCGCACTTGAGCGTCGCGCAGGCGTTGCTCAAGCGCCTCTGGACCAAAGAGGTTAGATAAAGGCAGCACCACGGCACCAACGCTATAAATAGCAATGTGTGCAACAACTGTTTCAGGGCGTTGACCCAAGATAAGCGCAACGCGATCGCCGCGCTTGACACCCATGCGCGTCAGGCCATTGGCCAACTGATTCGCAGTGGCCGCCAGTCGTTCGTACGTCCATACCTCGCGATGCCCGGCCAGATCTTCATCGAATAAAGCTATTTTGCGAGCGTCGGCTGGATTGTCGGCCCAGCGATGGCAACAGGCGTGACCAATGTTGAAATGGGTGGGTACCAGCCATTCAAAAGACTCGTAAAGCGCTGCGTATTGGTCGACCATACCTGTAAAGAACTTTAGTGTTGCCCGTAGCATGGCTCAGCCTGTGCTTTGGTGCAACCCACAGCGGTGCTTGAATGCAACAACTAAGGGTTTTTACTGAGCGCTGCATGACCCAAACATCTTTTGGGAAGCAGGTGCTATTGGCCATTGAAGCGCTCGTCAGACGGTTAGTTTGGTTTGAATGCCAAAGCTGCGCAAAGAGATCGCCCGGCTATTTTGGTACGTCTGTCAGGCGCGTTCCAGCCAGCAGATCATGTAAAAACTGCTGCTGCGGGCTGAACCAAGTGGGGATGAACACTGTAAAGGGGGCGGCGACAATCAGCGCCAAGGCCGAAGGCCAACCCGTCGCGGTAGAAATGAGCCAAACCACTGCCGCGCCTGCTAAGGGTAGGATCCACATCAGCACGAAACGCAGCACCAGTCGCATAAAAGAAGGTGTGGCACCGCTCGCGTCAACCAGCCGGATATGCCAGGCTTTCATCGGCAAGGTCTGCCCACTGCGAGCCCAGCAGAGTAAAAAATATCCACCGATCGCTAAAAAGAGCCAAGCCTGACGCGCGCTTCTGAGTGCGAGGCCATGTTTGCTTTGGGTGAGCGTGTCAAAAAGGTAGTCAGATAAAAAAACCACAGCAAAAAGCAAGACTCCCTCGTACATCATCGAAGCAAAGCGGCGAGCGCGTGTGGGGGTCGAGTTCAGGCCTTCAGAGGCAGGCGGATGTGGTTTTTTAGGGCTAGGCTTCATCGGGCGTATTATCCCGCATTTTGTCAAAGGCCTGAGTGTGAGGGGCGTTAAGCCTAGTCAGGCAACTGGCGCTATCCCATAAAAAAAAGGGGGTGCCACCCTAGGGCAACCCCTTTTCGTAACGTTGGGGCCACAGGCTTTGCAGCCTGTCGCCTCAAGAGCGGTGCTTTAGTACAAGCTGTTGTGTCGTGCGTTCGCACGCGCTGAGCTAGTAAAAGCAATTAAGCCGCGCATCACTTTACCAACAGCACGAAAAGGATGTGGGCGAAACTGGTCTTCCATCGCTTTTGCCAAGAGTTCGCGTTCGAGGCTATCGGTCAAGCGAGCTGTGTTGTTGATTTTCATGATGACTTCCTGTGTTTGTTAGGGATAACCCTATATTAGGGGAAAACCCTATATGACGCAAGTCAAACCGAGGGAAAACCCTAGTTTCCAGGAAGTCGTTGTGCAGATGCAACAAAAATGATGAGAGAGATCTTAATCGTTCGGTCGCGCCTCAAAGGTATCGCGTCAGACTTCTTGCGTTGGCGCTTTGTCGCGGTAGCTATTGGCGACCAGTTCAAAGTTAAACAGTCGGCAATCCAGCGCCCCGTTAAAGATGGGGGTGCGTCGGTCGGCTTTTAAGCGAAGGTGTTTGGGCAAATCAAGATCAGAGGTAATGACATTCACCTGCCAGCCTGCAAATTCTTTTTTCAGGCAGGCTGACCATTCGCGCCAAAACTCAAGATCCTCTTCGTCCAGGCGTTCGCCGTATGGCGGGTTGGTGACGATCCACCCACTTGGTGCCGGTGCAACGGCATCACGCGCGTCACCCAGTTCAAATTGAATCGTATCCTCTGTGAGATAGGCACGCTCGGCGTTACGACGCGCCGCCTCAATGGCATCAGGGTTCGCGTCGATGCCGATCAAAGGCGAGACAAGTTCAGGCAGAATCCTGCTGCGCGCTTCGTCTTTCAGGTCTTCCCAGCGACGTGCATCATGATCGCGCAAACGTTCAAAACCGAACGGTCGTGTGATGCCCGGTGGCACACCCAAGGCAATCCAAGCTGCTTCGATCAAAATCGTGCCACTGCCGCAAAAAGGATCAAGTAAGGCAGCCTCAGGATCCCAACCAGCCAAGGCTAAGATACCAGCCGCAAGATTTTCGCGTAATGGGGCATCACCCTTGTCGAGTCGCCAACCACGCTTGAACAGAGATTCACCCGAGGTATCAAGGTACATCGTGCCAGTGTCGTGCGATAAAAATAAATGCACGCGCGCATCAGGCCGTACCGTGTCGATCGACGGACGTTCACCTTCAAGGTCGCGTAGTCGATCGCAGATGCCATCTTTGGCGCGCAAATTGCAATACTGCAAACTTTGCATCGGGCTTTTGACGGCCGAGGTGTCAACCCGCAAGGTGTGTTCGGCGCCAAACCAGCGCTCCCAGCCAATGCTTTGTGCTAACTCAAGAATATCGTCTTCGTGCTGCACGGGTGCTTGACCGACGCGTACCAAGATGCGGGTCGCTAAGCGCGAGTATAGATTGGCACGTTGTACGCCCCACCAGTCCGCTACAAAATGGCAGCCAGCACGCGTGGCCTGCACCTGCGCATACCCTAGCGCGCTGAGCTCAGCAGCCAGTGCTTCTTCAAGGCCGGTCGGGCAGGGTGCAAAGATGTGAAAGATTTCAGTGTCAAGCACCAGCGCAGAGGCGCGTTCAGTTTGCACACCGTCGCGTAAAGGCAAGGCCTTCGGTGCAGAGGCTGGCCGCGGCGTAGGCGTGCGTGGCGCAGAACCACGATTGGCGCGTGCTGGTTCGTCTGCCTGATTGCTACGTCGCGACGTCGCAGCCTGGCGGCTATCTGTACGTTGGCCGCGGCGTGGCCTATCTTCATATGAGGCCTCAGGAGCCTTGCGCACGATCAACGGTTTGCCTTCTTGCGAGGGTTCTGCCTTCGGGGTTTCGATGCTTGCAGTTTGCAGACGCGATAGTTTTTCTTTGGCGATTTTTAACTGTGCCACCTGACGCGCACGCGCGCCGATACGGGCACGCGTTTGATCACCCCCAGCAGCGGGGCGCGGTTTGACCGCGCGTGCTTTAAGGGTGAGTGTTTTACGTTCTGGATCCTGCTCAGACATGGTCTCTCATTAAAAAGGCTTGATAACGACTAAGGCCGTTATTGCAACCAGCATCAACACAGGGATCTCGTTGAACCAGCGATAAAAAATATGCGAACGGCGGTTGGTGCCTTGTTCGAATTTGCGCAACATCACACCACAGCTGTGGTGGTACCCGATGACTAAGACCACAAGTACCAGCTTGGCGTGCATCCAACCACTGCCGGGGCCACGACCAATCCCGTATTGCACATACAGCCAAAGCCCGAGTAGGACTGCAGGGACTGCCAAAATGTTTGTAAAACGATAGAGCCTGCGCCCCATACCGAGTAGCACGGTCTGCACAGCCGGGTCAGTTTGTTGCGCCAGATTGACAAAAATCCGAGGCAGGTAAAACAGCCCCGCAAACCACGAGGCAATAAATACGATATGAAATGTTTTAATCCAAAGCATCAGGTCAGTGTCCGCGAAGCTGCCCGTTACCCTGCAGCACCCACTTTAAGGTCGTCAAGCCTTCGAGGCCGACCGGGCCGCGTGCGTGCAGACGATTAGTTGAAATCCCGATTTCGGCACCTAAACCATATTCAAAACCATCGGCAAAGCAGGTGGGTAGATTGACATAGACCGAGCTCGAGTCGACCTCTCGCTGAAACTGTTGAGCCGCCGCAATCTGCTGCGTCACGATTGAGTCGGTATGACCCGAGCCCCAACGCTCGATATGCGCGATCGCTTCTTGAATTGAATCAACAATTCGAATGGCTAAAATCGGACCCAAATACTCGGTCGCCCAATCTTCTTCGGTTGCCAGGATTGCCTGGGGGATCAACTGCTGCGTTTGAATGCAGCCCCGTAATTCGACCCCATGCGCACTCAGGCGCTTGGCTAACGTCGGTAAACAAGCTGCGGCAACGTCTTTGTGCACTAAAAGAGTTTCCATTGCGCCGCATACCCCATAGCGGTAAGTCTTGGCATTAAAAGCGATATCGCTCGCTTGGTTTAAATCAGCCTGCGCGTCGATGTAAACATGGCAGTTACCATCCAGATGCTTAATCATGGGCACGCGTGCTTCCGCGGCCAGGCGTTTAATCAGGCTTTTTCCGCCGCGCGGAATAATGACATCAATGTGTTCAGTCATGGTGATCAGTTCACCGACAGCAGCCCGATCTGGTGTATCAATCACTTGCACAGCATGCTGAGGTAAGCCTGCGGCGATTAAACCTTGCGCAACGATTTTTGCTAACGCCAAGTTGGATTGCAAGGCCTCACTGCCGCCACGCAAAATACAGGCGTTGCCAGATTTCAGGCATAACGCAGCAGCATCGATGGTGACATTTGGGCGCGACTCGTAAATGATGCCAATCACTCCAAGTGGCACGCGCATTTGAGCCACCTGCATGCCGTTAGGGCGTACGGTCGTTGCGCTTAAGCCACCAATGGGATCGGGCATCGCAGCGATCTGTCGCAAACCTTCGATCATGACGTCAATCGAGCGCTCGGACAGCGTGAGTCGGTCAAGCAGCGCCGGTTCAAGTTTGCGTGCACGGGCCGCCTCAACGTCTGTGGCATTGGCGCTTTGCAGCGCTGAACGCTGGGTAGACAAAGACTCTGCCATGGCCAAGAGGGCCTGCGCTTTTTGCGCACCGCTTGCACGCATCATTACGCGCGAGGCCTGCCGGGCCTGGCGTCCAATCTGTTGCATGGTGTCTTGTAAAGTGGTCATGGGTCTATAAAATATTCAAGCGTGGCAAGGGCATCGGATCGATCGAGGTTGTCAGGCACGCGCGCCTGCTGCTACCCGCATGGCGAGGCGGGTCATTTCTTCCCACGGGTCTTGCAGGCGCCCGGTAACTTGCAAGCCTTTAATCAGACGATCGACTTCGTGCGCATGTTGAACCGCCGCTGGCCAACTGCGCGCCGCGACCCTTGATAAAGCCTGCCTTGCCAAGCTCTCGTGGGCGCCAAACACACGTTGTGAGCGTAGCACGGAGGTCAAGTCTTGTCCTGCCGCATTGGCCTGAGACAAGCGTGCGAGGGTTCTGATTTCTTCGCCTATCGCCCATAGCACCAAAGGTAGCGCCTCACCCTCTGCCTTTAAGCCACCCATCATACGAACCAAGCGCGGTACATCGCCAGCCAGCATCGCGTCGCGCAGGCCAAAGATGTTGTAGCGTGCCACGTTCATGACCGCTTGTTCTACGGCATCGGCTGGCAGCAGCCCTTCGTCAAAGAGTAAGCCAAGCTTTAAGATCTCTTGGTGCGCAGCAAGTAAGTTGCCTTCAACCTTGTCTGCAAGCCATTCGAGCGTTGCTGGTTCGGCTCGCTGTTTTTGGCGAGCCAAGCGCTGCTCAATCCACTTGGGTAGTTGTGCACGCTCGACATTAGGCAGATCAAGCACGGTGCCGGCTGCAAAAAGTGCCGTGGCCCATTTGCTTTCTCGCGAGGCTTTATCCAGGCGGGGCAGCGACACAATGGTCAGTACATCACCATCGCTGACGCCTTTGCAGCGGGCCGCTAAACTCAGCAGCGCTTCGGCCCCTTGCTTGCCAGGCTTGCCGGTTGGTAGCGAGATTTCAACAAGTTGTTTATCGCCAAAAAGTGAACCGCTTTGTGCGGATACACCTAGTGCGCTCCAGTCACTGCGCGCATCCATCAAAAATGAGGTTCGATCAAAATAGCCAGCTGCTTTTGCAACCGCGCGCAGCCCGTCCGCCGCCTCAATGGTGAGCAGAGGGTCGTCACCCATCACGACGTAAAGTGCCGCAAGTTGCGCGCCGGGGCGTGCGAGGGTTTCTAGCAGACGATCGGCGCTCATTGAGGCTTGTCTGCTACTCAGGGCTGACAGTCACAGGCGAAGGCGTCAACGAGGGGTTTTGCCACATCGGTGGGATCGCTGTGGTGGGAGCCGTGACGCGTGCGACGGTTTCCTCTTCTTCCTCGTCTTCGGGCGTTAACTTAGCCAGAGTTTGCCAACGCTGGGTAATATCCGGGGCGGTGATGCGACGCAAAATCCGCGCCACCAAACTGCGCTGCATATCTTTGAATAACGTGGCAGCTTCACCTTCTTTCGCCTGTACCACACGGTCATCATAGGGCATACTGCGAATGGCAGATAGTGTCGTGTCGGGCAACAGAACTTGATCTTTGGCGGTCACTAAACGAAACGTAAAACTCAGTGAAAGTTCATACTCTTCGGGCTTGCCCTGCGCGTTAATCGAAACAATACGCGTGCCTCTGAAGTCGTTGGTTTGCTCAAGCCGTGCCTGAGCCAATTTACGAACTTTGGCTGCCTTAATGCGATCAAGCGTGGCCTTATCTTCTGAGTTTTCACTTTCGTCGAGGTCGCCCGCTCTGACAATCATGTCGCGAGGCTCAATCAGCTTGGTATCTGGCGAGGCTGCGCGGATGGCGCGACGCAAGTCGGCACCAAACTGTGAGTTTTGCGGAATGTTGATAGAGAGCGAGCTGAAGGGCATCGGCGTTTCGCCCTGCATTCTGAAGCCACATCCGCTCAGAGCCAGCAACGCCATGACCGAAAAAAATGACAGCAGCCAAGTGCGCCCGTGCTGCAAGCGCGCGTGCACAGCGGTGAGCGGAAGCTTGACCTTGCGGGCGGTTGTGCAGACTGTCGGGCTATTCATCTCGCTATTATCCTGTTATCCGACCACGTTGACCAGCTTGCCGGGCACCACGATGATCCTCTTGGGGGTCCGGCCTTCAAGATTGCGTACCACAGCCTCGTGGGCTGCTGCGAGCTGCTCAATGGCCTCTTTAGTTGCCTCGCGCGCAACGGTCAGGCTACCCCGAAGTTTGCCATTGACCTGTAAAACCAGCTCAAGCTGATCGGTCACTAAGGCGCTTTCGTCTACCGAGGGCCATTCTGCATCCAGTAAATCCCCGTAGACAGCAGCATACCCGAGCTCAGCCCAGAGGTTCCAGGTGATGTGTGGCACGACGGGGTAGAGTACGCGAAGCAGTACGCCTAAAGTTTCAGCGGTCACCGCGCTAGCAAAATTCGAATCCCCAACGCTAGTATCGTCGATCGCATTGAGCATTTTCATGCATGCCGAGACAACCGTGTTGTATTGAATGCGCTGATAATCGTAGTCGGCTTGCTTGAGCAGCGAATAGATCTCGAGGCGCAGCTTTTTGATCTCTTGGCTGGCACCTGAGCAATCTGACACCGGTGCTTTGAGCCCGCGAGTGATGAGTTCTTGCTTTTGATGGCAAAGTGCCCACAAGCGGCGCAAAAAGCGGTTTGAGCCTTCAACACCTGAGTCTGACCACTCGAGGGTCTGCTCTGGCGGGCTGGTAAACATCACGAACAAGCGAGCGGTATCCGCGCCCTGAGTGTCGATCAGTGATTGCGGGTCGACACCGTTGTTTTTGGATTTGGACATTGTGCCCACGCCGCCATAGGTGATGGCGCGGCCGTCACTTTTTAGCACGGCGCCAGTGATGGACCCCTTTGCGTCGTAAACGTTATCAACTTCTTCAGGCCAAAAATAGTCAACCGAGCCATTGGCGTTTTTAGCTGAGTAAATATGGTTGAGTACCATGCCCTGGCACAGCAGCTTGGTGAACGGTTCGTCAAATTTCACCAAACCCAAGTCTTGCATCACGCGTGTCCAGAAACGAGCGTAAAGCAGATGAAGCACCGCGTGCTCAATGCCTCCGATGTATTGATCCATCGGCATCCAGTAGTCATTGCGTGCGTCAACCATCGACTGGTCATTGCCAGGCGAGGTGTAGCGCATGAAATACCACGACGAATCGATAAACGTATCCATCGTGTCTGTTTCGCGTCTGGCCGGCTTGCCGCAGCTTGGGCACTTGCAAGACAAAAATGCCTCGTGTTTAGCCAAGGGGTTACCACTGCCATCGGGGATCAGGTCTTCTGGCAAGATCACTGGCAAATCTTTTTCGGGTACGGGCACTGCGCCACACGCGTCGCAATGAATGATCGGAATCGGCGTGCCCCAATAGCGTTGACGCGAAATACCCCAATCGCGCAAGCGCCAGGTGGTTTGCCGCGCACCGAGTGTCAGGCTTTCGAGCTTGGTCGCGATCGCGTCAAGCGCCTCGGTAAAGCTCAGACCATCATAGATGCCCGAGTTGATCAAGCGACCCGTTTGCTTGTCGGCATAGGCCTCTGACCAAACTTTGTCATTGAAGGGCTTGTCGCCCGATTGCACGACTTGTTTAATCGTTAGGCCATATTTGTTGGCAAAAGCGAAGTCGCGTTCGTCGTGCGCCGGTACGCCCATCACTGCACCATCGCCGTAGCTCATCAGCACATAATTACCCACCCACAACGGCACGCTTTCGCCGGTTAGGGGATGCGTGACTTTTAGGCCAGTATCCAAGCCTTCTTTTTCGCGCGTTGCGAGCTCGGCCTCAGTAGTGCCGCCTTGTTTGCAATGTTCGATAAAGGCGGTGAGGGCCGGGTTTGTTTGTGCGGCGCGAACCGCTAAAGGGTGCTCGGGCGCAACGGCACAAAAGGTGACGCCCATGATGGTGTCGGGGCGTGTTGTAAACACATACATTTTGCCGTCTTGTATTAAGGCGCCTGATGCATCTTTGATCGAATGCAAAAACGCAAAACGCACGCCTTCGCTTTTGCCGATCCAGTTTTCTTGCATGGCGCGTACGCGATCAGGCCAGCCCTCAAGGCCGTTTTGTGTTTGCTCAAGCAGCTCAGCGGCATAATCGGTAATACGTAAGTAATAGCCGGGGATCTCGCGTTTTTCGACCGGTGCGCCTGAGCGCCAACCTCGTCCGTCAATAACTTGTTCGTTGGCCAACACCGTTTTGTCGACGGGGTCCCAGTTCACAACTTGTGTCTTACGGTAGGCGATGCCCTTGTCAAGCATCTTCAAGAACAGCCATTGATTCCATTTGTAATAGCTTGGATCGCAGGCGCACATTTCGCGCGACCAGTCGATCGCTAAGCCCATCGCCTTCATCTGCTTTTTCATGTACGCAATGTTGTCGTACGTCCATTTAGCAGGTGGGACATTTGATTTGATCGCTGCGTTTTCCGCAGGCATGCCAAAGGCATCCCAACCCATCGGCATCAAGACGTTATAGCCGCGCATGCGCAGTTGCCGCGTCATCATGTCGTTGATCGTGTAGTTACGCACGTGTCCCATGTGCAGTTTGCCGCTGGGGTAGGGCAGCATTGAACAGGCATAAAACTTGGGCTTGGGCGCGCCTGCGGCGTCGGTGGCGCCTTCAGTCACGCGATAGGCGTCGCGGGCATCCCAGTTGGCGTGGGCAGCTTGTTCGACTGCGGTGGGTTGATAGCGTTCGAGCATGGATAAAGCCATAAAAAAGGTCAGGGTACAGTGAGCACCCAGTTAACCCCACATTATAGGGTGGCGGCTGATTTCTAGTGGGCGAAAAACAAAAAGCCCCAATGATGGGGCTTTTGCGACGCGTCAAACAAAGGCAGCCAATTACTTGAGCTTGGTCTCTTTGTAATCGACATGCTTGCGAGCGACTGGATCAAATTTTTTGATCAGCATCTTTTCGGGCATGTTGCGTTTGTTTTTGGTCGTTGTATAGAAATGACCAGTGCCGGCGCTCGATTCGAGCTTAATTTTTTCGCGGGTA
>CAIZGG010000236.1 GCA_903932425.1 uncultured beta proteobacterium | reverse complement strand
TCACTGAAATTGCGATAATAGCGGTTGCTTTCATCGATTTAGCTTCTAGGACAGCCCCTCATGGATTTTTCACTGACCCCGGCGCAGCTTGACCTGCAACAGCGCACCCGCAGTTTTATTGCTGACAAAATCATTCCGCTAGAAAGAGATCCGCGCGCGACAGCGCATGGCCCGACGCCAGAGTTGCGCGCTGAGCTTGTGGCGCTTGCCCGTGCGGCGGGTCTGTTAACCCCACACGCCTCGGTTGAGTTGGGTGGCTTGGGTTTAAGTCATGTCGACAAAGCTATCGTCTTTGAAGAAGCGGGCTATTCAACACTTGGCCCAACAGCCATGAATATTCACGCGCCCGACGAAGGCAACATCCATTTGATGGAAATCGTTGCGACCGAAGCGCAAAAAGAGCGTTGGTTGCGCCCACAAGTGCAGGGCTTAACACGTTCGTGCTTTGCCATGACCGAGCCCGCACCCGGTGCAGGCGCCGACCCTGGCATGATGATGACCACAGCCGTCAAAGACGGTGACGACTATGTGATCAACGGCAACAAATGGTTTATCACGGGTGCCGAGGGCGCCACCTATTGCATCATCATGGCCAAGATGGAAGACGGCTCGGCCACGATGTTTTTAAGTGATATGAACCGCGAAGGGATCTCGATCACGCGCCAGATGGACGCGATGGACAGCTGCTTTGCTGGCGGCCACTGTGTCATGAAGTTTGAAAACGTTCGTGTGCCTGCCACTGATGTCTTGGGCGAGATTGGGCGCGGCTTCAAGTACGCACAAATTCGTTTAGCCCCCGCACGCTTAACGCATTGCATGCGCTGGCTGGGCCAGGCACGTCGTGCACACGATATTGCCACGCAATACGCACGCACCCGCGAAGCCTTTGGTCGTATCTTAGGCAAGCACGAGGGTGTGGGGTTTATGCTGGCCGATAACGATATGGATTTGCAAACGGCTCGCTTGCACATTGCACATACCGCCTGGCTGTTAGATCAAGGTCATAACGGTAACTTTGAATCGAGCCGCGCTAAAGTCACCTGCTCTGAGGCCGAGTGGCGTGTGATTGATCGTTGCGTGCAAATCCTAGGCGGACAAGGCGTCACAGGCGAAACCATTGTGATGCGCATCTTTATGGATATGCGTGGCTTTAGGATTTATGATGGCCCGAGCGAAGTGCATCGCTGGAGCATGGCACGCAAGATTATCGACGGCTTGGGGAAAACAGCGTGAGTCAAGTGTTAGACATGTTTAGTTTGAAAGGCCACGTGGCGTTGGTAACCGGTGCCTCGAGTGGGATTGGTCATCACCTTGCGCACACAATGGCCAAAGCTGGTGCGCATGTGATCGTGGCGGCGCGGCGAGCCGATAAGCTCGCAACCCTTGTTGCAGAGCTTAAAGCTATTGGTGCAAACGCAGATGCTGTTTCGCTAGACGTTACAAGTCAAGCCAGCGTCAAAGCCTGTTTTGATCAGATCGAAGCGGTTGCAGGCGTGGCCGACATCATCATCAGCAATGCCGGCACCACCGTTGCCAAGGCCGCTCTTGAGCAAACCGAAGAAGATTGGGATAGCGTGTTGGATACCAATCTAAAGGGTTGCTGGATGGTTGACACTGAAGCCGCGCGGCGTTTAGTTAAACTCAAAAAGCCTGGCAGCATTATTAACATCTCGTCGATTTTGGGCGCGCGCGTTGCGGGTGCTGTGGTGGGGTATTCGGCTTCTAAAGCCGGTGTGATCCAATTTACAAAATCGCTGGCGCTTGAGTTCGCAAGGTACGGCATTCGTGTCAATGCCTTGCTACCGGGCTATGTGATCACCGATTTGAATCGTGAGTTTTTATTAAGCGAGCCAGGGCAAAAACTGATGGCCCGCGTGCCCTCACGCCGGTTTTCTGAATTGTCGGATATGGATGGCCCGGTGTTGTTACTGGCCTCTGACGCGGGTCGTGCCATGACGGGTACGTCGGTGACGGTTGACTGGGGTCACTCAGTGAGTTCGTTATGAGTGGGGCTGGTTCACAAAATACAGGTGGTGCTAGCGCGCCATCGGGCAGCGATGCTCGATCACCGAGCGAGACCACCGCTAGCGTTCAAAGCGTGACGCATAAAGACGCTGGGGCTGGACCCGTTGACTCAGCCGTGCTGGCTGACTGGATGCACGGCCAGGGCTTTTTAGACCGCCCTGCTCTTGCGGTAAAGCCGTTAACAGGTGGTCAGTCAAACCCGACGTTTCTGTTAACCAGTGGCGCCCAACAATTTGTGTTGCGCAAAAAACCGCCAGGCGTATTGTTGCCTTCCGCGCACGCGGTTGATCGCGAATATCGTGTGATGCAAGCCCTGCAAGGCAGCGACGTACCGGTACCAAAGCTTTACGCCTACAGCGAAGATTTAAACATTGTTGGCACGCCGTTTTATTTGATGGAATTTTTAAATGGCCGCGTGATTGTCGATCAGTCGCTGCCGGGCTTTACGCCTACTGAGCGTGGCGCCATTTACTCCGACATAAATCGTGTGATGGCAGCGCTGCATAAAGTTGACGTTAACGCAGTCGGCCTTGAAACCTTTGGCCGCGCCGGCAATTATTTTGGCCGCCAAATCGCCCGCTGGAGCCGGCAATATCAAGAGTCGCGCAGCGAAGACATCAGCGCTCTTGAATCGTTAATCGAGTGGTTGCCAGCCCATATCCCAGAGGGTGATCAAACCACCATCGTACATGGCGACTATCGCCTTGATAATTTGGTGCTGCACCCAACTGAGCCCCGCGCGATTGGTTTGCTTGACTGGGAGCTTGCCACGCTAGGTCATCCTATGGCGGATTTTGCTTATCACTGTATGAGTTGGCACATCCCCGCCTCGTTGTGGCGCGGCATTGGCGGTTTAGATCTCAAAGCCCTAGGCATCCCAAGCGAAGCCGACTACATCAAACAATATGGCGCAGCCACAGGGTTTGAAGGCATTGAGCACTGGGATTTTTATATCGCCTACAACCTCTTCAGAATCGCCGCGATTTTGCAAGGGATTGCGCGGCGCGCACAAGACGGTACGGCTGCGGCTGCCGATGCGATTGAGACTGGTAGCAAAGCGAAACCGCTAGCAGAAATTGGCTGGAAGTATGCACAGCGGTACGAGGCTAGTCGCAAGCGGTGAAGTTAGCCACCGCTTTGTTGTTAATCGCACTAGTGCGCACTGTCAGAACCTAGCGCCATACCAGCAGCCCACTCTTTAGCCATGTTGGTGTAAAGGCTAGGATCAATGCGCGAGTCGTGTTTTGCTTCTTGTAAAACTTGAGACATTGCATCGCTGATGCGCTGCAATGTTTTTTCAGGTGCAACGACGCCGCAAACTGAGCGTCCAAACTCTAGCAATTCTTTGCGTGTTGGATAGGTGCGACTGCCATGCCGCCCTTTTTTAAGTTTCAAGGCCATCGTTCTATCGATGTCTTCAAATCCGCCCGGCCTTTCAAATTTATAGATAGTCGTTGTTACCACATCATAAAGCGGAGACAACCTAACAGAGCTGTCGTTTTTGCCTTGATAAAGCATGCCGAAGTTTTTTAAATGGGCATCTCCGTTTCTGACCATAATGGACAAGCTTAATTGCTCAAAAAACGCCAACCGATCTTGAGCCGCTTTAGATGAAAATTGACCAATGAGTTCAGCAAGATATTGGTAGTTACCAAAGTATTTACGATTATCGAGGCGGTCGTTGACCCGTAAATCCATCAACGCGGCCATATCTTCAAAACCAAGTCGTTGACCTTGCTCTGTTACGTCAAAACGATCAATCACTAAAAGCTGCCCGTCATCTGATAACTCAAAGCTCGGCACATTAATTTCAGCCATGCGTGCGACACTTAAACAAAGATATTCGTTAGCTGCAAGCCCCGGAAACTCAGCGCCTGCCGCCTTCACGATCAAATCGGGTATCGGCAATGACGCTTTACTAGGGATCATGATTTTGGGCTGAACCCCAGAAATCCCGATACCAGTCGAAAGGTACGTGTTCACTAAATCTCGAAACAGCAAATCGCTAAAGGGAGTCTTTAACAATGTCGCTTTGCTAAGCGTGTGACGAACGGTCGGTGCTTGACGGTCGGATAAAAAATAACCCACGCGCCCAATTGCGTTATCGCCCATCATTGCCAGCAAATGCATCTTGTTTAATTTACGTTTCGGAAACATCTCAAAAATTCGCTGAAGCAAAAACCCCTCAGGCAAATTCATATCCATCGATGGAAACAATTCACTATCGTTGAACGTCAATTGTTTTGGTCGCAGCAGTAAACTGACTGAGGCTTGTGAAGAGTCGTCGCGTAGGTACGAAAAGGTATAGCCCGACTCTTTGGTGAGCTCGGCCGACACTGGCATCGCCGGAACGTCAGAGGCGATGGTGATTGCCAAGCGTTTAATCTTTTCGGGGATCAAGTCAATGGTCATCGTCGTCTTCTATTTCTTGCAGCGTACGGCGCCGCATCTCTTCGCGTGTTGGAAGCCCGAGGCCTACAATTTCGATGGTATGACCCATTGCTGCAAGAATTGCTAAAAGTGAGGTTAACGACACATCTCGACCTTTTTCAAGACGATTTAAAACATCTCGACTACGACCAGATTTTTCAGCAATAAGCGCAGTAGGCATTTGAGTAGCCTGCCGAAGCGCCCGCACCTGTGAACCGACGTCTGAGAGAAATCTGATCTTATCTTTCATTGTTTTTTCATATTACTTGATATGATGTCCTATATAAAAGACATTTTATCGATAAATACAATATTTGTCTATTTTATAGGACACAATTATCCAGCCTTAAGCTAGAGTAAGAACTTAAGGTAAAGTCACAAGTACTCACCGCAACAGGAAACCACTATGACGCACCACCCTTCGATTTCTGAGTCTGGTTTGGGCAATTGGCGCGATGCACCGGCGGTGATTGGTGCATCGGTTGATGCAATTGATACCCCTGCGCTGTTGATCGAGCTTGATGCGTTTGAGCGTAACCTCGCCGAGGTGCACGCGGTGATTCAAACCGCTGGTATTGCGGTCCGCTCGCACGGTAAGGCGCACAAGTGCCCTGACATCGCCTTGCGCCAGATTCACGCCGGGGCTGTTGGGATTTGCGTGCAAAAGGCCAGCGAAGCCGAAGCTTTTATCGAAGTGGGTGTCAAAAATATTTTGATCACGAACCAAGTGGTGGGTGTTCGCAAGGTTGAGCGTGTGGCTCGCCTAGCTGCACATGCTCATATGGGTTTGTGTGTGGATAACATCGTGCAAGTGCATCAGATTGGCGCTGCGGCCAGACGCCATCGCGTGGCTATTGATGTTTATATTGAACAAGACGTAGGCGGCGCGCGTTGCGGTGTCACAACCCACGCCGCGGCAATTGAACTGGCTGAAGCGATCGCCACCTATTCGCCCTCGTTGGTCTTTGCCGGTTTGCAAGCCTACTATGGCCCCGCGCAGCACATGCGCAAACCCGATGAGCGCGTGCGGGCGATCAGGTCAGCCTGCGATCAAGTTAAAGACATGGTCAGCGCGCTAAACGCCGCAGGCTATGAAGTCAACGCCATCACAGGAGGTGGCACCGGTACCTATCCAATCGAAGCCGAATCAGGTCTGTACACCGAAGTGCAGCCTGGATCATATGTGTTGATGGATAACGATTATCACAAGAACTCACCAGACGAAGACGCCCCAGAACTGTTACCCGTTCTGCACGCGCTCTGCACAGTGATTAGCGTCAGCCCAACTCACGCAGTGCTTGACGGCGGCCTAAAGTGCTTTGCCATGGACTCAGGCTTGCCCCGCATGATCTTGCCCGGCTGGTCAGTCAAAGGGATCTCAGACGAGCACACCACCATCATCTCTGAGCCCGGCACCCCACCCCTAAAAGTCGGCGACAAAGTCAAACTGATCCCTGGGCACTGCGACCCAACGGTGAACTTGCATGATTGGTTGGTTGCCGTGCGTAACGGCAAGGTTGAAGAGTTATGGCCAGTGTCTGCGCGTGGGGCAGTGTTTTGAGGTCTTGGTCAAATTTCTACAACCAGATGGCAGAGTTCACGAGCCTCACCACTTCAAACCACGACTCTGTGTAAAGTATAATCAAGCGTTAGGCGTATTTGAGGATTTGTATGCAAAAAGCATTGTTTGTCCGCGCAGAGTGGGACGAAGAAGCACAGGTTTGGGTTGCGACTTCGGACGACGTACCAGGTTTAGCTACCGAAGCTGACACGATGGAAGCGTTATGCGCCAAACTCGAAATTATGGTGCCTGAGCTACTTTCAGCCAATGGTTATCCTGACT
>CAIZGG010000235.1 GCA_903932425.1 uncultured beta proteobacterium | reverse complement strand
ACAGATCTACGGGTCTTGATTGCAATGGCCAGACTGATTGAGCAAAGCAATCTGCTACCGCTCTTACCTCAGATCAAGGCACCGGTCATGCTGTTAAGTCCCGTGCAAGGCAAGATCATGAACAATGAACAAGTTGATGCGTATCGTAAAGGCTTGGCGGATTTCACCCTAATACGATTCAATACGCCTTTCCATAAAATTCAACTGCTCGAAGCAAAAACTTGCGCCGAACACATTGCTTATTTTTGCAGTCAGTTTGATCAAAGAGCACTTGGCCCACGCTTTTAGGCGCTCTGAAAGATTAAACAATATTGAAAGATCTAGCTATCAAAATATCCAACGTTTAAAAATAAACATAAAACCTAAAGAGACAAACAATGAAAGTTCAGCGCAGAGCAGTTTTAAAATCACTAGCAAGCATCGGGATTTTCAATCTAACCCCCACTCTGGTGGCACTCACACAAAGTTCGCCTGCGCTGGCTCAGAATGAAAAGAAAAGACAGCTAGCCGAGCAACTCGCACAATACGCCTTTGATCTTAAAGGCAATCAAATTACTCAAGCGGCCATTGAATCCGCAAAATTCCGGTTTGTCGATTCTGTAGGATGCGCACTCAGCGCCTTTCATGAATCACCCGTAACGAGCTGTCGCACCATTGCAGCCAGAGCCGGCGTTGGCACCTCGACACTATGGGGAACAGGGACCCAATCACAGCCTGAATTAGCCGCCTTTTCAAATGGCGTAGCCCTGCGCTACCACGATCTTAATGATGTCTACGTGGGTAAAACAACAGGGCATCCAAGCGACAATATCGCGGCATGTTTTGCAGTGGCAGAATCGGTTAAGGCGTCTGGCCGTCAGTTTTTAGAAGCTACCGTACTCGCCTACGAAATCAATTGCAGACTGATGGATGCAACAGACTTGACGGCAAAAGGGTGGGACCATCCAATTTTCACACTTCCCAGCGTCGCTCTGGCAAGCTCAAAACTGCTAGCGAGTAGTCAAAGCAAAATGACGCAAGCGGTAAATATCTCGCTTGCGAGTTCCATGGCGATGTATCAGACACGGGTTCAACAAATATCAGACTGGAAGGGCATCGCTGACCCCGACGCCCTAAGAAATGGCGTGTTTGCAAGCTTGCTCGCAGAGCAGGGCATGACGGGTCCCGCACCCATTTTTGAAGGAAAAGCCGGATTGTTTGCGCAAGTGAGCGGACCCTTTCCGCTGGATACGGCAAATTTTGGCGGCGCAACTGGAACCTATAAAATCCTCGACTGTGGCTACAAACTCTATCCTGCACAGGTCTATACACTCACATCTATTCCCGCTGCAATAGAACTGGCTCGCCAGGCTGGTGGTGCCGAGAAGATCGCCTCGCTTAAAATTTTTACCACACGTACAGGATTATTGAAATCCGCAACAGGCCCCGAAAAGTGGGCGCCCGCCACCAAAGAAACTGCAGACCACAGCCTGCCTTACGTTGCCTCTCGCGCGATGTTTGATGGCGATATTCATATCAACAGTTACACAAAAGAAAAAATCTCTGAGCCAAAAATTTTAGATTTTATGCAACGTGTAACCGTTGAAGAGGACCCTGTATTAAGCGCGCGCGAACCGCTCACCACACCCTGCCGTCTGACGGCTGTTTTAAAAGATGGGCGTACACTGACTGTACAAGTTGATGATGTGGCTGGCTCTGCAACAAGGCCTATGACACGCGATGCGGTGAACGCAAAATTCATCCAAAACGTTTCCGGCTTTTTGAATAATATTCAAAGCGAGGCTCTCCTGAATGCTCTTTGGGGAGTTGAGTCAGAGTCAAATCTGACAAACCTCGCTCGGCAGATGAAACCGGTATCATGAAAAGGAGAAACCTTTTCTCAAGTTACCGCGGGCTTTCTCGAGGTCTTGTCGAATGCTCTGAACGTGTTCGAACGCAAGGTGACGATTTTCGTTGCTCGGTTTTTCTCCAAATTTTTCGTGTAAGCTCATATGTGTAAAGACGACTCTCCAAGCATAGGGAGCTTCAACAATGACTGAACCATCTGGGACAAAACAATGAAAACAAAGAGTTTATTTCTAAGTATTTTGTGTCTGCTGTTTGCAAACCTTGCCTTTGCACAAGCACCTGAAATCAAACGCACGCCTTTGCAAACTGTGCCCCTCAGTACGCCAGGTAAAGTT
>CAIZGG010000234.1 GCA_903932425.1 uncultured beta proteobacterium | reverse complement strand
TCTTATTCCGCTAGCGGAGCGCGCGCAGTCCTTGGCTTTCAGGCAGGTTCGAATCAGACTGATCCATTGAAAGAGCGTTACACCTATCGCTTAAATCTTGCGGTCGGTCTCGATACCGCAGGCCTGGTCAATCCCACCGTTGGTACTTCTTTGGCTGGTTATTCAAGTACGGTTTCGACTGCGCAGGTAGGGCCGCTATTTGTCCAGGCCGGTATTTACGGCACGGCAAAATTTGGTGAGAACATTTATGGTTATGCTGGTCTGTCGATCGAGGCGCGCAATGGTTTAACCGTGGCAGGGGGTAGTCTAGGCGTAAAAGTTGAATTTTAAATACTGAGTCTGACGAGTAGTTTTTTATATTTAAACTCATTTAGATATGTAACCGGGAGTGATGACATGCAGTTACTCAAAAATAATTTTCGATTTATCTTTGTAGTTACTTGGCTTTTAATGGCGATTTCAGGCATGATTAAAACAGCAAGAAGTGAGGTTTTGCCAAGTTGCGGGGATCAATCGTTGTTGGCAAGTGTTCGCAGCTTGATCATAAGTAACAACAAATTATCTGATAACGCGGCCGTGCAATTTTCTGATCTTAAAACCTTACGATATGTTCCAGCGCCGTACTTTAAGCGCGGTACACAGCAAGCCGAGTTGGCATGTTCTGCACTAGTCGGAGTTGTTCCTGAGGGGAGTAATGATGGCAAGCCGGCTGACGTCGTGGAGGGCTTTTATGGACTGACGGTAAAGGGCCAAGATGGCTATCAAGTTTATTTTCAGCCTAACAGGCCAAAAAAATAATTACGGCAGCCTTACGATTGCTTTAAAAAGCCCACTTAGATTAGAGATGAATGATGAACGAACCTCTTGCCAGTGCTACTCAAGCCCCACCGTCTGAACAGGTTACCTCCGCCCAACAAGTTCCTAAAATGTTTGTTGAAGAGGCCGCCAATCCAACTCAGTTAGGACCGGAAGGGATTCGGTATGATTTTAATAACGGCTGTAGAGTTGAAGTCGCGCAGCTTGATAATGATCAGAAGTGGCGAATTAAGCTTTCAGATCTTGAAACGGGCAACGTAATCTACGAGGTCTCGCTCGCGGGTGGGTCGATCCAAAGTACAAAAAAATACTTTATACCGTTCAAAATTGAAATTTTTAAAGAAGAAGAATTAGTTTTTACACACTCCCTATCGTTAAAAGATCAAAAGGTCTTTGTTCAGTTGCCAGTTGGAACTTTGGGTGACTCTTTGGCGTGGTTTCCTTACGTAGCCGGTTTTCAACAGAAGCATGGCAGTCGATTGACCTGTGGGATGTCTGAAATGATGATCCCATTGTTTAAAGATGCGTATCCCGACCTTGAGATTGTTCCATTGACACTAGTCGATACCCGTGATTTTTATGCAACCTATCGGATCGGTTTGTTTTTTGATGATTGGGATTGCACGCATCAGCCTGTGGACTTTAGATATGCTGGTTTGCATAAAACTGCGGCATACATCCTTGGAGTCGAGCCGACTGAGGCGCCAGCAAAGATCGTTGTGAACAAGCGTGAACGTGTGATCAAAGAGCCTTATGTATGTATCGCCGTTCAAAGCTCTACACAATGCAAGTACTGGAATCAACCCGGAGGTTGGTTAGAGGTCGTCAAATATTTAAAGGCTGCCGGTTATCGAGTATTGTGTATCGATAAAGACGCGACATGGGGGCGTCACTACACGTGGACTTCGATCCCGCATGGCGCGGAGGATATGACCGGTGCCTTACCCCTAACGGAGCGCGCAGAGCTGTTGATGCATGCCGATTTCTTTGTTGGCTTATCGAGTGGCTTGGCCTGGTTGGCGTGGTCAGTGGGCGTGCCTGTGGTGATGATCAGCGGCTTCACACATCCTCGAAACGAGTTCTATACTCCTTATCGAGTGATCAATTACCACACCTGTAATAGTTGTTGGAATGACCCACGCCACATCTTTGATCATTTTGACTTCTTTTGGTGTCCAAGGCACAAGGGTACTGAGAGGCAATTTGAGTGTACGAGGTTGATTACGGCGGATCATGTGAAAAGGACGATTCAGCAGATCCCGGCTTTTAAAGGGATTAGTGTTTCGGTTGAGCAAAAAACGTCTTAGTTGAAAATTTGTTTAAGAGAAGCCTTGCGAAATTGAACGTATCGCCAAACCTAAGTGGGGATAATATGGCGTTGTTGACTGAACTTTGGTTGACCAGCGAAGCCATCGACGCCTTGAAGGCGAAGGGTGTGATTTAATTGGCGATTAACTGCAATATACGAGGCATTTTTATGAGCGCAGCCGATTCACGTTTTGTCACCATTACCGAGGTCGGTGCGCGTGATGGCGTTCGGGCCGAAAAAGAGCAGATCAGCGTTGCCGCGGCCAAGGCCGATGTGATGGTTGGATTTATTTCGGCTAGCGAAAACCATCGCAAAACTAATCTGAACAAAACGATTGACGAAGCGATTGCAGATTTTGCGCAAGTTGTGCCAATCGCCAATCAATGGGGCATTCAAATGCACGGTGGCTTGGCCACTGCTTTCAGATGATGAAGGCGGGCCTCAGGCTGAAGCTGATGTCGACGGCTTCGGTGCGCACTGCGGTGGGTTGATCTCAACAGTCATGCATGTTCACTATCGATCTAAGCAAT
>CAIZGG010000233.1 GCA_903932425.1 uncultured beta proteobacterium | reverse complement strand
TCTTTGGTATGACCGAAATCCATCTGACTTTTCTCCAAATACATGGCACGCGTCTGAACGCGTGTTTGAACTGATTGCAACCGAGTCCGTGACCGAACTCGGCAGCGTCGGGTCGTACGGCTTGAGAGGGCCAAGGCTAGGTAGGTTGACCGCACGGACACAAGCGGGTCGGCGCGTGGGGTTGAAGAAGCTCTGCACAACGGTTCGGACGTCGCCAAACCTTTGATCCCTTTTGAGCCTCTCTTTCAACTTTGTCTCAAACCACTGTTTTTAAACTACTTGTATGGGATTTATCCTAGCATAAAGGCCTAGGCTCTACATCTCATTTTTACCGATACTCGGGTTCCAGCGCCAAGCGTGGCATTGTGCCGGTGCGGGTAGACTAGAGCAAAAAACAAGGGGACAAGTCATGTTGTGGCTGAGTAGGGTCAGTATTTTCAACATATGGACGTTGATGGTGTGTGGACTCCTGTCCTCGGCGGTCGCCTATGCGCGTGCCAAGCCGAGGCAATTGAACTACGCGACGCTGCCCGAGGTTCCGACATTTGTAGAAGCGGGTTTATCAGGCTTCTATGAGCAAAAACGCATGCCTGACGGGATTTTGACCCCCACGGGGACACCGCAGTCCATCATTGATAAGCTTGCCACCTTGATTTCAGGTTTTGTTGCGCAAGCGGATTTTCAAGCCGTTTTAGTGCAACAAGGCTTGGTGCCACACGTTTCGACGCCAAAGCAGTATGCTGACTGAGTGGCCGAAGGTATGGCAAGTCATGCGGCAATTCTGACGACTATCAGAAAAGCTAATATCAAGTTCGAAAATTAAACTCGGAGACAGCGCAATATGAAGATTCTATTTTTTAATGATTTTAAATTGGGTATTTTGAAAGGTGACCAAGTGGTCGATGTATCCGCAGTGGTGGCTGATATTCCGCACTTAGGACCCCATGACCTGATCAATGGCTTGATCGCGCGTTTTGACGCGTATCGCCCCAAAATTGAAGAAGTTGTGCGCAAAGAGATTGGCGTGCCTGTGGGGTCAGTGCGGATTCGTCCACCACTACCGAAACCGGGCAATATTGATTGCATGGCAGTCAACTACATGGAAGATGGTACCCGTACGGCACCCGCCCCGATCAACGCTTTTCAGAAAGCGCCCGGGGCGATCATTGGCCCCGGTGACACAATGGTGTTACCCGACGTGCCGGCTAGCGTCTTCGAAGGCGAGGCAGAGATCGCGTTGGTGATCGGCAAGCGCGCCACGAACGTTGCCGCAAAAGACGCCATGAATTACGTGTTCGGCTACGTGAACTTCATTGACGGTTCAGCACGTGGTCTAGGCCCAGAGGGTAACGTGTTTTTTCAGATGAAATCGCGCGATACCTTTGCCCCGATTGGGCCGTATATCGTCACCGCTGACGAGATCCCAAATCCGCAAAAACTGCAGATTCGCCTATGGAACAACGGCCAGCTGATGCAAAACTTCAACACTGACGATATGGCGCACAATATTCCCCGCTGTATTGAGTGGGTGAGTTCAATTCATACGCTCGAGCCGGGTGATATCGTGGCAACCGGCACCAATCACCGTGGCTTGAATGCCTTTATGGATGGTGACAAGGTTGAGCTTGAGTGTGAAGGCTTAGGTCGCTTGGCTTTTCATGTGCGTGATGAGTTGAAACGCACTTGGGGCCGTCAAACGCGTCTTGAGCATGCTGAGGCCAAGTTGCCTGGTGTGCACACGCCACAACTGAGCGGCAAGTACACGAAGTAACCACTGTGCGCGTCGACGCAGCAAGCGCTGGCTGCGTCGAGCGCAAGCGGCGCAGCACTTAGGGCAGCGGTTTTTCTGCGACAGCGTTGCGACCGGCGATACGACCAAAGGCGAAACATTCACCGAGGTTGCCAGTGCCCTGATG
>CAIZGG010000232.1 GCA_903932425.1 uncultured beta proteobacterium | reverse complement strand
TATAGCAAAGGTCTCGAGATGTTGTTGTTCAAGTTTCCCACAATTCGTTGCTGATCGCCAAACTGAGATAAATCAACAGTTAGGACGTCTGCCTGCACAATGGGTAATTGTGTTTCAGAAAATCGTTGGCGTAACCGTGACGCCAAATCGCGATCAAGCTCAATGGCGGTCAGGGCGCTGAGCTTTTCGAGAAGTGGCGCCGTTAAGGCCCCAAGGCCCGGGCCAATCTCGATCATGCGATCCTCACGCGCGGGGCCAATCGCCCGCACGATGGCCTCAATCACACCAAGGTCAACTAAAAAATTCTGACCAAACCGCTTACGCGCCTGATGCGCTCGCACGCCTTAGTCCTTTACCTGACGTTGGCTTTTTTCTAGGCGATTATCGATATAAGATGAATTGCGCACATGCTGTAACCACGCCTCAAAAGAGGCTTCGGAACGCTGGGCAAAGAGACGCTGACGAACCTGATTGCGCTGAAACTGCTCTGCCATATCTTGGGTGCGTCTTTCGTCAACCACAATCAGGTGCCAGCCAAAATTTGTTTGCACAGGCTCGCTGACTTCACCAATCTTGAGTTTTTTCATGGCCTGTTCAAACGGCGGAACGGTCTCGCCCGGGTTCAACCAACCCAAGCTGCCGCCTTGTGGTGCCGACGTATCGTTTGAAAAGCGCTTTGCCAAGTCAGAAAACGACTCTTTGCCATCGACGATTCGCTCGCGCACCTGATCTAATTTTTGTTTGGCAATCTCAGGGGTCACAACCGCTGTTGTCTTAATCAAAATGTGCCGCGCGCGAGTTTGCTCAACCATCATTGGCCCTTGCGGCGCAGGGACCCCTGCACCAGGCGCGGGTGGCGTTGGTGCCTGTTGCGCAACCGGCTCGGGCGGCGGCGCACCACCAGCACGACCAAGCACTTTAAGGATATGAAAACCGTTGCCGCTTTGTATGATGTTGCTAATCTGCCCGTCGCCAACGCCCGCGACAGCTTTCACAAATAAATCGGGCCAGTCTGTTACCAGACGCGCCCCCATGTCTCCGCCCCGACTTGCCTCAGGGCCTTCAGAGCTGGCTTTAGCAACCGCCTCAAAACTTTCGCCCTTGCGCAAACGCGCCAACAGTGCCTGCGCCTTGGCACGTAACGCTTTTATTTCGTCTTCGCTAGAATCTTCGGGCACACGCACCAAAATTTGTGCTAGCCCCATGACTGCTGGCTGTATCGGTGCAGCTTTGGGCTTAGGCGCAGGAGGCGGCGGTGGTGCCACCACTTGCGCAGGCGCAGTCGACAGTAAACCGCCGGTTTGTCTAGCCTTTTGCTCACGCAAAAACGCATCGACTTCAGCGTCTGTAATCAAAATTGTGCTGTCTACGACACGTTGCCGCAAGCGATCTACCAACACTTCGCGTTTGATCATCTCGTTGTAGTCGGCCCAGGCAACCCCAGCACCCTCAATTTGCGAACGCAATTGCGCAGCAGTCATTTTGTTTCGCTGCGCGATTCCGTCGAGGGCAGCCTTTAAAACCTGGTCATTCACCTCAAGATTGAGCCGTTTCGCTTCTTGGCTTTGTAAACGCTCGGTGATGAGTCGTTGCAGCAACTGGGATTGCAGAACCTCTTCAGGCGGCAGCGGCGCGCGCTGGCGGGTGAGGTCAGCCTTAATTTGTTGGACACGGACATCAAGTTCGCGACGCGTAATGACATCTTTATTCACAACCGCAACAATCGCGTCAGCCTCTTGGCTAGAGGACGCAGCCGTTGTTTTTTGCGGTGTATTCGCGTTTGCACGCGCACTGCCCAAATTATTGATTTGTGTTTGAGCCGCGACAGGCGTTACAGCGATGCCTCCGAACAACGCCCAAAGCAAAGCTTTACGAAAGCATCTTACGCCAAACATTATTCGTACCTTTCAAATTTACTGATATTGGGCACAGCTGGGGTGACCGATTCGTAACCAGGGATGGCCCTGCCAATGATCCCCATGGGGTTCTGACCCAGATTACCAATACCCCCCAGTTCAAGCTGAAAAAACACGGCGCTGTTGGTTTGATCGACACTCACGACATAACGCTGAAATACGACACGCCCCGACCAGCAACAATCGCCCTTGTATTCGACCCCCAACACACCCTGCGTCACCTTGGGCATCGAGACCGTCACGGTTGGATCGATAATACTTTGTGCGTAGACTCGGTTAAACGAATAATCGACACGACCAACCGAGTACCATTTTTTTGCCAAAGGCCACTGGAACGAACCACTAATCTGATTTTGACCCTGGGGCAGATTCAGCGCCAACGCAGGCGGGTTAATTTGGTATCTGTACGACAAAGACATCATGGCTAAACGCTGCGGCCGCCAGCGCGCCACGATCTGGGCGCGATCCCATTGGCTAGAGTACGGATCGTACTGAAAGGTTGCAGAGGTGTTGATTTTATCGGTCAGCGCAGCGCTGGTTCCGATTAAAAATTCAGACTTCGTGTTGGTACGCGGCACCTCACCGGGCAAGGTCACCATCTGATCTTCAAAGTAATAACGCTGAGCCACGCCAAAACTGAAGCGCTCGAAACCGGTCTCTTGATCCATCCAACGCGTGGTTAAGGCAAGCGTAGCCTGATTGGCGTTCGCAATGCGGTCCCAACCACCCGCGTAAATATTTTCTTGAAAAGCCGACGAGAAGTTAAAGTCAGCCAGCGTCGTGTCGTACACCGGAAACTGCGACTGATCACGATAAGGCACCTTCAAATAGTAAGCCCGTGGTTCAAGCGTTTGAACCGCTGGCTTACCAAAAAACGTCGTGTCACGATCGAAGGTCATGCCAGAATCGAGCGACATAATTGGCAAGACGCGCGAATTGGAGGGTTGCCCGTAGCCGTACCAATTTTCGAGGCCATACCAGTCGGTTTGATATTGCGTGGCGCTTAAAGCAATTTTTGGCGTGATGTACCAACCAGGCCTGACGATCGGGTAGGCGATTGAAGAGTACGACGAGGCGCGAGAGCCATCGGGCTTGTAGCGCAAGCTACCATCGGGGCCATTGGGAAACCGCGGATCAAGCGGCATTTCAAAACGGGTCACTGTATTTTGAGACTGTATGTCAAAACCACCCAAATCGAACCGTGCACCATTCACAGTCAGCTCGGGCACCTTGTTGTAAATCGGTGCAACCGAGGTGCCGGTTGGGACCAAGGTCTGATAAGTTTGTACCTGCAAACTGGTTTGCCAAAACTCGTCGGCCCACCCACCACCGGCCTGACGTGGCAGGTAAGTAGTGGTCGACTGATTGACCGCCATTGTTGCAAAATTGTTGAAATAATTGTCGTCAGAGACGCCGCTGACGTTATAGCCCGCAAAGAACCCGCCCCCTAAGCGCTGCATATGGTTAGCGGTATACATCCAGCGATCAGTGCCAGTTTGCAGATCGCGATTCAAATAGGTTCCTGCAGCCATACCAACGTAATTTTCACCCATATAGCGAAACTCGTCGCCATACTGCAAACCGCGTTTTGACATCGCCCGCAGTTGGGCAGTCATGTCCATATTGGGCGCAATATTGAAGTAATAAGGCTGCGAGAAGTCAACGCCTGTGTTACTGGTGGCGCCAAAGGTTGGCAACAGAAAACCTGATTTACGCTCTTTCTTAAGCGGAAAGCTCAAATACGGCGAAGCAAGAATCGGAACATCTTTGAAGTACAGCACGCCGTTTTTAGCAACACCTTCGTTGGCCGCATAGTCGAGGTCAAGTTTTTCGGTTTCGATATACCAAGAGGGCTGAGGGCAAGGGCAACCGCTGTAGGTCACATCAGTCAGACTCATCTGATTTTTGTTGAATACGTCGGCCCATGAACCAACCCCGGCACCGCCGTTTTCGATCCAAAAATTTGGTTGATCAACAGTCGCCGTGCCGTCATCGGACTTGTATAAGATGCCCGTGCCGCCAATGACGTTACCGTCGCGAATCAGGCGAGCATTAATCTGAGCATCCATGACGCCCGTGCCCTTGTTGTAATCGATGATGCTGGCTTTCAAGACGCCGTCTTGGCGCCTTACCACCGCATTGCCTTGCATGCTCAGGTTATTGTTACCGTCGCCCTGCATTTCGGCCGCTTCAATAAACATTGGCATGGTCTTGTCAGAGGCCATTGTGCGCTCAAGGCGGGGGGATACCCGCAAACCCGGCACAAGAAGGCCGTCAGCGTTTGGCGCCGCCCCGGTCTTGGGCGTAACCGTACCCGGCGTCTGCGCAGTGGCGACACTTAGACATGACAGAAACAAGAGCCAACAAAGAATACGCACGTTCGGAAAAATCACCTGAATCGCAACAGCATGAGGCAAGCGAGCCCCAGCGACTTTTGAGGTAAAAGGCGCCGACAGCCAGTATTATAGAGAAGAGGAGCGTATTTGCCTCAGGTTTGCCTAAGGTTTGCGGCCAATCTTTCCCATCTTTGAACCAATGACTCTTTCATGACCCAGCCGACACACTCCTCAGATCCAAGATTGTCTTTTTTGCTCAAGTGGTTAGCGACTCTTGACTCAAATATCGGCCTGCAAATACCGTCTCTT
>CAIZGG010000231.1 GCA_903932425.1 uncultured beta proteobacterium | reverse complement strand
CGATAAAACAGTTTTCGCTGCCGAACTGGGCACCGCAGTATCCAAGGACCCGTTTTTAAATTTTAAATTCAAAGGTGCCGCAAAAGGCGACGAAATCGTTGTCAGTTGGGTAGATAACCGCGGCGATAAGCGTAGCGATAAAGTAAAAATATCTTAACGAATCAAACCAGGTATTCGCTTTGAGAAGCCCTCAATCTGCTGAATTCCGATGACCTGCCCCCTGCTGCTCTCCGCTCGTTTACCGTACGCTGACACAAGACCACATGATGAAAAAAAAATACACACAACTCTTGTTCTCGGCGTTAGTCGGCCTGTGCTCTACGGCGGTCTTTTCGCAAAGTGCCACAGACGAGATTGCTAAGTATCGCGAAATGATTGCAGAAGGTAATCCGGCCGAGTTGTACGAGATGGCCGGTGAAGAACTCTGGGCAAAACCCGCAGGCCCAAACAAGGTCACGCTTGAAAAATGCGACCTTGGCTTAGGCCCTGGCGTCGTAGAGGGCGCAGCCGCGCAACTACCACGCTATTTCAAAGACACTGATCGTGTGCAAGATCTCGAATCACGACTCATGACTTGCATGCAAACCCTTCAAGGCATTGCGCAAACTGACATTATTCAAGGCGCGTTCGGCAAGGGACTTCGAAAGGATATCGAAGCGATTGTTGCCTACGTGGTGACGCACTCCAAAGATATGAAGATTCATGTTCCGGCCACTCATCCAAAAGAACAAGAAATGGTTGCGCTCGGTAAGAAGATGTTTTTCTTTCAAGGTGGCCCGATGGATTTTTCGTGCGCGTCGTGTCATTCGAGTAGCCAGCAACGGATTCGCCTTCAAGACTTGCCCGATCTGACCACTCAGGCGGGGGCGGCCCTCGGTTGGGGTTCTTGGCCCGCTTATCGCGTCTCAAGCGGAGAGTTCTGGACGATGCAGCGTCGCTTGAATGATTGCTTCAGGCAACAACGCCTGCCGTTTCCGATTTACGGTTCTGACCTGACGATTGCCTTATCAATTTTTATGGCAAAGACAGGCGATGGCGGCACAGTGCAAACCCCCGGTCTAAAGCGTTAAGCCAGACACCTCAGCTCAGGATATCTCTCATGACCTCTCTTTTAAAGCGTCCAGGCATCACGATGGCTCTGCTTGCTTGCCTAAGCTTTTGCGCGCAAGCGCAAACGGCCGATCCTAAATTTGAGGCCATGCTCAAAGAGGGCTTTAGAGCTGAAGGCATCGCAGGGCTCGATCGTCTGCAACAAGATCAAATTCAGGCACTGTGCTCAGACCCCGAACAACGCCAGAAACCTGAGGTACAAAAAACACTGCTCGAACAGCAGGCTCGGGCGTTGGCCGACATCAAGCCACCGGCAGACGGCAAATATCTAGGCGATTGGAAAGCCGGTGAAGCCATTGCTCAAAGTGGGCGCGGCGCGACCTGGTCTGACACCACCAAAGTCCCCAATGGTGGCGGTTGTTATAACTGCCATCAAATCAGTCAACAAGAAATCTCTTATGGCAATATTGGGCCTTCGTTGACGGGGTATGGAAAAATGCGTGGTACCAGTCAGGCGATTTTGACTTATACCTGGAACCGCATCAATAACTCAAAAGCCTATAACGCGTGCAGCAACATGCCGCGCATGGCGCACTTTAATCTGCTCACTGAACAACAGATCAAAGATGTGATGGCCTTGCTGCTTGATCCTGCATCGCCAGTCAATCAGTAACTGTTGCTCAAAAAATTTTCATTCATCATCGAGTCGTCAACGCTCACCTCACGCCGAACGCTTAGGCCTCAGTTTGAAGCCTAGCACGGCCAAGGGCTCAGGCAGCGACTGTTCGTACACCTCAATCAGGGAGCCACACGTTGAATCGTCGAGAGTTTATGCAACTGTTGGCCATCGCTTCAGCCGGTGGTCTGGCCTTGCAAGACGGTAGCGCAGCCGCTCAAACGAGTGCTAACGCTTTTTACGACCTGCCTGCCTTTGGCAACGTACATCTGTTGCACTTTACCGATTGCCACGCACAACTTAAACCGATCTATTTTCGTGAGCCTAACGTGAATCTTGGCTTGGGCAATCAGTTCGGCAAGGCACCGCAT
>CAIZGG010000230.1 GCA_903932425.1 uncultured beta proteobacterium | reverse complement strand
GCTCAAAACAATGGTGATCTTCTGACTGATTGAATTCAGGCGCATGCAAGTCTCCTAAGCTTTTTTGTTTGTACTTATTTAAGCATGTTTGTAGTTGAAGGTCTTAAGGTGGGTTACGGCAGCCTGTTCGATGGCTGCAGTTGCAGCAGTCGAGGATAACCGCTATCGTAGTAAAAATTACTTAACAGAAGCGCGGTTATGACGAATAGTCACTCGAAATCCAATATCTACGCGCTCGCCTTAGCGGCGCTAGGCGTTGTTTACGGCGATATTGGCACGAGTCCCCTCTACGCGTTCGAGACGGTTTTCAACAACGGTATACGCTCGGTCAGTCAATCTGAAGCCAACATTCTTGGGGTTCTTTCGTTATTTTTTTGGTGCCTGGTGATGGTCGTCACGGTCAAGTACGTCACCATCGTGATGCGTGCGAGTCACCTGGGTGAGGGCGGAATCATTGCTTTGACGAGGTTGTTGTTAGAGCGCTATCAAGCTAAGCCGATTAAAAAGACCTTTCTTATTTTCACTGGCTTACTGGGGGCTGCCTTTTTTTATGGCGATGGTGTGATTACCCCAGCAATCTCTGTATTGTCTGCGGTCGAGGGGCTTGAGCTAGTGTCCCCCACTTTGAAACCCTATGTCATTCCGGTTGCCTTAGCGATCTTGCTTCTTTTATTTTGGGGGCAAAGATATGGAACCGGAAAAATAGGGGTTATTTTTGGCCCTGCAATGTTGGTATGGTTTATTTTGCTCGCGGTCTTGGGGATACTCAATATCGTAGAAAATCCTTATGTGCTGCTAGCAATCAAACCAATTTATGCGCAAGAGTTTGTTGCGAACAATGGCGTCTTGCCCTTTTTTGCGATGGGGGCCGTGGTGTTATGTGTGACCGGGGCTGAAGCCCTGTACGCAGATATGGGGCACTTTGGATCGAACCCGATCAAGCTCGCCTGGGTTCGGTTTGTGTTGCCCGCATTGTTATTAAACTATTTTGGTCAAGGTGCCTTGTTGCTGAAGTCTCCTGGTGGGCTGCCGTCGACAGAACTCGATAGTTTGTTTTATCTGATGGCGCCAGAGCCTTTTAGAGTTTATTTGGTTGTCATTGCAACGATCGCGACGGTGATCGCCTCGCAGGCTGTTATTTCGGGGGCTTTTTCTCTCACGAAGCAAGCGATAGAGCTTGGGTTCTTACCTAAGTTACGGGTTATCCAAACCTCGGTTGACGATGCTGGTCAGATCTATGTTCCGGCGATTAATCTGATGCTGTTAGTGATGGTGGTGATTGCAGTGCTTGTATTTAAGAGTTCAAATGCACTTGCTGGTGCTTACGGGATTGCGGTGACCGGAACCATGCTGTTAACTGACTTTTTAGCGATGTCTGTCGCCATTGTCGTTTGGCGCTGGAATCCGTTGCCCGTGATGCTTGGTGGGGTCTTTTTTGTGTTGATGGATTTGGTATTTTTTACATCAAACAGCTTGAAGTTCTTTGCGGGTGGTTGGTTTCCCCTGGGGTTGAGTGTGGTGATGGTGATCGCCATGGCGCTTAGGTATAAACGAGTAAGAAAATAAAACTAAATTAATCAGGAGATAGAAATGAATGCTTCAGTAAAGAGTTTTTTGGTTTGCCTTGCAAGCTCTGCGACATTACTCTTGGCAGGCTGCGCGGGCACCGATCAGAGAGTGAGCGCGTCAGCGCCACCTGCGGGTTAGGGCTGGGTTGCTTTGATTGATGGCACAAACTTAAATGCTTTCTTGCCTGTGGGTAACGCGAACATCCGCTTGGACAATGGCGTAGCGCAAGCCGAGGTCGGAACCGGCTACTTATGGACTAAGAAGCCTTATCAAAATTTTGAACTCTCGGCCGAGGTGTACGTTGATAGTGTTGCGAACTCTGGCATTATGATCCGCTGTTCAGACCCCAAGAAGATTGGCGCCGAGTTCTGTTATGAGTTTAATGTTTGGGATGCTCGCCCTGATCCTACTTACGCGACAGGTGCCATCGTGAATGTGTCGAAAGTCTCTGACTTTCCCAAATCGATTAATCGCTGGAACACCCTGAACATTAAGGCGAATGGGCCGCACCTGCAATTCATGGTGAACGGTATCAAAACGGCCGACGTACAAAATAGCAAATTACCCGATGGTGGGTCGATTGCTTTGCAATTTGACGGTTTTGTAAAATTCAGAAACGTCTGGGTTAGACCGCTTTAAAGAAGATATTATTGCCGCAGGTTCAGTGTCCTCACAAAAGTGTCGACCGGTGTGCCCCAATATTTTCCGCCGTAATTTAGTAGAAAATGACCATCCTTGCCGTCTAAAGGGGGGGTAAAAACAAAAGTGCTTTTACCCTGACTGCCTTTTGCAAAGACCGAATGCCACAGCGGTGGGGCGTTCGGTCCCCAAAAGCCATCGTTCTTTGCATAGAGCCATAGGTTTGGTGTTTTATTTGTTTGCCCACCCAGTTCGTAGGCACGAGAAATTTGATTTTCAGAACAGCTGTGACCGATCTGATCAGCGGGGTAGCCTGCTGCGCCACCCGAGAAATTGATAAAGCCTATGACCCCCGGTGGGTTCGTCGAGCCGTACACGACTGTTAATAGCCCTCCGACGGACTGGCCTTCGAGAATAATTTCATCTTTCCTTGCCCAAGACTGTGTTCGAATCCAATTGTGTGCCGTCTTAATCGCTAGCACACCACGCCGCAAGAACGGTTTTAAATCACCTTCGTCTCGACATTGGTGGTTAACGACTTTCGATCCCGAGCGTTCTCGATCGGCCCCGCCCGTCGGCCCATAGCCTGGCCTGATTGGTGCTACCACTGCGAAGCCTCTTCTGACCCAAAAACTAACATGTCCGTTGGGGATGGGTGATGAGAAGGATGCTCGATCAGCATCAGAGGTGGCTCTGCCGTGCGAGAACAGCACGACGCGGAAAGGACCATTGCCCTCAGGTTTAAAAACATGAAGAGGCATTTCAATTTCGCTGAACTGGTCGATCGCGGGAACTCGAGTCGATTCGATTTGCCGGGCGACCTCGTTTGCAAGAGCAACTGAGAAATATCCAAGGCATAGAATCAGGAGGCATGATCTGACGATTGCTTTGAGCATGGGAGTCCTACTGCGAGCTAAGTCAATAAAGCTTTAGTTTAATTGACTGACACGCGATGCCAAGCCATTTTTTCGACTGCTTGTTTTCGGTGCTGTGCTGACTGTTCTTAACTCGGCACAAAGAGCCAAACGGCAGCAAAGCCCATCACGGCAGTCGTCAGCCACCCTAAAATCTTTAAACTTGGTGTCGCTACATATTTGCCCATGATCGCTGTTTTGGACGCGAGCAGCATAATCACGACCAGAAGCGGTACGGCGACCACACCGTTAATCACGGCACTCCAGAACAATGCTTTCATCGGGCTGATGGGCGAATACTGAATGGCCAGCGCGATGAGTACGCTAAAGGCGATGATGCTGTAAAAGCCTTTCGCTTGCTTCACACTGCGTTCAAGTCCCCATTTCCACCCCATCATTTCTGCGAATGCATAAGCGGCTGATCCAGCAAGAACCGGCACGCCTATCAGCCCGACACCAATGATGCCTGTCGCAAAAAGAATAAAAGCGAATTCTCCGGCGAGCGGTCGCAACGCGCTTGCTGCTTGAGCCGCCGTGGTGATGTCTGTAATGCCGGCGGCATGTAATGTAAGCGCTGTCGCCAGGATAATGAAATAAGACGTCAGGTTTGAATACAGCATGCCACTCCAGGTATCCCAGCTGATCCTGCGTAGCTCTGGTTGCGCGTCACGGTCGTTGTTAAAGAGTGGCTCTGCACCGGCGGTGGCGTTCATGTCCTCGACCTCTTCTGAGGCTTGCCAGAAAAACAAATAGGGGCTGATGGTTGTGCCGAAAATTGCAACCACCACGGCGGCAGTATTTGAATCAATTCCAATTTGGGGCCAAACCGTGCGCAAAAACACTAAGCGCCAGGGAACATGAACGGTAAACAGCACAGCTGCATAGGCGAGTAAAGACAGGGTGAGCCATTTAAGAAAAAAGACATAACGGTGGTACGGCACAAAAATCTGTAGGGCCAAAGACGCCAATACAAATCCCGCTGACATGAGATGGCGGTCAAGCCCGCTCACAAGCTCAGCGACTTCACCGACGGCAGCCACGTCGGCAGCGATATTGAGAATGTTCGCGCAAACGAGCAAAAATACAACGAAAAAAAGTATCGCCGGATGAAAGCTGCGCCTGATATTGTCAGCGAGTCCTCTGCCTGTGACACGCCCAATGCGCGCGCAGAGCGCTTGTACCGCCGACATCAGGGGGTAGGCAAAGGGCATTGTCCAAAGCATGTTCAGACCAAACTGAGCGCCCGCCTGTGAGTAGGTGACGATGCCGCTGGGGTCGTCGTCGGCCACGCCGGTAATCAGGCCGGGCCCAATACGCGATAGCGGGTGATGCTTCACGCGCCGCCAAACTTCTTTTACGCTCATCATGAGTCAGTCTACTCCAGCGAAATTTTCAACCCTGAGACTTTTGGGCCTTGACCGGGTCGTTTACAAAAAAACGCGGATGACGCGCGTAAAGTGCAAATCTTTAAGCGATACGGTAGAGAGTACGCTGAACTCGCGAAAATACACAGATCATTCGAGTGAATACGGTATTCTTAAGCAAAAGCACCATGACGTTACTTTTAATAGAAACGGACGACTTACCCATTTAAGGAATCCCTGACCGATGCAACCCACAGTTTACGCAGACGGTATCAACAACATCACAATGCTCGAGGGTATTGTGCGGTTTGATTTGATCAATATCACCCAAACGGATAAAGACAGTCGTACGGCGAAAACAGTTGGTTCAGTCGCGATGTCTGTTCCGGCTTTGCTACGCACATACACAGAGTTGTCTAACGTATTGAACAAACTGATCGAGCAGGGTGTGGTTAAAAAAACTGAGACACAACCTCCCGCAGGGGCCCCAGCTCAGCCTGTGGCCCAGACGCCGATTGCGAGTGCGGCGGGCTCAGAGACTGCTGTCATTGAGCCCCTGCGTCTGAGCTGAGTCCTACCCTTTGAGCGACTGAAAAAAGTCTCTGATTCGTTCATTTGAGGCTGCAGGTTGCTCAAAATGAACGAAGTGCCCAGCGTTTTCGGCGATTTCAATTATTGG
>CAIZGG010000229.1 GCA_903932425.1 uncultured beta proteobacterium | reverse complement strand
GGGAACCCCCGACGAAATTAGGGCACACAAGGAGGTCGTCAATGCTTACCTCGGCGGCTGATATGAAACAACAACCTCTACTGTCTGTTGAAAAGCTTGAATCAGGGCATGGCAAGATTCAAGTCTTGCACGGTGTTGATCTACACATTGCGGCAGGCGAAGTCGTTTGTTTGTTAGGGCCTAACGGTGCAGGCAAGTCGACACTGTTGTGTGCTTTGTCGGGGCTGCTGCCCGTTACGGCGGGTTCGGTCACGTTTGATGGCAAGCCTTTTAAACAAGTCACGCCCAGGCAAGCGGCAACGGCTGGCCTGATCCATGTGATCGAAGGCCATCGTGTCTTCACACAAATTTCAGTCAACGATAATCTGCTGCTTGCCGGCTACGACTTACCACGCGGTGAACGTGCAGCGCGTGTTGACGAGGCCTTGACGTATTTCCCAGAGATCGCGGCCAAGCGTCACGAACGGGGCGGCGCGCTAAGTGGCGGACAGCAACAGATGCTAGCCGTGGCTCAGGGCCTCGTCAGGCGTCCACGCTTACTGATGCTAGATGAGCCTTCGGCCGGCCTGTCACCCGTCTTGGTCGACCGCGTCTTGAACGTTGTCGCGCAACTGCGCAAACAAGGGACCGCCGTTTTACTGGTTGAGCAGTTGATGGAAAAAGCGCTTGCAGCCTCGGATCGTATGTACGCACTCGTTCAAGGACGAATCGTACTTCAAGCACAGACAAGCGAGCCAAACTTGCCGCAACGATTAGAACAAGCCTACTTTGGGCACGAGAATAATCACTGACGATCGGTCTCAATTAACAAGCGAGCGTTTAATGCAACAGACAAATGCCTCATTCCTTGAGGCATTTGTATATTTTTGACGCTTGAGCGGCACCCCACTGGTCAAGCAGGGTAATTCATTGAAACTCTAGCCCTTCGCTGCCGCAGGTTTTTTCTGCGTGTGCGCAGCGTGCCTAGACTTCATATAGTTTGAAAGCGTGGTTTTTTGTGGCGCTGACAAACCATCCCAGAAGGCGAGCCACTTTTGCTGCACGGCCTCCATCTTGGCTTCCATCGTCGTTCGCATTTTTTTGTGGTGCGCCATCAGCGCTCTCGGGTCAACGATGTCTTTTGTGAATTGCTCGTCCATCGCCTTGCGTTGTTCAGCCCGCAGCGACTGCTTACTTGCCTGCAGCTCTTTACGCGCGGCTTGAGCCGTATCGAACTGCGCCTTTTGCGCCGGCGCTAACGCGAGCTGGTCAATCACTGCCTGAGGGATTTGCCCCATCGGGCCTTCGCCATCGCTTTTGGCAGCCGCCTGCGGTTGACGATGCATGCTGCCATGCGGGCCAGCACCTTGCTGTATTTGCGGACGCGTGTCTGGAGTCGCGGTCGCGCTTGAGCCTGGGCCCATCCCTGGCATTGACGCCGCGGGAGCTGTCTGGGCAGCCGGCGCTGATGTCGTTGAGGAGGGAGTGGGCTGACCCGCACTCGTTTGCGCAAGCGCGCTTGCTGCGACGAGCGTGAAACCCAAACCTGCAATCAGTGAGCGAGCTGAAGTGTATGTCATGGCGTGAACTCCTGTGTTGTTACGCAAACACATCTTCACACGCTAGTCATTTCAACAATGTTTCGAGCCGAGCTTTATCTGTTTCAGATGATTTCGACTCGAGTCTCAAAAAGCGATATAGTGAACAACATAAAGAACAGAGGAGAACAACACATGCGCGACTATCTAGCTTGGCGACTGGCCTTTGGCGTCACGACGCCTTCGACCAATACCGTCGTTCAACCCGAGTACGATGATATGCGCCCCCCAGGGGTCACGAATCACTTGGGGCGGATGGTGATCCCTGACATGGCCATCAACAATAACGATGACTTTGATAAGTCTATTGCACTCATTGACGCAGCGCTTGAAGGCGCCGTCGAACGCGTCATGGATAGCAAACCCAATGCCTTCGTCTTAGGAATTTCAGCCCTATCGATTTGGGGTGGTAACGCAGCCTGGGGCGATGAGCTCAAAGCGCGTATTCGCAAAGTCGCAGGCTGGGAAATCCCTGTCGCACTTGCAAGCGACGCCATCGTAGCAGCACTCAAAGCTCACGGGATCAAGCGCAAAATCGCGGTGATGGAACCTTATTACCCTTCTATCGAACCACGTATGCAAGGGGTCTTGAATCCGCATGGCTATGAAGTGGTGCGCTTTAATCACATGCGTGGCAAAAGCCCTGCGTCGTACTCGATTTTGACCGCCCAAGACATGATCGAAGGGATGCGCAAAATCGATGGCGATGACATCGAAGCCATCGTACAGTTTGGTGCAAATCTGCCCATGGCGCGGTTGGCTGACGAGGCTGAGCGTTGGTTGAACAAACCGGTCATTAGCGTGAATGTAGCCACCTATTGGCATGCACTTCGCATGAACGGCATTCAAGACAAAATGTATGGCTTTACGAAATTAATGTCAGAGTTTTAAACGACCTTGCCCAGCACGCCTGGCGCGTTAAATAAAATGCGTCAGGCAGCTTTGTTTAAGCGTTCGTATTGGGCTTACCGCTCGAGTCAAGACCCACCATGGCCAACCCCCCGACCCG
>CAIZGG010000228.1 GCA_903932425.1 uncultured beta proteobacterium | reverse complement strand
TTATCTCTTTGATGAAAGATGGACATCATCGTTGAAAATATCGGCACGTTGTACTCGCGCAGGCTTTTTAAATGCGGAGCAGCAGCAGTGCTTGTCGGTTGAGCGCCGGTCGCGGCCCCTTTGGCAGGCGTGCTTGTCTCTTGAGCGGTATTGCCAGCTGATGTTGAGCTTGACGGTTTTTGTTCATAATCCAACGCCAGCACAAAGCCGTCATCGTTGATAATCGCAGAGTGTGTGCCAGGTGTGATTCTCTTCGCTTTGATAATGTCATTGAGCGTGTCCAGGCTGATATCGACGCCAATAACCGACTGCCCGTCAGGAGACTTAATTGACAGTGTTTGGCCAAGCTTGCCATCGGTAAAAAACACATACGGAGCACTTGTCACAAGGGCATCGGTCGCCGCCGCAGTTTTGTACCAGCCGCGGGTTCTGGGATCGTAGGATTTTGCGTAATCAGGGCGATAGCTTTGCGAAATTTGTTTTAAATCTTGATCAAAGTAGATGAAGCGTCCATGCACATTGGCTTCCGCGCTGCCAGCACTTCCTTGATCAATGTCCGTATGCTCGATACTTTGTACGACAAAGCGCGTGTCGGGATGTAGTTTTAACGCAACCGAGTGTTGTTGATCGCGCACCACGCGCACCAGGAAGAAATCGCCCGTCGTATAGCCGATAAATATTGCCGAAATGGTGGGCGAATCGTAAAGCGCCTCTTTGATAAACCCAAGCTGGCTCAGCCTTGATTCAAGATCTTCTTGTTGGGTCAGGGTTGAATGCGAGGTCAGACGCGTGACGAGTCGTGCTGAAGACAGCATGCGCTGAATATTCTCTAGCGTATCGGTCGATACACTCAGGGTGCGGTGTGTCGCAGTCAGATTACTCGCTTCGATCGCCATCCTATGGGCGACAATACTGAGTGCCGCGCTCACCGCGGCGATCAACAGTATCAGTAATACTGAAAAGGGTACTCTCAGGCGTGGCAAGGTCATCAAGGCGCTCAGGGCTATCTCTGTCGCCCCTCACGTATGTTGACGGCTTGGGCTTAGAGGTGATCGAGAGGCACTATATCGGTTTGCTAGTGTTAAAAGAGCCTTGGTAAGCGCTTCGACCTCGCGGGCACTGCGCCTTTGCGTTTATTGTTGGCTTATTGCAGTTTAATGTTGTTGTCTTTAATCACTTTGCCCCAAAACGCTGTTTGATCGACTATCCACTGTTGCACCTCTTGGGGCGATAAGGGGACCGCTTCAGAGCCGAGCTCGTTTAAGCGCCTCTGGACGTCCGGGGTGGCTGCAATGCGTTGAACTTCGGTATTAATTTTTTCGACGACGGCGGGAGGCGTGCCGGCAGTTGTCATAATCCCTTGGAAAGAACCTGTGACGAAGTTGGGGATTTTTTCGCTGATGGCCGGGGTATCTGGAATTTGACTAAAACGTTTAGGACTTGCTACGGCTAGCAATTTGAAGTTGCCGGCTTTGACCATTCCGTATGTTGCCAAAAAACTATTGAGCGTTGAGTCGATCTGACCACCGGCTAAGTCGCTCACGACCTGTGCTCCACCTTTATAGCCAATAAAATTCATTTCAAAGCCCAAGCTCTGACTCATTACAACGCCCGCCAAATGAACCGCCGTGCCCAGCGTCACACCTGAACTCAACGGGTGCTTTTGTGCTTTAGCGTATGCGATGAACTCGTCAAAGGTTTTCACAGGCATCTGATTTTTTACGACCAGAATATGTGGTGAAAAAGTTGCAATGACCACGGGTGTTAGTTCTTTGATCGGGTTGTAGGTTAGCCCTGGCATCAGCGCCGGGCTCATCGTGAAGGTGCTCATGTCGGCAAGAACGAGGGTGTGGCCATCAGGCTTGGCGTTTGCGACATATTGCCCGCCCAGATGCCCTGAGGCGCCCGGTTTATTCTCGACGAGCACAGTTTGTTTCCAGGTTTCGCCGAGCTCTTTGGCAAAGAGCCTCGCCACAATATCTGACGCACCGCCGGCCGGAAACGGCACGACGATCCTGACTTGCCTGTCAGGAAAGCTCGCTGCCGAGTCCGTTTGCGCCAGCGCACTGGAGCCGGCGCTTAGCCCAACGAGTGCTACGACAGCGACGAGGCAGGATGCAATCAATGACTTTAATTGGCTGGTGCAGGCGCTGAAAATCCAGTATTGATGCATGTTGAGAGTCCGTTTTATTTGAGTTGGCAATCATGACCACAGGGGGCCATCCTGCCTGTTTATTTGAGACATAACGATTGTTTAGTATGGTAACGTCAAACCAAGCGAATCGACGCATTTTTCTAGGCTTTACGAAATTTTTCAATCGCTCTATAAAACTATTCAATGCCTTTCAATACAATAGTCGTTAATAGCTTCCGTCATTGATCGGGATCATCATCCCAATCTACTATTAGCCATCGAAAATCGGTCACTTCATCTCAATATTTACCTTCAGGTGTCTTATGCGCTTACAACCAGCACTTATCCCTTTGCTTAAAGGTCTGCGATCCAAGTTCGTTTTGCTTACGGCTGGGGTATTGGTTGCCCAAGCCGGCTTTGTAGGCGGTGCCTTTGCGCAGGACTCAGCCGCATTGAATCAGTCTGTGAAACAAAAAGCCGACGCTGCAGTGACCCCATTGCTCGAAACGCTCAAGACTTATGTTGGGATCGAATCTGGCAGTCGTGACCTCGAAGGTTTGGCCAAGCTCGGTGATGTCATCGCCGCCGAGCTAAAGGACTTAGGGATGCAGGTCGAAATCATTCCCACCAAGGCGCCTGAGTCACATCCCCAGCTAAAAGGAGCCACACTCGGCTCAATTATCTATGCCCGCAAAATGGGTACGGGTAAAAAGAAAATATTGTTGATCGCACATCGCGATACCGTGTACTCAAAAGGGATGGGCGCCAAGCAGCCCTTTCGGATTGACGGCAATCGTGCGTATGGTTTAGGTATCGCTGACGATAAAAATGGCGTCGCACTGATTATGCATACGGTACGTATGTTGAAAGAGATCAATTTTCAAGACTACGAAGAACTTGCGGTCGCGATTAACGGAGATGAAGAAATCGGCTCGCCAGGCTCTAGTGACTTTTTTATAGAGAAGGGTGGCTTCTATGATGCTGTTTTGTCTTTTGAAGGCGGTGGCTACGAAAAAAACATCGTACGTCTGGCAACGAGCAGTATCGCGATTGTTGAGATGAAAGTCGAGGGTAAAGCCTCGCACGCCGGAGCTCGCCCCGAGGCAGGCCGCAATGCGATTTACGAGCTCTCGCATCAAATCTTGAAAACTCGTAATTTTGGTGATCCAGCTTTGGGTTTGAAGATCAACTGGACAGTGATTCAGGGTGGTGGCACACGGAACGTGATCCCTGCCTCAGCTTCGGCGATTGCTGACGTGCGCTCTTTGTTTAACAAAGATATGGACAAGATGGAAGCAGACTTAAGGGCTGCGATTACAGAGAAACTGATTCCAGACACAAAAATCGATCTGAGCTTTTTTCGAAGCCGTCCCGCATTTGAAGCGACTCCAGCCTCGAGGGTGATTGCCAAGCGTGCCGTTGAAATTTTCAAAGAAATTGATCAACCCCTTGAGGTTGCTGAGGTTGCAACCGGTGGCGGTACAGATGCCGCCCTGGCAGGCTTAAAGCCAAAGGGTGGTGTGCTTGAAAGTTTCGGTCTGCGCGGCTATGGCGCGCACTCTAATGATGACGAATATATTTTTATCGATTCGATTTCACCGCGCTTGTATTTGTCAGCCAGGATGGTGATGGATCTCGGTCGCGGCTTGGTTCAGTGGTGATAAATAGGGGATGAGCAACGTGCAGCAAACTAACGATCGTGACGAGGTCGCTTTGGCCGTATGGGTCAAACAGACTGGCTTAGAAAAAACGTTTGAGCAGTTTCCTGAGGATGTAACCGTAGCGTTTAAAACGGTTGCCAAATTACGCGCATCAACAATTGCAACTTCGGGCGATGCAAAGCTTTTGCCCTGCGATCCGTTAACTGAGTTGTGGCCGCCGATGCGCGTGAAGGGGTAGATCATGCATTGGATGACTGCAGCAGAACTCGCGTTAGGCTACCGTAAGCGCTCATTCTCACCGGTCGAGGTGACGCAACATCTCTTGGCCCGAATCGACGCGCTCAATCCCAAGTATCACGCTTTTATTGAAGTCGACCACGAAGGTGCCTTAGCCGCCGCTCGGCAAGCTGAGCGCGAAATACATTCAGGTCGTGCGCTCGGCCCGTTACATGGCGTGCCCATCGGTATCAAGGATATTATCGACATCGCGGGGCAAAAGACCACCTCTCATTCGAAGATCATGCTCCAACATCGGGCAAGCGAAGACGCTCAGGTGATTCGTAAGCTGCGCGCAGCGGGTGTGATCTTTATGGGTAAGTTGGCGTTACACGAATTTGCAATTGGCGGACCTGCGTTTGATTTGCCTTTCCCTCCGGCGCGTAACCCTTGGAACCCTGCTCATCATCCTGGCGGGTCATCGTCCGGTTCGGGAGCCGCCTTGGCTGCTGGTTTGGTGCCACTTGCGTTAGGCACGGATACCGGCGGTTCAATCCGAAACCCTGCCGCCTGTTGCGGCATCGTGGGTTTAAAGGCAACGTATGAACTCGTCTCGCGTCGCGGAGTGTTTACCTTATCGTCAACCATGGATCATGTGGGCCCGATGGCGCGCACGGTCGAGGATACCGGCTTGCTGTTAAACGCGATGGCTGAGCCTCAAGGCGCTCAGGTTGCCTTTGATGCACTTGCAGATTTGCAACGCGGGATAAAAGGCCTGCGTGTTGGTTATGTGCGGCATTTTCACGAAACGGATGAGGTCGCACATCCTGAGGTCGCTGCAGCGCTTGATGAGGCTGCCAAGGTATTGGCTTCGCTTGGAGCGGTTGTGAGTGACGTTCAGTTGCCAGCACTCAATGAATTCTTGGTTCCTCAAAAGTTTTTGATGATGGCGGAGGGCTGGGCCGTGCACGAAAAGTGGTTGCGCGAGCGCCCCGAAGATTATTCGCAAACCTCGCGCCGCAAACTATTGACGGGCGCGTTTGTGACTGGCGGTGAATACGTGCAGTCGATGCAAAGACGCGGGCTATTGATTGATGCGGTTGATCGCTTGCTTAACGATTATGACGTGCTCTTGGTTGCAAACTCAATGGACCCAGCCTGTCGAATTGATGACGAACCTGAAATTGTTCGAACTTACACCCGACAAGCGCGCATGCCATTCAACTTGACCGGGCATCCTGCGCTGGGCTTGATGACAGGCTTGTCCTCTGGAGGCTTGCCGTTGTCGATGCAGTTAGTCGGAAAAAGCTTGAACGAAAAGATGGTGCTACGAGTGGCCGCTGCGTACGAGCAGGCCACGCAATGGCACGCCAAGCATCCTGACCTTTGAGAATATCCTCTGACGCACTCTTAGGATGGGGCTCGCGCTTCTTTCTTTCGCGACGCCCCTGTCCTGATCGCGAGCTCTTCTTGTTATAGCCAGTTAGGCATTAATTTGCTTTAATTTGCTTTAATTTGCGCAGCCTTCACCACGTCAGCATAACGAGCCAGATCTGTCTTGATCTGGTCACTAAAGGCAGAGGGGGTGCCAGGGGCCGCGGTCACACCCAGGACATCCAAGCGTTTTTTGACCTCAGTATCACTGAGCACGTCATTGAGTGTTGCATTTAATTTTTGAATGACAGGCGCAGGGGTTTTAGCTGGGGCCAAAATCCCCACCCACGAGTTCAAGACAAAATTTGGTAAACCCGCCTCGATAAACGTTTGTATATTTGGCAGTGAGGGTGCTCGCGCTGCACTTGTCACTCCAATGCCTTTAATGCGGCCATTTTGAATATGTGGGAGAGCGCCTGCCACGGCAGTGAAGACAAGTGGAATCGACCCCCCTTGCACATCAATCAGGGCTTGACCGCCGCCTTTATACGGAACGTGCACAAGCTTTGAGCCCGCAACGATATTGAGCGTTTCGCCGGCAATATGAGGTGTGCTGCCTAAACCAGAGGTGCCATAGTTCAAACCATTCGGATCAGTTTTGGATAAGGCGATTAACTCTTTGACGTTATTAGCGGCCACACTTGGGTGCGCGACCAAAATTAAAATCGCATCGCCTATTTTGCCGACCGGGGCAAAGTCTTTAACTGGATCAAAGGGTATCGAAGGAAATACGTGTGGATTGATGACGATTGTGCCGTCAAAGCCCAAGACCAGCGTATAGCCATCGGGTTCAGCGGCAGCAACTTGACTGGTGCCGATGTTGCCTGAGGCACCAGGCTTGTTTTCAACAATCATCTGCTGGCCGAGGCGCTTGCTCATTTGCTCAGCAACTAAACGGGCGCTAGCGTCTGTGACGCCACCCGGCGTGAAGGGCACGATTAAGCGTATGGGCTTATTGGGGTAGTCGGTTTGTCCGTAAGAGTTGCTTGCTAATCCTGCAGAGAGCGCCATCAGCGTTAGCGCGAGCGGTGCAAGTCGTTTGTTTAGCGAGTGGAGCATCGTTGTTCTTTTAATCCGTTTAAGAAACCATCAGGGACAGTGTATTGGCAATTCAGCGCCTCTGAACGGGGTCAATAAAAGATTTTATTGAGGGAGAACCCTAGGGCGAGTGACCGAACAGAGTATGAGTTGATAACAGCGTATGCCTTTTGCCAGACTCAGGCTGATTGCGATAAGCTGATGGTCAAATATATTTGAAAAGAGACAAGCTCATGATAATGCCTGGATTTTCTGTTCAAGATATCGACACCTCAGGGGCGACAATTCGCTTGCGCCATGGCGGCGACGGGCCACCCTTATTGTTGTTGCACGGCAATCCTCTGACTCATGTTGCCTGGCATAAGATCGCGCCGCGCCTCGCGCAACACTATCATGTGGTGGCGGCAGACTTGCGTGGCTATGGCGATAGCTCGGCGCCAATTGAAGACGCCGACTATGCGAATTATTCTTTTCGGGCGATGGCTCTGGACCAGGTCGAAGTCATGCACGCGTTAGGCTACGACACGTTTTATGTCGCCGGCCATGATCGCGGGGCGCGTACGGTGCATCGTATGTGTCTGGATCACCCTGAAAAAATTCTCAAGGCCGCGGTCATCGATATCGTCCCCACGCTTGATATGTGGAACGCCATGGGACGTGTGGGCGCCATGTTGGGGTGGCACTGGCCCTTTATGGCACAGCCTGCTGATTTACCAGAGCGAATGATGGGCAGTGTTCCGGCCGATTGGTTTTTGCGTAAAAAACTATTGAAGCTGACTTCAGATTTAAATCATATCCCGCCTGAGATTTGGGCCGAATACGTACGTTGCTTCAACGAAAAAACGATTCGTGGCTCGTGCGGCGATTACCGCGCTGCGGCCACGATTGATTGCGAGTTAGACACCGCTGACCTTGGACGCAAACTTGAAATGCCATTGTTAGCGCTTTGGGGTAAAACGAGCTTAGTGGGTAAACAGTTTGCAGATCCGTTAGGGCTTTGGCGCGAGCGCGCTCATCACGTGTGTGGTGAAGCGTTGCCCTGTGGGCATTATGTTAACGAAGAGGCGCCCGAGCAAGTCACCGCCTGGCTATTGAAATTTTTTGATATTAATTTCAGTATGACCTAAAAAATTAGGGCTAGTGTGGCCTGGCACTCGCCGTTTGACCCGTCATGCAAGCAAGAGTGTCGGGTAGTCTTGCACTGTCACCGCTTGCCTGTACTATAGAAAAAAGAGATTCAAAGAAATCTCTGAACCTCCAAGGACAAAATGTTTGGCTTGACACGAATAGTGGGGATTGCCTGGCTGAGCCTAGCTGCGCTTGGCGTTCAAGCGCAAACGCAAACGGTCTATCCGACGCGCGAGGTGAAATTGGTGGCTGGTTTTGCCGCCGGTGGTGCAACGGACACCATTGCGCGTTATTACGCCAAAAAGCTCACCGATAAATTGGGTCAGGCGTTTATTGTTGAAAATCGGCCAGGCGGTGGGGGGATCGTATCCCTGAACGCGCTTGCCCAAAGCCCGCCAGATGGTTATACCCTGGCTCTTGGCTCGAATCCTATCGCGAGCAATGATGTCTTAAATCGCAATCCCTATGACTGGCGACGCGATTTAGCCCCCATTGCGATGCTTGTGTCGACGCCTAACGTTCTAGTCGTACCGGCAAGCTCGTCGATCAATTCAGTTAAAGATCTGGTTGAAGCGGCTAAAAAGGCTCCGGGCAAGTTGACCTTTGCATCGGCGGGTACGGGGTCAACCCAGCATCTTGCCGGTGAGTTGTTTCAATACATGGCTCAGGTCAAAATGACGCACGTGCCTTATCGTGGCGGGTCGCAAGCGTTGATTGATATGCTGGCAGCCCGTGTTGATCTGACGTTTGGCAGCTCGGCCACCATGATGCCGTTGGTTGAATCTAAAAAGCTCAAGCTGCTCGCCATCACCGGGCCGTATCGTTTGAAGCAATATCCAGAGGTACCCACCATCGCCGAATCGGGTTATCCAGGCTTTGACGTCCAGGGTGATTACTTTATGGTCGCACCGGCTAACACACCTCAGGTAATTCAAATGACGCTCGCGAAAGCCGTTGACGAGATCAGTCATCAAGCCGATACCATTGCGTTTATCGAAGGGATGCATGCACGCCCGCTGTATGGCGGCCCCAAAGAGACCAAGGCATTTATTGAAGGCGAATATAAAAAGTGGAAAGAATTGATTGATGCGGTAGGGATTAAAGTTGATTGATATTGAGCAGATAACGAGCGTGATTCAGTGGCTGTGCTGAGTCAAAGACCATTGCACGGCTACTCAGATAGAAAGTTTGGTGATTTCGCAAAGAGACTGGCGCCACTACCTGTGCTAACAACCAGACAAAATGATGATTGAAGAAAAAATGAATCTTGATCAAGGCAACAACAATACGACACGTCGCAGACTGCTGCGCGCTGGTTTGCTTGGCGCCCTGGCTGTTCCAGCGCGATACAGTTTCGGTGCGAACGACGGTAAGACGGGCTCGGTTGAAATCTCAGCGGTCACCCTTGCGCTGGCTGACTATGTGGCACAAGCCTCGCAAAAAGCGTTACCCCCTCAAGCGCTTGAGGCGACCAAGCATCATCTGCTCGATACGCTTGCCGCGATGATCTCGGGTACACATCTGCTGGCAGGCGAAAAAGCAATCGCGTATATTAAAGCGCAGGGCGGCACAGCCCAGGCGTGTATTCCCGGTACAAACTTGTTGACGACCGTGGTCAATGCTTCACTTGCGGGCGGCATGTTAGCGCACGCCGATGAAACAGATGATTCGCATCCAGCGTCACTCACTCATCCAGGTGCAGGTATTGTGCCTGCTGCCTTGGCAATGGCAGAGTTTGAAAAGTCTAGCGGTACAGACTTACTACGCTCTGTGGCATTAGGCTACGACATCTGTGCTCGGTTATCGTTTTCGCTTGGGGCTTATGCTTTTTCTCGTCGAGGACACGGCACACATTCTTTTGGTCCTATGTTTGGTGCCACCGTGGCCTGCGCCTCGCTGGCGAAATTGACGCCTCAGCAGGTACGCTTTGCGTTGTCATACACCACGCAACAAGCCAGTGGCCTCTCTAACTACGCGCGCGATACCGAGCATGTTGAAAAGGCGTTCCAGTTTGGTGGCTTGCCAGCGCGTAATGGCGCCGCTTCAGTCACCATGGTGGCCTCGGGGATGTCAGGAATCGATGATCCGTTTGGCGGGCCTAGCAATTTCTTTGTGGCCTTTGGCGGCGCTGACCCCAAGCCAGAAGAGTTAACGCGCGACCTTGGCTCGCGTTACGAAGTGATCAACACCGCGATCAAACGCTGGACCGTCGGTAGCCCCATTCAGGCGGCTTTGGATTCGGTGTATGACTTGATGCTGACACATCGCTTTAAAGCGAGCGACGTTGAGCAGGTGACCGTACGTATTTTCAAAACTGGCGCTGCAACGGTTAACAATCGCAGCATGCCGGATATCAATATGCAATATATGGTTGCGGTGATGCTTTTGGATGGGACCGCCTCCCTTGAAGCCGCGCACGATGTGAAACGCATGACTCACCCTGAGGTGCTCGAAATCAAGAAGCGTGTTGAGTTGATTGGAGATGACGAATTGCAGAAGGCGTTGCCGAGTCGACAGGCCATCGTTGATATCAAACTCAAAGATGGCAGAGTGTTGCATTCGCATACCAAAAACGTGCGTGGTACCGCTGCGAATCCAATGACCCGCGACGAAGTTGGAAAAAAAGCCTACGACTTATGTGCACCGGTATTGGGGCAAGATAAGGCGCGGTCATTGGTCGCTGCGATTTGGGATCTTGAACAGGTGACAAATGTTCAAAGTCTGAGGTCTTGGCTGCAAACTTAGCTCATGATGATATTTTGATGATGCATGAGTTTGTGATGAGAGTGTCTACTTTAAGTGTTGTGTCGCTTGGTTGCGGCATGACACAAAAAGCTCTGACGCGATCGTTGTGAAACCTGCGTCATTTCCGGCTTAAACAGTTTGCCCATCAACTAACGTGATCGTGCGATCGCACGTAGTGGATAGTCTGGCATCGTGCGTCACTAACAAGACAGCACAACCAAACTGCTGATTAAATTTTCTAAATAACTCAAAAATCTCAGCCGCGGTTTTTGTATCGAGATTACCGGTTGGTTCATCGGCAAGCAGCAGAGCAGGGCGCGTGATCAACGCACGTGCGATCGCCACGCGTTGTTGCTGCCCACCCGATAACTCGTCGGGCTTTTTATTGAAATGGCTACCTAAGCCAACCTCATTCAACAAGTTTTTTGCACGCTCAACAAACTCTGCTGAGGGTTTGCCATTTTTGATCATCAGCGGCATCAAGACATTTTCTAGCGCAGTAAAGGCTTGGATCAGATGATGAAATTGAAAGACAAAGCCGATGGTGTTGCCTCGTAGTGCGGTACGCGCTTCGTCTTCCATCTCACGGGTTGGCTGACCCAAAATGTAGAGCTCGCCCGAGGTCGGCTGGTCGAGCAGCCCAATGATATTGAGCAAGGTGCTTTTGCCTGAACCCGATGGCCCCACCAAAGCCGAAAAATCACGCTCTTGTACCGTAAGATTGATGCCGTGCAAAATTTCAACTTCGTTGGGCGAGCCAATGTTGTATGACTTGCGAACATCGACCAGTGACAAAACAGCAGCAGGTGTGTCAGACATAGCGAATTGCCTGAACGGGGTCTAGTCGTGAAGCTCGCCAGGCGGGAGCTAGCGCTGCGAGTATGCCCACCACGGTGGCAATCGCCGTTGCACTGCCGATTAAATACGTCGGTAGTTCAATGTAAAACAGTTTGGGTCCAAAAACATTAAACGCCATCACGAGTCCGTAGCCAAAGCTCGCGCCGACAGCTGATCCTATCAGACCAAGCAATCCACCTTGCAGCAAAAAAACCTGCAACATTTGCGAACGTCGGATCCCCATGGCGCGCAAGATACCGATCTCGCGTGTGCGTTGTGTGACGCTAATCGCTAGAACGCTTGCGATCCCGAAGGCGACCGATAAGGCAACAAAAAAAGTGATGATTGAAGTTGACAGGCTTTGCGAGGCTAGCGCATTGACGAGTTGCGCGTTGGTTTCCATCCAACTTTCGGCTTTTAACCCGGTGAGGCGTGAGATTCTGGCCGCCGTGGCGTCGGCAGTAAACAGATCTTGTACCGTCAAATCAATTAGGTTAATGCCGCCATACAGGCCTAACAATGATTGGGCTTGCTTCAGATCAACATAAACAAAGCGTGCATCCAGATCTCGCACGCCGATCTCAAAGATGCCTGCAATGGTGACGACCGCCACAAGACCATCGCCCGACTCGATGCGTAATTTATTGCCGGCTCTCAGGCCTAGATCATCGGCGAGCAGTTTGCCGATCACGGCATCGCCAGCGCCAACTTTGAACTTACCAGAAATAATATCTGTACTGATCGGAATGATTTTTTCGTAACGCGGCGGATCAATTCCAAGAATTGAAATCGACTTAAACACTTCACCCTTGCTTGCAAAGGCAGGCCCCGAGACGACTGGTGACACCGCTTTGATTTCAGGCAAGGTATCAAGTGTGTCGCGCACGTCTTGCCAGTTGAGAATTGAGCGTAGTCGTTGCGCGCGCTTATCTTCAGTGACTAAGGCGACGCTGCCTTCGCGCCTAGGGGTGATGATGTTTTTTTCGTCTGGTGGTTGCACGCGAATGTGCGACTGTGTACCTAGCGTACGAGCGATGATGTTGCTTTGTAGACCAAGGATCAATGCGGTAATAAAGACAATGACTGAGACGCCGACTGAGATCCCCACCATGATCAACGCCGTTTGCGTGCGCCCCTGACGCATAAACTTCACCGCAATGGTTGATTCAATCCACATTGTCAGTTGAACTTGACGGGCGTTTCTTTTCGCGACGACAAACCTTGACTGTGCGCGGGGATAGGTTGGGGC